>DATAEU010000036.1:0-8610 GCA_036257835.1 Actinomycetota bacterium | reverse complement strand
ATGCCCGACAAGATGAGCCAGGAGAAGATCTCGCTCCTGCGCGCCTACGGCGCCGAGGTCATCATCACGCCGACCGCCGTCGCGCCCGAGTCACCGGAGTCCTATTACCGCGTCGCCGACCGGCTCACGGAGGAGATCCCGGGGGCGTTCCAACCCAACCAGTACTTCAATCAGGCGAACCCTCAGGCGCACTACGACACGACGGGCCCCGAGATCTGGGAGCAGACGGGGGGCGAGATCGACGTCCTGGTGTGCGGCGTCGGCACCGGCGGCACCATCACCGGCATCGCGCGCTACCTGAAGGAGCGCAGGGCCGACCTGCTCGTCGTCGGCGCGGATCCCGAGGGCTCGCTCTACTCGGGGGACGAGGCGCATCCCTACCTGACCGAGGGGATCGGCGAGGACTTCTGGCCGGCGACGTTCGACCCGAGCGTCGTCGACCGCTGGGTTCGCGTCCCCGATCGCGAATCCTTCCGCGTCGCCCGGGCCATCACGCGGCAGGAGGGCATCCTCGTCGGCGAGTCCTGCGGCACCGCCGTGTACGCGGCGCTCCAGGTGGCTCGCGAGCTCGACGAGGACAAGGTCATCGTCGTGATCCTGCCGGACACGGGGCGCAACTACCTGTCGAAGCTCTACTCCGACACCTGGCTGCTCCAGTACGGGATGCTCGAGCGCCCCGAGGTGGTCCGCGTCGAGGAGGTCCTCTCGGCCAAGCACGGCGAGCTGCCGCCGCTCGTGACGGTCGCGGCGCACGACAAGGTGCGCCAGGCCGTCGACGTGCTGCAGGAGTACTCGATCTCGCAGGCGCCGGTCGTCCGCGAGTCGGGCTCGACCGAGGTCGCGCAGATCGTCGGCTCGATCCGTGAGAACGCGCTCCTCGACCGGTTGTTCCGCGATCCCGACGCCCTCCAGGCCGACGTCGCCGAGGTGATGGGACCGCCCGTCGGCCTAGTGGAGCACGACCATCCCGTCGACCTGGTGTTCGAGGCCTTGCAGCACGGCCCGGCGGTCCTCGTGGTGAAGGGAGGCCAGGTGCTCGGCGTCGTCACGCGCAGCGACCTGCTCGAGTTCCTCGCCCACCGGAAGACGCCCTAACGCTCGACGTGCGCGCGCTCGGGATCGACGTCGGGGTTCGACGAGGCCTGGACCTCGTCCTCCTCGGCGACGGACGCGAGATCCTCGACACGCACCGCCGCGTCGGCGTCGAGGAGGTCGGCGCGCTCGCGCTCGACTCCGGCGCCGACGTCGTCGCGATCGACGCCCCGCCGTGCTGGGCGACGTCGGGACGATCGCGCCTGACGGAGCGCGAGCTGCGGCTGTTCGGTCTGCAGTCGTTCAACACGCCGTCGGACAGGCGGATGGCCGATCACCCGTTCTACGAATGGATGACGGTCGGGTTCCGCGTCTTCGATGCGCTCGCCGACCGTTACCCCCGGTACCGCGGGGGCGGCTCGGTGAGGGACAGCGCGATCGAGGTCTTCCCGCACGCGACGGCCGTCGTGCTCGCCGGGTCCCTGCCCCCGGAGGGCATCGGCAAGCGCGAATGGCGCCGTGCGATCCTTCGCGAGCAGAACGTCGACATCCGCGCGCTGCGGACGCTCGATCAGGTCGATGCCGCGCTCGCGGCGCTGACCGGGCTGTTCGCGCTCGAGCGCCGGTTCAGCGCGCCCGGCGATCCGCGCGAGGGGCAGATCGTGCTGCCCTCGGCGACGCTGCCGGCGCGTCCATACCGGCGTGGCGCCCGACCGCCGGCCGAGGCACGGCAACCGGCGCTGCCGGGGTTGTCGGCGTGCGCGTGCGGCGACCCCGGATGCGACGCGCTGACCGCGCGGGAGTTCGCCCCCGGCCACGACGCCAAGCGCAAATCCGGATTGTGGAAGCTGGTGCGCGCCGGCGCGTCGGCCGGCGACGAGCTGACGAGACGCGGCTGGGCGCTTCCGCCGGAGGCCCGATGAGGAAGGAGACGAGCGACGGCCTGCGGTTCGAGACGCGAGCCATCCACGCCGGACAAGAGCCGGAGGAGGCCTTCGGCGCGGTGAACGTGCCGATCTTCCAGACCGCAACGTACGCGCAGCCGCGTGTCGGACAGCCGAAGCGCTACGACTACGCCCGCGGCGGCAACCCAACGCGCGAGGCGCTCCAGACGGCGATCGCCTCGCTCGAAGGGGGGGCGCACGGGCTCTGTTTCGCCTCGGGGATGGGCGCCGAGACGACGTTGTTGCTCACGCTCGCGCCGGGCGATCACGTGGTCCTCGGCGACGACGTATACGGGGGGACGTACCGGTTGCTCGCCCGCGTGCTGAACGGCTGGGGTCTCGCGTTCGACACGGTTGATCTCACCGATGCGGATGCCGTCCGCGGTGCCATCCGTCCCGAGACGAAGATGGTGTGGGTCGAGACGCCGACCAACCCGCTGTTGAAGCTCGTCGATGTCGCGGCGGTCTCCTCGATCGCGCACGACGGCGGGGCGATGGTCGTCGTCGACAACACCTTCGCGACGCCGTATCTCCAACGGCCGCTCGAGCTCGGCGCCGACGTCGCCGTGCATTCGGTGACCAAGTACCTCGCCGGCCACTCGGACCTGGTCGCCGGCGCGATCGTGACGAACGACGACGCGCTGCGCGACCGGCTGGCGTTCCTCCAGAACGCCGTCGGCGCCGTGCCCGGGCCGATGGACTGCTACCTCGCGCTGCGGGGGCTCAAGACGCTGGCGCTTCGCGTACGGGCGCACTGCCGCGGCGCCGACGCCGTGGCCCGGTTCCTGCGGCGGCATCCGAAGGTCACTCGCGTCCGGTATCCGGGGCTGGAGGATGACCCCGGCCACGAGGTCGCGGCGCGCCAGATGGACGGGTTTGGCGGGATGGTGTCGTTCGAGGTCGGCTCCGCCGAGGAGGCTCGGGCCGTCGTCGAGCGGACTCGCCTATTCTTCCTGGCCGAATCGCTCGGCGGCGTCGAGTCGCTGATCGAGCTCCCCGGCCCGATGACGCATGCGAGCGTCGCCGGCTCACCGCTCGAGGTCCCCGACACCTTGATCCGCCTCTCGGTCGGGATCGAGCATCCCGATGACCTGATCGACGACCTGGCGCACGCGCTCGGCTGAACCGGCCGGTCGAGACCGGGCCGGTCCGCCGAGGGTCCCGACGCTGGGTGGCTGTTCGGCTCGGCAGATGCCGGCACCGATCGCGGACCGATCGCGGACACGCCGCACGAACGCGCTCGCGACGCTCGGGCGATCGCCTGAGGGTCGGCGCACCCGTACCCTCTCGACGTGGCCCGAAGCCGCCGGCGCCGATGGGCATCGACCTTCTCGATCCTCGCGATCGCGACGGCAGCGTCGGTCGTTCCGGCCCACGCGGCGGCGCCACGCCTGACGTTTCGGGCGGTCGTCGCGAACGCGTCGTTCCCGACGAATCTGGCGTTCGCGTCGGACGGCCGCGCGTTCTTTACCGAGAAGGACACCGGCGCCATCCGCGTGATCGACGCGAACGGATCCGTGTCGCCGACGCCGTTCGCGACGCTGCCGGTCGACGGCGGCGGCGAAATGGGGCTGCTCGGGCTGGCGCTCCACCCCGACTTCGACGCGAACCCGTGGGTCTATGCCTACTACTCGGACGCGCGCGACGGCCACAACCATCTGGTTCGGATCCGGGACGACGGGAGCGTCGGCGGTGCCCCGGAGAACCTCCTGACGCTGCTCCCGACCGTGAACGGCTATCACAACGGGGGCGACCTCGCGTTCGGCGACGACGGGACGCTGTTCGTCGCCGTGGGCGAGGGACACGTGCAGGATCGCGCGCAGGACGTCGGGAACCTCGGCGGCAAGATCCTTCGAGTGAACGACGACGGGACGATCCCGTCGGACAACCCGTTCGGCGCGGACTCACCCGTCTACGCGATGGGCATCCGCAATTCGTTCGGTCTCTGCGTGTCCCACGACGGCACGCTGTGGGAGACCGAGAACGGGCCGGAAGAATGGGACGAGCTCAACCGCATCGAGCCGGGCGGGAACTACGGGTGGCCGAATCACCTCGGGCCGGGCGCGGACGACGGGTTCGTTCCGCCGGTGTTCGCGTGGCGCGATGTCGTCGTCCCGACCGGATGCGCGGTCGATCCCAACGGTTCGATCTACGTCGGCGACTTCCACGGGAACCTGCACCTGCTGTCGTTCCCGTCCGCCGGCCGATCGGTCGGCCCGTCGTCGGGCGCGTCCTCAGGCTCGGCGACGCCGACCGACGCGATCGTCGCCCGATTCGACGCGGGCATCACGGACATCGAACGGTCGCCCGACGGCCGGCTCTACGTCGTGACGTCGAACGGGATCTGGGCCAGGAGCGGCGCCACGAGCGGCGGGCCGTTCACCCCCGCGGGCGTCGTCGTGCTGATCGGGCTGCTCGCGCTGCTGTACGTCACGCGGCGGCGGCTGGGCGGACGCTGAACCGCCGGTCGCCGTCCGAGGACGCGCCTACTCCTTCGGTCGCTTCAGGTAGGCGACCGTCGAGGTCCCGCCCATCGGGTTCGCGAGCTGCACGACGCCAACCAGTTCCCACCCGTCCTCGCCGAACGTGTTCAGGATCTCGCCCGGGTTGTGCTCGAGGAGCGGGGCCACGAAGTACTCCCACCGCTGCACGTTGCTAGCCCTCCCCTTCCAGCCGGCGGCTCTCGCGCCGGATGCAGACGCCCATGATGACGGTCATCCCAGCGTCCTCACCGATCCGCCGCGCCTCGTCGTTCACGATCTGGTCCTGCAGCCACAGGACCTTCGCACCGCGCTGCACGGCATGATTGGCGATCTCCGGCGTGAATTCCGCGCGGCGGAACACGTCCACGACGTCGATCGCGACGTCGGCCGGCACGTCGAGCAAGGAGGGATACGAGCGTTCGCCGAGGACCTCCGTCTCCCTGGGGTTCACCGGCACGATCCGGTAGCCCTTCGACTGCAGGAACGCGGCGACCGAATGAGAGTCGCGTTCGGGGCGCGCCGACAGCCCGACGACGGCGATCGTCCTCGCCTCGCCGAGGATCGAGCGGAGCTCCTCGTCGCTGGGCAGGTACGGTTGCAGCTCGGCCGTGCTCATCGTCGCTCTCCTCTTCACCCACCGACGCGTGCGTCCGCGCGCATCGCCTCGAACAGGTCGTGCAGAATCCGAGCGGTCGCGCCCCAGATCGTGGCGTTCGGCATCTCGTAGGCATACCCGCGATACACGCGCCCGTCGCGCGGGAACTCCACGAGCGACTCGGCGCGGCCGAGCTCGAGGAGGGCGAATTCCAGCACCTCGGCGATCTCGGCATCGTTCGGCCGGAACGCGGGGCGCTGCTCGAGCACGCCGACGAACGGCACGATCAGGATGCCCGAGACGAACGTGTGCACCGACGGCAAGACGCCGAGGACGTCGACGGCGACCGGGTCGAGTCCGAGCTCTTCCCGCGTCTCGCGCAGCGCGGTCGCGCGCAGGTCGTCGTCCTCGTCGTGGCGCAGGCCGCCCGGGAACGAGATCTCTCCGGCGTGCCGCGAGAGGTGCTCGGTCCGTCGTGTGAACACGGCGGTCGGAGGCTCCCCCAACACGAGCGGCACGAGCACCCCCGCGAGGCGCGTGTCGGGCGGCGGCGCCGGGCTCGGGTCGCCGGTGAGCGACATGCGCAGGCGTCCGAGATCGGTGAGCGCCCGCATGCGGGCATCGTAGCCGCCCACCGGCGGAGGCTCCGGACGTCGTCCCTCGCGGCCTCTGGTTGGATACCGCAATCGATGGAACGGTTCGACGTCTTCGTGGTCGGCGGCGGGGGGACCGGATCCGAGATCGCGTTCCGCCTCGGCGAGCGCGGGGACCTCCGGATCGGTCTCGCCGAGCGAGAGGTCCTCGGCGGCGAGTGCAACCACTTCGGCTGCGTGCCGACGAAGGTCATGCTGCGCAGCGCCAAGATCGCCCATCTGGCGCGGACCGCCGGACGGTTCGGCGTGCGTGTGCCGGGCGAGGTCGAGGTGGACCTCGACGCGGTTCGCCGTCGCGCGCGGCAGGTCATCGACGAACAGTCGGACGAGGGCGCGGCGCCCTTCGAGCGGATCGGCGTGCGCGTGTTCCTCCAGGAGGCTCGCCTCGTCGGAGCGCACGACCTCGAGCTCGCCGACGGGACGCGGATCGTCGCCGACAAGATCGTCCTCGCGACGGGGACCGAGGCGACGATCCCGCCGATCGACGGCCTCGGCGACGGGCCGTATTGGACGAACCGCGAGGCGATCTGGGACGCGACGCGGGTTCCCTCGACGCTCGTCGTGATCGGCACCGGGGCGATCGGCATCGAGTTCTCGCAGATCTTCGCGCGGTTCGGGGCCCGCGTCACGGCGCTCGAGGCGCTCCCCCACATCCTGCCGAGCGAGGACGAGCAGGCCGCCGCGGCCCTCGTGCCGCCGTTCGAGGCCGAGGGCATCGAGCTGCGACCCGGCGTGCGGATCACGGCCGCGCGCCACGACGGCTCGACGTGGCGCGTTGAGGTCGAGGGCGCCGACCCGCTGACCGCCGAGCAGGTCCTCGTCACGACGGGCCGCCGCCCGGTGTTCGAGGGACACGACCTCGGCGCCGCCGGCATCGACCTCGACGATCGTGGCCGCCCCGTCCTCACGCGGACCCTCCGCACGACCAACCCGGACGTCTGGGCGGCCGGGGACGCGACGGGCGAGCTGCTGTTCACACATGTCGGGACCTACGAAGCGGACGTCGTCGGGGACGACATCCTGGGGCGGCCTCGTCCGCGCGATTACCGCGTGGTGCCACGCGTGACGTTCTGCGATCCGGAGGTCGCGAGCGTGGGGCTGACCGAGACGCAGGCGCGCGAGGCCGGCCGCGACGTCCGCACCGGCGTCGTCCCGTTCTCCCAGAGCGAGCGCGCCCACATCGAGGGGGCGACCGAGGGTCTGGTCAAGCTCGTCGCCGACGTCCGCACCGGCGAGCTCCTCGGCGGCCACATCGTGGGCGAGGAGGCCGGCGCGATGATCCACGAGGTGGTCGCGGCGATGACCGGCCGGATGCCGGCGGAGACGATCGCCGAAGCGATCCACGCCTACCCGACGCTGTCGGAGACCGTCAGGGAAGCGTTCCGCCGCATCGCGGGCTGAGGCTCGAACGGATCAGGCGGGTATCCTGGAACCGATGGCCAACGACACCGCGACCGTCATCACCGTGACCGAGAAGGCCGCGCGCCGGATCCGTACCCTCTCCGAGAAGGAGGGGCGCCCGCAGCCGATCCTTCGGGTCCGGGTGGTCGCCGGCGGCTGCTCGGGCTTCTCCTACGAGCTCGGCTTCGCCGACGCCGTCGCTACCGACGACCAGGTGGTCGAGGTCGACGGCGTGCGGGTCCTGATCGACACGCGGAGCGCCCCGATCGTGGCGGGCAGCACGCTGGAGTTCAACGACGCGCTGCTCGGCGGCGGCCTGAAGATGCTCAACCCGCAGGCCAAGCACGAGTGCGCGTGCGGCGAGTCGTTCTCGATCTGACCTGCGCCGCGGCGCCGTCGGTCCCGCACGCTGAGGGCCGAACCGCCCGACCGGTATCGCACTCACCCCGACCTATACTCCGCCCATGACCGCCACCGACGGCAGGACGCAGTGGCGCGAGCTGTACGACGAGGTCGTCATCACCGGTCTGTGCACGGGGTGCACCGCGTGCATCGTCGCGTGCCCGTTCCACGTCCTCGGCTACGAGGACTACGAACCCGTCCAGCTGCAGGAGGACGGCCCCGACGTCTGCGCGCACGGGGACAAGGGGTGCTCGCTCTGCACGCTTGCATGCCCCCGGTTCCGCGAGTGGGAGTCGGACATCGACCAGCTGCTGTTCGGCCAGACGCGCAAGCCCGAGGACCTGATCGGGCAGTACCAGGACATCGTCCTTGCGCGCGCGTCCGATCCGGAGACGCTGCTGCACGGACAGGACGGCGGCGTCGTCTCGGCCCTGCTGGTGTGGGGGCTCGAGCGTGGCGACATCGACGGCGTGTGCACGTCGAAGCTCTCTGAGGAGCGGCCGTGGGACTGCGAGCCCGCGGTCGTCACCGATCGGGAGGGTGTGCTCGCCGCGGCCGGCTCTCGCTACACCTACTCCGCCAACCCGCTCGCGATGGTCAAGGCCGCGCAGATGGGGCTGTCGAAGCTCGCGCTGGTCGGCATGTCGTGCCAGGCGAGCGCGCCGGGATCGATGCAGGCGAGGCGCGTCAACAAGTGGGCCAAGAAGGTCAACTGGACGTTCGGTCTGCTGTGCTCCAAGTCGTTCACCTATGAGGGGCTCATGGTTGAGATCGCGCAGAACGAGCTCGGCCTGTCGCTCGACGAGATCGTCCGCGTGAACATCAAGGGCAAGCTTCTCTTCTACACGCAGGACGGTCGCGAGCTGACGTACTCGCTCAAGAAGTCGCATGCGTACACCCGCCCCGGCTGCCTGCGCTGCCCGGATTTCGCGGCGGAGCACGCCGACATCTCGTTCGGCGGGCTCGGGCAGAGCGACGGATGGTCGCTCACCATCATCCGCACGCCGAAGGGCCGCGAGGTGTGGGATCGAGCCGTCGCCGACGGCGTCGTCGAGTGGCGTCCCGGGTCGGAGGATCCCAACGCGATCGAGACGCTGTTC
>DATAEU010000035.1:0-4778 GCA_036257835.1 Actinomycetota bacterium | reverse complement strand
CGTTGCCCGCCCGCCACTTGATGCTGCAGCCGATGCTGGCGCGCTGGTCGTCGGACACGGGCTCGCCCGACAAGACCGCCTCGATCGCCGCGCGAAGATCCACGCCGGTGACGGGCAGGCCGTTGCTCGGCCGGCTGTCATCCAGCTGGCCCCGGTACGCGAGCGCGCGGTCGGCGTCGAACAGGAAGAAGTCGGGTGTGCAGGCCGCCGTGTACGCCTTCGCGACCTCCTGCGTCTCGTCGAACAGGTAGGGGAAGGCGTAGCCGGCTTCGCGAGCCTCCTCAGCCAGGCTCTGGGGCGCGTCCTCGGGGTACTCGACGGGATCGTTCGAGCTGATCGCCACGATCGCGAGCTCCGAGTCGGCGAAGTCACGCCCCAGCCGCGCGAGTTCGCTACGGACGTGCCGCACGTACGGGCAGTGGCGACAGATGAACATCACGAGCAGCGCCCGCTTCGCGTCGAAGTCCCGGACGCTCACGGTCCGGGCGCTCACGACGTCGGGAAGCTCGAAATCCGGGGCCTTGGTCCCGAGCGCGAGCATCGTCGATGGAACGGCCATGACCTCATCCTCCCACGAGCTGCTCGAGACGTCCGCTTACCCGCGCGACCGCGGGAACGACGCCCTTGCGTTCGAACCGGTCGACCGCTCGCTCGAACGCCGCCCTCGCTTCACCGGTTCGGCCGGCCGCGGCCAGAACGATCCCATGCACCTCGTCGCCCTCCGCCTGCCATGCGAGGTAGTCCGTCGGCTCCAGGAGAGCCACCGCCTGCTCGGCAAGGGCGGCGGCGTCGTCGTGGCTCCGGCGGTGGGACAGCACCCGGGCCTGCGCCATCCGCCATGCGGCGTGCGAGGCGAAGTCGTCTTCCGCGGAGAGATCGCGGCTCCGGGTGGCCTGGTCCTCGGCCTCGTCGAACCGCTCGAGATCGCACAGGACGAGTGCCTGCAGCGCCGTGACCGTAGAGTTGAACGCCGTCTCGCCGCGGGCGTCCCAGAACTCGACTGCCTTGCGGAAGATCTCCTCGGCCTCGGCCAACCGCCCCAGCACCCGCGCCGCCTCCCCGCCCGCCTGGAATCGATTGCCGATCATGCTCGGTACTTCTTCGAACAACCGGTCGGCGCGTTCGGTCTCCACGACCCACCCGTCGACGTCGCCCTGCATCGCGCACAGCGCAGCCATCGAGTTCACGAGCCCGACCCGGCCGACGATGCTGTGTCCCACCACGCCGAGGGCCAGGTGGTGTGTTCGGAACGCCTCCTGGACCGTCGATGGTCCGAAGTAGCTCGCCGTGCCCAGGTTCGTGGCGAGCGCCCAGCGATCGCTGAACCGCATCGTCGGGGCGCGGTCGAGCAAGGGCTCCGCGATCTCGATGCACGTGCCGCACCGACCCTCGAAGAACGCCATGCGGGCGAGGGTGAGGGTCGCGTGCACGATCCCCGCCTCGTCGCCCAGCCGCTTGAGTTCGGCGAGCGCCTCCTCGGCCTCCGTCTTCGTCTCGGCGAGTGTGTGCGCGGGGTCGATCTGGGCCGTTGCCTCGGCCAGCATCAGTCTCGAACGCACTTCGTGGGGGCGATCGCCGGACGCTAGGGACGAATCGATCGCCCTTCGCGCCGCCTCCGCGCTGGCCTGGAAATCCAACGCGTCCAGCAGGGTCAGCGAGCGCTCGAACGAGGCTCGCGATCGGATGGTCCCGTCGGAGATCTCCTCTGCCGACTGCAGCAGGGCCGCCGCCACGGCGAAGTCCCCGCGTTCCCGTGCCCGCTCGGCGGACCCGATCAGCCGGTTCGCGGCCAAGCGACCGAGGTCGACGGCGGCCTCGTCGGGCGGGCCGAGCTCAGTGCGGTACCGGTAGGCCTGCTCCAGGTGGTATCCGAGGATGTCCTCGTACTCGGGCAGCCGTTCGCCCGCCACGCGCTCGAGCCACGCCGCGAATCGCTCGTGCAGGTCGGCACGTTGCTCCTTCGGCATCGCCTGGTAGGCCGCGTCGCGGATGAGGAGGTGTCGGAAGCGGAACGCATCCTCACCGGCGAACTCGGCGCGGTCGGGTCGGATGAGCTCCTTTCGGGCCAGGGCGAGCAGCCGCGATGGGACCTTCGCCCGCAGGGACTCCGGGGCCAGCGTCGCGACGGCGCCGGAGTGGAACACCTTGCCCTCCACCGCTCCGCGCTCGATCACCGCGCGCTCCTCGGCGTCCAGTCGGTCGAGTCGAGCAGCGAGCAGCAACTGGATCGTCGGCGGGACCGTGACGTTGGCGAGGTCGTCGACTGCACGCCACGTTTCGTCGTCGAAGCGGATCAGGCCGTCGTCGATCAGCATCCCGAGCATCTCTTCGACGAACAGGGGATTGCCCTCGGCCGCCTCCAGGATCCGAGTCCTCGCCGCGTCCGGGATGTCCGCGCGTCCGAGCAGGTTGTCGACCAGGCGCGACGTCTCGTCGCCGGCCAGCGGTTCCAGCAGGATCGTCGTGGCGTTCAGCTTGCCCCCGGCCCATCCGGACCGGATGTCCAGCAGTTCGGGCCGGGCGATACACACGATCAGGAGCGGCGCGTCCCGCGTCCAGTCGGCCAGGTGTTCGATCAGGTCGAGGAGCGCGGGCTCAGCCCAGTGGATGTCGTCGAACACGGCGACGAGCGGTCGATCGCGCGCGAGGTGCTCGAAGAGCTTGCGGATCCCCCAGTCCGCGTCTTCGGAGGCGACCGGATCGGCCCACGAGAGCAGTCCCGCGACGAGCGCGACGATCCGGTCTGGGTCCTCGGCGCCCTCGGCGAGCGCGGCGAGCTTGGAGCGCGCCGCCGCGAGGTCGTCCGCGCGTTCGACGCCGGCAGCGGCCTGGACGATCTCGACGAGTGGGAAGTAGGTGATGCCCTCGCCGTAGGACAGGCACCGGCCTCGCAGCACCGTCGCGGTCGTCGCGCGTCCGGATACGAACTCCTGCACGAGCCTGGACTTGCCGACGCCGGCTGGCCCTAACAACGTGAAGAGGTGGGAGGTGTGCTCGGTCAGCGCTCGCTCGAGGGCCCGCTCGAGCATCTCGAGTTCCTTCTCGCGCCCGACCATCGCCGCGTCCAGGTGCCTCGCGTGGCCTGCGACGTCCTCGAACACACGGACGAGACGGTACGTGATCACACGCTCCGTCTTCCCCTTGAGGTCGAGTGGCTCCAACGGCTCGACCTCGATCGCATCCCGCAGCAGGCCATACGTGGCCTCGCCGAGCAGGACCTCGCCCGGTCCCGCGGCCTGCTCGAGTCGGGCGGCGACGTTCACCGCGTCGCCGGTCACCAGGCGCTGCCCGCTCGATGGATCCCCGGCGACGACCTCGCCGGTGTTCACGCCGATCCGCGCCGCGAGACCGACGCCGTGGTCGCGTTCGAGGTCGTGGTTCAAGGCCTCGAGCGCGGGTCGCATGCCGTCCGCGGCCCGCACCGCTCGGAGCGCATCGTCCTCGTGCAGTTGCGGGATCCCGAACACCGCCATCACGGCGTCGCCGATGAACTTCTCCACCGTCCCGCCGTGACGCTCGATCACGGCGGCCATCTCGTCGAAGTACCGGCCCATGACGCGGCGCAGCGCCTCGGGGTCGAGGCGTTCGCCGAGGGCGGTCGACCCCGTGACGTCGGCGAACACGACGGTGACGACCTTGCGAACCTCCGAGGTGCGTTCGGTCTCGGTCAGGGGCGTGGCGCAGTTCTGGCAGAAACGAGCCCGGTCCGAGTTCTCCTCACCGCACGATGGGCAGATGCGCACGGCCGAATCCTAGGCCGACGCGGTTCGCTCGACGCGCACCTCGTACGTGGGCACCGGTGTGCGCTTGCCTTTCAGGTCGAGGTCGCCGAACGGTTCGGCCGCGACCTCGTCCCGGACGGCGTCGAACGTCGCCTGCCCGATCAGGATGCCTCCGGCGGGAGCCGCGGCCTGAAGCCGAGCCGCGACGTTCGTGGTGTCGCCGATCGCCGTGAAGCTCCGATGCGCGCCGGCGCCGACGTTGCCGAGCGCCGCCGAGCCGGTGTTGATGCCGATCCGGAACCTCGGCCACTCGGGGTGGTCGTTGGAGGTCTCGGCGATGGCCCGCTGCATCGAACGCGCCGCGCGCACGGCGCGAACCGCGTGATCGGGTTGATCTTCCAGCGCGTTGAACACGACGAGGATCGCGTCGCCGGCGAAGCGTTCGATCAGACCGCCCTCGCGCTCCGTGATGATCGGAACGGCCGTCGCCCAGTACGCGTTCAGCATCTCGACGACGTCCGTCGGCGATCGTCCGTCCGAGAAGCGCGTGAAGCCGGCGAGGTCGGCGAACAGCACCGTGACGTCGGCCTCGCGGCCCCCGAGCTCGGCCATCGACGGTTCGAGCTCCAGCCGGTCCGCGAGCGCGGGCCCGACGTACGGGCGGAACAGCTCATCGACCCGGACCATCTCGCGCGCGGCGCGTTCGAGCAGCACGACCTCCTCGGACCCGAACCCGTCCCTGCGGAGCTGCTCGAGCGCAGGCGCGAGCGACTCGCGAGACCGGACCGCCGGCATCAGCTGGGTGATCGCGCCGGACGAGCGCCGGTCGATGCGTTCCAGGGTCTGCTCGAGGTACAGGCCGCCGAACGCGGCGGTGACCGAACCCTCGCGCCGGTACTCGGTGCGGACCGAGACGATCACGATCGCGAAGGCGACGGCCATCAGGACGTGCCACTCCCACCACGACGCGTGCCAGCTCCGCGCGAACGCGACGGCGATCAGGGCCTCGGCGAGCAGGAGGAAGGCGACCGCGACCGACAGGGGCAGCATCCGTCG
>DATAEU010000027.1:0-12367 GCA_036257835.1 Actinomycetota bacterium | reverse complement strand
GGCCCGGGTGGCGCGACGAAGGCGTGGGGCCTGCAGCCGGATTTCCTCACGATCGGCAAGCCGCTCGCGAGCGGGGTCCCGGCCGCGTGCTACGGGATGACCCGGGAGGTGGCCGATCGCGTGCAGACGTACATGGGGGCGCTGCCCGCGACCGACGTCGGCGGAGTCGGCGGCACGCTCTCGGGCAACGCGCTCTCGCTCGCGGTCATGCGCGCCACGCTCGAGCACGTCCTCACGGACGAGGCCTTCGAGCGGATGATCGATCTCGGCGAGCGGTGGGCCGACGGCGTGAAGGGCGTGATCGGGGCGCGGGGACTGCCGTGGACGATCCAGCGGATCGGCGCGCGCGCCGAGTACTGGTTCATCCCGACCACGCCGAAGACCGGCGGCGAGGCCGCCGCCTCCGACGACCACGAGCTGGCCGGGTTCACGCACCTGTACGCGCTGAACCGCGGGGTCCTGCTCACGCCGTTCCACAATATGGCGCTGATGTCGCCGGCCACGTCCGAGGAGGACGTCGAAATGCACACCAGGGTATTCGACGAGATGGCGACGGAGCTCACCGCATGACCGAGGAGTCGAGGAGGGTCACGAGATGTCGCAGCCCGAGGGCAACGCCCGGTGGGAAGAGGTCAAGGTCACCGGCGACCAGCTGGTGTCGACGGTCAAGGAGCTGATCCGCGAGGGCAACATCCGGCGGATCGTGATCAAGAACGAGGAGGGACACGTCTTCCTCGAGATCCCGCTGACGATCGGTGTCGTCGGCGCGCTGCTCCTCCCGGTCTTCGCCGCGCTCGGCGCGCTCGCGGCCGTCGCGAGCGGGCTGACGATCGCGGTCGAGAAGATCGTGCCGCCGGGCGAGCCGTCCGGCGACGAGGGCTGATCGAGGCGCGGGTCAGGCGACGCGCTCGCGCCGGAACGCGTCGCGCAGCTTGACCCGCCCGCTCTGCAGCACCGCGCGCGAGTAGGCGCGCGTCGCGACCGGGATGAGCGCCAGCGCTCCGGCGATCGTCAGACCGGCCGAGAGCAGGGCCTCCGGGACCGAGGCCTGCCCGAGCACCAGCCGCGACGGCATCGTGAGCGGCGCCGAAAACGGCACCATCGACGCCACCGAGGCAAGCGTCGAGGTCGGGTTCGCGACCGCTTGCACGCCGACGACGAACGATGCCACGATCACGAGCGATAGCGGCGTGATCGTCGCCTGCAGGTCCTCCTGCCGCGAGACGACGGCACCTGCCACGGCGAACAGCGAGGCGTAGAACGAGAACCCGAGCAGGAACCAGATCACGACGTAGACCGCAGCGAGCGCCGCGCCGGCCGGGAAGTTCAGCACGCCCGTCGCAACGGCGACGGCGATGCCCGTGATCGCGATCCCGATCAGCTGACACAGGCCGAGCGCGCCGATCCCCAGGATCTTCCCGCGGAGCAGCTGCGAGGGCCGGATCGTCGCGAGGAGCACCTCGATGATCCTGGAGGATTTCTCCTCGACGACGCCGGAGGCGACCCAGTAGCCGTACGCGAACAGCTGCCCGTACAGCGCCAGCACCCCGACGAACGCGACGACCGCCGCCTGCCCTTGCCGGCCCTCCACGGGCTCGAGCGAGCGCACCGGCGGGGCCGGCCGCGAGAGCGCATCCGAGATCTGCTGCTCGGTCAGCCCCTGCGCGGCGAGCGCCTTCCGAACCTCCTGCCGCTGCGTCGAGACCTGCAGCGCCGCGACCAGCTGGTCGGGGCCGCTCGACTTCACGACGATCGCGCCGTTCGCGAACGCCGCGTCCAGCACCCCCCCGCGCACCGCGGCGTTCGCGTCGGCCGCCGTCTCGTACGGACGGATCGTGATCGTGAAGCCGAGCGCCCGGGCGGCCGTCTGGGCGAGCTTCACCGACGCAGCCGCGTCCGGGCCGACGACCCCGACGTCGTAGTTCTTCGTTCCGCCCGTCACCGAGGCGAGGAGGATGAACCCGATCAGGAACGCCATCGTGACGCCGGTCGAGATGCGGAAGCTGCGGTCTCGAGCGCGCTCGACGAACTCGCGGCGGGCAACCAGGCGGAACGTACCGCGGTCGGTGGACGCGTTCATCGCGACGCCACCATGCGGCGGAAGATCTCGGGCAACGACGGCTGCACCACGGCGAAGGTCCGGACGGATCCGGCCGCGCGCGCCGCATCCAGCAGCCGGTCGGGCGAGGCCCCGTCGGACAGCTCGACCACGCCGCCGTCCGCGAGGGGCTCGACGACGCGCACGCCCTCGAGCGCCTCCAGCCAGCCGGTGCCCGCGGCGGCTACCTCGACGCGGACCAGCCGGCGCGGATCGGAGCCGCGGAGGTCGGCGATCCGGCCGTCAGCGACGATGCGACCGCGGTCGATCAGCACCACCGACTCGCACAGACGCTCGACAAGCTCGAGCTGGTGGCTGGAGAACACGACCGGGACGCCGCTGGCCGCCTGATCGCGCAGAACGCCCGAGAGGACGTCGACGCCGACCGGGTCGAGCCCCGAGAACGCTTCGTCGAGAACGAGGACCTCGGGGCGGTGGACCAGCGCGGCCGCGAGCTGCACGCGCTGCTGGTTGCCGAGCGAGAGCGCCTCGGTCCGGTCCGAGGCCCGATCGCCGACGCCGAGGAACTCGAGCGTCCGGATCGCCTCCCGCCGCGCGTCCGAGCCCGGCACGCCGTGGAGCCGCGCGAGATACACCAGCTGGTCCAGCACACGCATCTTCGGGTACAGGCCGCGCTCCTCCGGGATGTACCCGAACCGGCGGCGGATCGAGCCGTCGACCCGGGCGCCCCGCCACCTGACGGATCCGCCGTCGGCGGCCAGGACCCCCAGGACGATCCGCATCGCCGTCGTCTTGCCCGCGCCGTTCGGCCCGACGAAGCCGACCATCTGCCCCTCGGGGATCGAGAACGAGACGTGGTCCAGCGCGACCACGTCGCCGAACCGCCGCGACACGTCGATCAGCTCGAGCGTCACGGGATCGTCAGCACCGCCTTGCCGGCAATCCCGCGCTTCAGGAGCGCCTCGATGGCCGTCCCCGCCTCATCCCACGGCTTCACGAGGTCCATATCGGCACGCAGCGCCCCGCGGGCAACCAGGTCGACGAGCATTCCGAGCTGCAAGCTCCCGAGATGCTCGTGCAGCAGCTCCCACACCACGAAGAGCGCACGCATCGTCGGCGCGCCCCGCCGGTAGAACGTGCGCGGGTCGAACTCCGTCGTCTCGTTCGAGGAGTTCCCGAACGTCACCACGCTCCCCTCCTCCGAGACGCGCGCGAGCGCGGCGGCCAGCGAGGACCCGCCCACGGACTCGAGGATCAGGTCGAACGGCTCGCCGACCGGCCTCAGCCGCACCTCGATCCCGTCGGCGCCGAGCTCCGGGAGGCCGACCGCCCGATCGGGCGCGGTGACGATCGCGGTGACGTGCGCGCCACGCGACTTCGCGACCTGGATGGCGAACCGGCCGACGCCGCCGTTGGCGCCGGTGATCGCGACGCGGCGGCCCGAGACGTTTCCTGCCATGTCGACCGCGGCGAGCGCGGTTAGCCCCGCGACGGGCAACGTCGACGCGGTCTCGAACGACACGCCGTCGGGCAGCTCGGCGAGGTGCGCCGTCCGGACGGCCGCCCGCTCGGCCCATCCCCCGCCGTCGACCCAGCCCACGACCCGAGCTCCCTCGCCGGGCCCGCTCCCGTCGGCCGCGGGACGGAGGATGACGCCGGCCAGGTCCCATCCGGGGCGCCATCCGTCCTCCGCCGTGCGCAGCGCGACGCACTCGCCCCGGTTGAGCGACACGGCCCGCACCTCGACGAGCGCCTGCCGCTCGTCCGGCTCGGGGTCGGCGACGTGCCGAAGCTCGACGAGCGACGGGCCGAACGGGGTCGCGACGAGCGATCGCATCAGGCCGCGGCGGCGAGCGCCGTCATGTCGTCGTCGGTCAGCTCGACGCCGGCTGCCGCGACGTTCTCCTCCAGGTGTGCGACCGAGGAGGTGCCGGGGATCGGCAGCATCGCCGGCGAGCGCCGGAGGAGCCACGCGAGCGCGACCTGCGACGGCATCGCGCCGAGCCGGCGAGCGATCGCGTCGAGCGGCCCGCCGGGGCCGGCGAGCTTGCCGACCATGAGGGGGGAAAACGGCATGAACCCGATGCCGAGCTCCTCGCAACGCTCGAGCACCGTCTCCGACGTACGGTTCGTGACGTTGTACCGGTTCTGCACGGTGACGACGTCGACGATCGTCCGGGCGTGCTCGAGCTGGTCGACCGAGACCTCCGACAGCCCGATGAACCGGATCTGTCCACGCTCCTGGAGCTCCTTCAGCGTCCCGAGCTGATCATCGGCCGGAACCTTCGGGTCGATCCGGTGGAGCTGCAGCAGATCGATCCGTTCAAGCCGCAGCCGCGCAAGCGAACCCTCGACGGCCTCGCGCAGGTGCTCGGGACGGCCGTCCTCGACCCAACGTCCGGGGCCCGGCCGGGCGAAGCCCGCCTTCGTCGCGACGACGAGGCCCTCCGGGTACGGATGCAACGCCTCGGCGATGAGCTCTTCGCTCACCCCGGGGCCGTACGAATCCGCGGTGTCGATCAGGTTAATGCCGAGCTCGTCGGCGCGGCGGAGGACCCGGATCGCCTCGTCGTGATCCCGCGGCGGGCCCCAGATGCCGTGGCCGGTGATACGCATCGCCCCGAACCCGAGGCGCACGACCTCCAGCTGGCCCCTGATCGTGAACGTTCCGGCGGCACGCGCGTCGGTCGTCATGCGTCGCCTCCTCGTAGGGGTTTGGCGCCTAGGATGGCACCGGATGCAGGGCGTCGACACCGTTCGCGATCGTCCGAGCCCGGTCCTGATCCTCGGGGTCGCGGCGCTCACGATCCATCTCCTCGTGCCGCTGCTGCCGATCCATGGCAACGGCTTCCAGTTCTTCTGGAGCGGCATCCCGGCGAGCTTCCTCGTCCGGTGGGTGACCGACTATCTCGTCGCCAGATGGAGCGGCGCCGTCGCACTGTTGTTCGGCGTCTGGATGCTTCGACGAGGTCACACCTCGGTCGCCGCCGGCGTGTTCGTTGCGATCGCGGTCGTGGTCGTGGGCAGCCTCCTGAACCAGCTCATCCCACTGCCCTCGGTGGTCGTCCACTCGTGGCGGGCCGACATCGAGCTGGGATTGGACACGATCGAGGCCACGACGCTGTTCGTCGCGGCCTCGATGGCCTTGCGTCATTCGAGCTGACGGTTTACGCGGCGACCGGCTCCTCCGCCGGCTGGAGCGCGACGGCGAGGACCTGGTCGACCGTCTCGACCGGGTGGAACGTCACCTGCTGTCGAACGCTCTCCGGCACGTCCTCCAGATCGCCCTCGTTGCGCTTCGGGAGGATGACCTCGGTAAGACCCGCGCGGTGCGCGGCGAGGACCTTCTGCTTCAGCCCGCCGATCGGCAGCACCCGACCCTGGAGCGTCACCTCGCCGGTCATCCCGACGGTGGATCGCACGGCACGTCCGGTCAGCAGCGATGCGAACGCCGTCGTCATCGTCACGCCGGCGCTCGGGCCGTCCTTGGGGATCGCGCCGGCGGGGACGTGGAGGTGGAATCGGCCGCCGAGCGACGACCGCTCGATGCCGAGCTCGCCCGCGTGCGAACGCACGTAGGAGAGCGCGATCTGCGCCGACTCCTTCATCACCTCGCCGAGTTGGCCCGTGAGGGTCAGGCCTTCGCCCTCGCCGTCCATGCGGGTCGCCTCGATGAACAGGACGTCTCCGCCTGTGCCCGTGACGGCGAGGCCCGTGGCCACGCCCGGCACGCTGGTGCGCTCGGCCGCCTCGAAGAAGAACCGCTGGCGCCCCGCGTACTCGCGCACGTCGCCGGCGTCGATGCGGACCGGGGCGGTGAGCTCGCCGCTCGCGAGCCTCGTCGCAACCTTGCGTAGGACCTTGCCGATCTCGCGCTCGAGGTTGCGGACGCCCGCCTCGCGCGTGTAGTCGCCCACGATCGTGAGGAGCGCGGCGTCGGTCACGTCGACCTCGTCGGCACGCAGCCCGTTCCGCTCGATCTGCCGGCGGAGCAAGTGGTGCCGCGCGATCGAGACCTTCTCGTCCTCGGTGTAGCCGTCGAGCCGGATGACCTCCATCCGGTCGAGCAGCGGGCCGGGGATCGTCTCGGCCACGTTCGCGGTCGAGATGAACAGCACCTCGGACAGGTCGAGGTCGACGTCGAGGTAGTGGTCGCGGAACGTGTGGTTCTGCGCCGGGTCGAGCACCTCGAGCAGCGCGGACGACGGGTCGCCGCGCCAGTCGGCGCCGACCTTGTCGACCTCGTCGAGCATCATGACCGGGTTCTTCGTCCCCGCGTCCTTCAGCGCGCGGACGATCCGGCCCGGCAGCGCGCCGACGTAGGTACGCCGGTGGCCGCGGATCTCGGCCTCGTCGTGGATCCCGCCGAGCGACACGCGGACGAACTTGCGTCCGAGCGCCCGCGCGACCGACTCCCCGAGCGACGTCTTGCCGACGCCCGGAGGCCCGACCAGCGTGAGGATCGCGCCCGAGCCGCGCCCGGTCGCCTCGCCCAGGCCGCGCTCCTGCCGGAGCTTGCGCACGGCGAGGTACTCGACGATGCGGTCCTTGACGTCCGAGAGCCCCTCGTGATCCTCGTCGAGGATCCGGCGCGCGTCGGCGATGTCGAGGTTGTCCTCGGTCCGCTTGGACCACGGCACGTCGATCATCCAATCGAGGTACGTCCGGATCCAGCCGACCTCCGGATTCTGCTCGCCCATGCGCTCCATACGGCCGAGCTCGCGCTCGGCCTGCGCGCGGACGTCGTCCGGCATCCCGGCCTCCGCGATCTTGCGGCGGTACTCCTCGACGACGTTCTCCTCGTCGTCCTCGCCGAGCTCCTTGCGGATCGCGTCCATCTGCTGGCGCAGGATGTAGTCGCGCTGGTTCTTCTCCATGCCCTCGCGCACGTCGCTGCGGATCTTGTCCTTGAGCTCCAGCTCCGCGAGCGCCTCCTTGGCCCAGACCAGGACCTTCTCGAGGCGCCGCTCGAGGTCGGTCGTCTCGAGGACCTCCACCTTCTGCTCGAACGACAGGTCCGGCGAGTAGCCCGACATGTCGGCGATCTGGCTCGGGTCCGTCATCCCCCGGAGCACGTCGGCGACCTGCGGGACCCCGCGCGCCTCGACGATGCTCTGGATCGTCGCCCGGTACTCGCGCGCCAGGCGGAGCGCCTCGGCGGTCGGCGCGCCCTCGTCGACGGGCTCGATCTGGACCCAGATCGCGTCGCCCGTGCCGGGCACGCCCTGGCTGACGACGGCGCGCGAGAGCCCACGGATGACGAGGGCCTCCATGCCGTTCTGCAGCCGGCCGACGTCCTCGATGCTGGCCACCGTCCCGACGCGGGCGTAGCGGCTGCCAATCCGAGGGACGAGGAGCAGCTCGGTGCCGCCCGAGCGGGCCGTATCGACGGCGCGGCGAGCGTCATCGGACTCGATCGTGAGGGTGACCACCATCCCGGGCAAGACGACCCCGGTGGTCAGGGGAAGCAGCGGAAGGACCGTGGTATCGAGACTGGACAACGGCGTCTCCTTACTGGTTCGAAGGCTCGGGATTGAGCGTCACGCACTCAAGAACCCCGGGCCTCCGGCTCGTATTCCGAGATGGTAAGCGCGATTACAATCCGAAGGATCCGCAGGTCAGCGCCGGGATAGGGGTTCCGGAACCCCTCGGAGCGGCCTATCCTCGAGGGGCCATGTTCGAACGGTTCACGGACCGCGCACGGCGTTCCGTCGTCCTCGCCCAGGAGGAGGCGAGGATGCTCAACCACAACTACATCGGGACCGAGCACATCCTGCTCGGGCTGATCCACGAGGGCGAGGGCGTCGCCGCTCGGGTCCTCGCATCGATGCAGGTCTCCCTCGCGGCCGTTCGTCGGCAGGTGGAGGAGATCGTGGGCGAGGGCCAGGCGGCGACGGCCGGGCACATCCCGTTCACGCCGCGCGCCAAGAAGGTCCTCGAGCTCTCGCTCCGCGAGGCGCTGCAGCTCGGCCACAACTACATCGGCACCGAGCACATCCTGCTCGGGCTGATCCGCGAGGGCGAAGGCGTCGCGGCGCAGGTTCTGCAGAAGCTCGGCGCCGACCTGCAGGCCACGCGGCGCGAGGTCGTCCAGACACTGTCGGCGATGGGCGTGGAGGCCGCCGCGGTCGGCGATGCCCCGAGCGGCGGGTTCATCCCCGAGGGGGGAGAACGACTCCATGTTCGCGAGGACGAGCTCGAGCCGATCGAGGTGCCGGAGTCGCCGCCGGTCTGTGGCCGATGCGGCACCCCGCTCGCCTCGTCGCTCCGTGTCCGCACGATGTCGGCGGAGGGCGACGTCGAGGCGAGCACCGACGTCCGGATCGTCTTCTGCGGCACCTGCGGCGCGGCGCTCGGCATCACCTGACGTTGCCGTCCGACGCCGGGGCTTCATCGTCATCTCGGCACGATGTCGGCGACGATGAGGATCGGATACCGGGAACACCGTGCCGGCGGGGGTGGTTGTCCCAGGGCAACCGTATGCTGAGCTGATCCTTTTCGAGACTGGGAGAAGACGCGTGCCGACATTCGGGTTCGAGGGCGAAAACGCCCGCGAGAAGGTCGTCGTCCTGCTCACGATGTGCTTCGCCCTGGCGATGGCGATGCTGGACAACACCGTCGTCAATGTGGCCCTGCCGACGATCCGCCTGGATCTGTCGGCCGGGATCTCCCAGCTGCAGTGGATCGTCGACGGGTACGTCCTCGCGTTCGCTTCCCTGCTGCTGACGGGCGGGATCCTCGGCGACCGCTACGGACGCAAGAAGATGTTCGTGAGCGGCCTCGTGGTGTTCACGCTCGCTTCACTCGGGTGCGGGTTGTCCAACAGCACGTCGCTGCTGATCGGCTTCCGGGCCATCCAGGGCGTCGGCGCCGCGCTGCTGATGCCCGGCACGTTGAGCATCATCACGGTCACCTTCCCGCCGCAGGAGCGTGCTCGCGCCATCGGTCTGTGGGCCGGGATGTCCGGGCTGGCGCTCGCGCTCGGCCCGACGATCGGTGGTCTCATGGTCGAGCACCTCGGGTGGCAGTCGGTCTTCTTCCTCAACGTGCCTATCGGCGCGATCGCGTTCCTCGTCGCCGTGCGCACGGTGCGCGAGTCCACCTCCGAGGTCGAGCGCCGCCTCGACATCCCGGGCCTCCTGCTCGGGACGTCGGCGCTGTTCTTCCTCACCTACGGGCTCATCGAGGCCAACGCGCGAGGGTGGAGCGACGCCCAGATCGTCGGGTCGTTCATCCTCGCCGCCGCGCTCGGCGCCGCGTTCCTCCGCTGGGAGATGCGGAACCCGCACGCGATGATGCCGCTGCGGTTCTTCCGGATCCCGGCGTTCTCGGCCGGCAACGCGGTCGCGTTCTCGGTGTCGCTCGGGATGTTCGCGATGTTCTTCTTCTTCAGCATCTACCTGCAGTCGATCCAGGGCTACTCGCCGTTCGAGGCCGGCTACCGGTTCCTGCCGATGACGCTCGCCATCATCGTCACGGCGCCCAACGCCGGGAAGTTCGCCCAACGACACGGCTCGCGGATCCCGATGACCTACGGGCTCGTCCTCGCGGGCAGCGCCCTGCTGCTGCTCGGTCTGACGACCCACATCGACACCTCGTACCTGTACCTGCTGCCGATCTTCACCGTGATGGGCCACGGCATCGGGGCGACGATGGCGCCGATGACGGCCGCCGTCATGAACGCCGTCGGGCCGCAGCGCGCCGGGCTCGGGTCGGCGATGACCAACACGAGCCGCGAGGTGGGCGGCGTCCTCGGCATCGCCGTCCTCGGCGCCATCCTGACGACCAAGCTGCGCGACGCCTTCGTCCCCGCCCTCGCCGGGCTCGGGCTGTCGCCGCAGCAGCAGGCGACGATCGGGACGGCCGCCGGGCAGGGCGACATCAGCAGCAACGTGCTCCGCGGCATCCCGCCGGACATCCAACACCGGATCTTCGGGGCGTTCGCCACGTCGTTCATGGACGGGTTCCGGCTGGCGCTGCTGTTCGGCGGCGCGGTGCTGCTCCTGGGGGCGGTCATCGCGTTCACCTGGATCCCGCACGGCGGCCACGTCCGCGACACGGACCACGACGAGGCGCGGCGCGAGCCGGTCGCGATCGAGCTCTGACGGGGAGCGGCTCGGCGTCAGATCCACCGGCGCACGGGTAGTAGGGTTCTTCCGGAGGTTGGGCCATGGCAGACGAAGACGTCATCCAGCGGATCAATGGGCTCGCGGACGAGGAGCACCAGCTTTTCGAGCGCGAGTCTCGCGGCGAGGCCTCGCGCGCCGAGCGCGAGCGGCTCCAGGAGATCGCGGTGCAGCTCGACCAGTGCTACGACCTGCTGCACCAGCGGCGCGCGCGACGAGCCGCCGGCCTCGACCCCGACGATGCGAGCGTTCGCGACGCCGGCACCGTCGAGGGCTACGTCGGCTGACCGGCGTCAACCGGGCATGCCGCACGGAACGCTGCGTCTCGGCGAGGTCGAGGCGGTTGCGCTGTGCGACGCCGACACGCTCGCTGACCCTCTCGAGGAGTCCTTCCCGCTCGTTCCGGCCGAGGTCTGGCCGCGGCTGCGCGCCGACCATCCGGAGACGGTCGGAGACGACGGCCGGTGGCGGCTCCACTTCCATTGCTACCTCCTGCGCGCCGAGGGCCGGACGATCCTGTTCGACGCCGGGATCGGGCCCGCCTCCGCCCCGGCGTTCGCGTGGAGCCGGACCGAGGGGAGGCTGCTGCAGGAGCTCTCCGAGGCGGGCGTGGGCCCTGCGGACGTCGACCAGGTGTTGATCTCGCACGTCCACGACGACCACATCGGATGGGTGTCGACCGCGGACGGCGTCCCGCGGTTTCCGAACGCGCGCTACGTCGTGAACGCCGCCGACATCGAGGCGCTGCGGAACGGCGAACTCGAGGACCCCGACATCTTCGAACGCACGCTGGCGCCCCTCGAGCGGGCGGGCGTGCTCGACGCCTCCGAGGAGCGGATGCGCGTCGGCGCCTCGCTCGAGCTGGTGCGCGCCGCCGGTCACACGCCGGGGCACCAGGTCCTCGTGATCGACGACGACGGCGCGCGCGCGATCCTGTCCGCCGATACGACCAATCATCCCGCGCTCGTCGAGGACCCCTCCTGGTCCGGGGAGTCGGACAGCGACCCGGACCTCGCGGCGACTGTTCGCGCCGAGCTCCTACACCTCGCCGAGCGCGACGCACGGATCTGGATCTCGACGCACTTCGCGGATCCGTTCGTTCGGATCGTCACCGAGGACGGTCGGCGACGCTCGGTGCCGCTCGCGCCGTGAGCGAATCGACGCGGTTCCTCTAGCCCGAGCGCTCGCCCCACCGCTCGAGCAACGCGCGTTCGCGATCGGCCTCGATCCCCCGGTCCAGCGTCTCCTGCGGCCGGGCGGCGTCCCACGCGACCTCGTCCCGGATCGTCTGCTCGAGCGGGCGGAACATCAGACCACCGTCGAGCGCACGGCGATTCGAGAACGTCGGCGCCGACTCGCTCGCTGGGCCGAGCCAGTACGGGAACGGCTCCTCGTTCGGGTCGACGCCCTCCTCCGCCAGGAAGGACTCGGGCAGCCAGACGAACTCGGCATCGGACCGCGTCACGCGCTTGATCGTCTCGAGCAGCTCGCCGTACCGCAGCGGCCGTTCCGGGCCGCACAGGTTGAAGAGGCCGCCGCGACCCGCCTCCAACATCGAAAGCGTCCACACGCCGATGTCCCGCGCATCGATCAGCTGCAACGGGTAGTCGGGGCTCGACGGCGCGGCGACCGCTCCGCCGCGCGCGACGCGGCGCAGCCACCAGGGCATCCGGTCGATCGTGTCGTGCGGCCCGACGATGAACCCCGGCCGCTCGATCAGCGCTCGGTCACCGAACACGTCGGCAACCTCCCGCTCGGCGAGGACCTTGAGCGGCCCATAGGTCCGGTCGTCGATCACCTCAGTCGCCGGGTCGTCGATCGTGCCGACGGGCGCGAGCTCGTCCTGATTGGACGTCCGCTCGTCGGAGTACACCGACAGGGATGACACGAACGCGTAGACGCCGGCGCGGCCGGCGAGCGCCCGCGCCGAGAGCCGGGCGACGCGCGGAACGTAGCAGCTCGCGTCGAACACGCCGTCCCACGTCCCCCCGTCGAGCGCCGAGAGATCGCGCTCGCGGTCGCCGGCCACGTGCTCGGCCTCGGGAAACGCATCCGGATCGCGCTGCCCCCGGTTGAACAGCGTCACGTCGTGCCCCGCTTCCAACGCGACCTCGACGAACGCCCGCCCGACGAAGCCGGTCCCGCCCAGCACCAACAACCGCACGCGCACCTCCCGGTCGCC
>DATAEU010000024.1:0-21260 GCA_036257835.1 Actinomycetota bacterium | reverse complement strand
GTACCTCGGGCGGCGGATCAGGCCGGTTGGCCAACCCGGCCTTCGCCGGCCGCCTTGCGATCCCAGCTCTTCTTCGAGCGCCAGATCAGATAGGTGATCCGCCGAGCGGTTCATGGACGCCGTAACGTCAGCGCTCGGAACACCAGGACGGCGGCCGCGACCTGCGCGCGGAAGGCGTCGAGCGGCACATCGGCGTGCGCTCGGCCGGCGAGCACCAGTCCGCCGATGTACGTGAGCTCCACGACGCCCACGCCGCCCGGCGTGACCGGCAGCGCCGAGATCAGCCTGCCGAAGGCGAACACGCCGAGCACCTGCACCGTCGAGATCTCCGACTCCGACACGCCGACGTGGCGGAGCGCGAGGAGCAGGACGAGCCACAGGGCGAGGTGGCTGAGGATCGTCGTCGCCGTGAGCGCGAGCCATCGGCCGCGGACGAGCTCGATGATCTCCCTCGGAACCGGACGGCCGTGTCGCCGACGTCCGAGCGCGGCTTGTGGAGCAGCCGTCGAACGCCGTTCACCGGCCGGTTCCCCGCCGAGCCGATCCGACGGGCCAGCTCCTCGCGCCAGAGCATCAGCGCGAACAGGACGACCGCCACGACGAGGACGACGACGCCGACAGCGACGCGGTCACGATGCCGCCTCGCGCCTGATGGTTCAGGGCGAGGAGCCCGAGCGCGACGATCGGCAGGGCGAGCTTCATGAAGATGTTCCAGATGCCGGTCGTCGCGACCGAAAGCGCGATGGCCGACGGGCTAAACCGCCACGACCGGTACATCGCGTAGCCGATCGGGACCGCCAGATACCCGCCGCGGGGGATCGGTCCGCGATCGAGATCGTCGTCTGGTTATTGACCGCCGCCTGCCAGAACCCAAGGCTCGGCAGGGACGCCATGTTCTGCCACCAGTGCGTGACGAGATTGAACAGCGTCGCGAGGACGAGCGTCGCGAGCTCGAGCCAGGTCATGGCGGTGATCGCCCTTCAGACGGAGCCGTAGTCGGCGATCTTCGGGATCGCGAACGCGAAGATGCCGACGACGACGGGACCGACAGGACGATCTGAACGATGCGGCGAATCCGGCCCCGGCGATCCGAGCGTTCTCCCACGCGGGCAGGATGCCCGACGCCTCGTCGCCGCGCGCGCACCGGCAAGCGACTCAGCGACGCGGGAGGATCACCTCGGGGCGCGCCTTCCCTCCGTCGTCCCGATAAACACCGATGAGCCGGCGGTCGGGACCGAAGACGCCGTACGGCCCGTCGATGCCGGCGGGACCGAGGATCGACCCGTTCGCCGCGACCCGCGCCTCCTCGGCGTTGACCCGGATGGTCGGGAGGTGCGCGATCGCCCACTCGAGCGGGAGCGGACGGCTCACGCGATCCGGCGGCACGGCTTCTCGGAGTGAGAAGGGTCCGACATCGGTCCGCACCAGCCGCATCAGGTGCGCGCCGCAGCCGAGCGCCGAGCCCAGGTCGGCGACGAGCACGCGGACGTACGTCCCGGAGGAGACGATGACGCGGAAGTCGAACGCCGGCGGCGCGAACGAGGTCACGTCGAACGATCGAACCACGATCGGCCGGGCCTCGGCCTCGAGCGGCTCCCCGCTCCGAGCGGCCTCGTACAGCCTCCGGCCGCCGACCTTGACGGCGGAGAAGGCCGGCGGACGCTGCATCGACTCCCCGACCAGCGAGGCCGCGGCCGCCTCGACGGCTCGTCGATCGACGTCGACCGGCGCGGTCCGTACGGTCGTTCCATCGGCGTCGAGCGTGTCGGTCTCCTCGCCGAGACGAGCGGTGCCCTCGTAGGTCTTCCCCAGGTCGCCGAGGTACCGCAGCAGCCGTGTCGCCCGGCCGACGCCCAGCACGAGCAATCCGGTGGCCATCGGATCGAGCGTGCCCGCGTGGCCGACCTTGCGTGTGCCGAGCGCCCGGCGCACCGCGTCGACGACGTCGTGTGAGGTCACGCCGAACGGCTTGTCGACGAGGACGATCCCGTCCGGGCCGTTCACGGGGCGCTCGACGCGTCGGCAAGCGCGGCGCGAAGGCGCTCGACCGTCTCGGCCAGCCCGCCCTTGGAGGTATAGCCCGCCGCCAACCGGTGCCCCCCTCCGCCGAACGAGGCGGCGACCGCGGCGACGTCGTGGCCGCCGCGCGATCGCATGCTCACTTTGAACCGTCCGTCGCGCTGCTGCTTGACGACGGCGGCGACGTCGGCCTCGCGCGCCGTACGGACCAGGTCGATCAGATCGTCCGTCTCCGACGGCGCGACCCCCGCGTCGGCCAGGTCGGCCTGCGTCAGGTACGTCCAGACGAGGTCGCGATCCTCCTCCAGCGTGATGCGTCCGAGCGCCGTCGACAGCAGCCTGAGGTACCGGGCCGAGCCGTCCTCGTACAGCGCCTGCGCCAGCGAGACGTGGTCGAACGGCCGCTCGCGCAGATCGGCCGCGATGCGGAGCGTCTCGGGCCGCGTCGCGCCGTACTGGAACCGGCCGGTGTCGGTGACGAGCCCCGCATACAGACAGATCGCCGAGGCCGACGAGATCTCGCCCCCGATCCTGCCGAGCAGCCGGTAGACGACCTCCGCCGTCGACGACGCCGTCGGATCGATGAGCGGGATCGTTCCGAGCCCCTCGTTGCTGATGTGGTGATCGATCCAGATCACGTCGCGCGCCTTGCCGGCCACGTGAGCGAGCGCGCCGAGCCGGTCCAGCGAGGCGGCGTCGCACGTGACGAACACGTCCGGCGCGGCCGGGAAGTCCTTCGCCTCGACGAGCGCGTCGATCCCCGGGAGGAGCTCGGCCCACCGAGGGACGTCGAGCGGCTCATTGCCGAACGAGCAGACCGTCTCGGCGCTTCGCTCGCGCAGGAAGTTGGACAGCCCGAGCATCGACCCCAGCGCGTCGGCGTCCGGATTCACATGGCACGCGAGCGCGACGATCGGAGCGGACCCGAGGACCTCGGCGGCGCGGTCGAGCGCATCCGTCGACGGCTCGGCGGCCTCAGCCACGTTCATCCTCTTCCCCCTGGCTTGATCGGGGGGCCGGAGCCCCCCGCTCCCCTTGGCTTGATCGGGGGGCCGGAGCCCCCCGCTTCCCCTGGCTTGATCGGGGGGCCGGAGCCCCCCGCTCCCCCTGGTGCAGCTTGCGGATCAGCGTCTCGATCCGCTCGGCCGCCTGTTCGGTGTCGTCCTCCTCGAACGTCAGCTCGGGGAGCACCTTGAGCCGGACCTGCGCGCCGATCACGCGGCGGAGGTGCGGCCCCGCGGAGCGGAGCGCCGCCGCGCTCGACCGGCGCTCGCGCTCGTCGCCCATCGCCGTGTAGTACACCCACGCACGGCGGAGGTCCGGGGACACCTTGACGCCCGTCACCGTGACGAACCCGACACGTGGATCCTTCAGCTTGAGGATCTCTTCCGCCAATATCTCCCGGAACTCCTCGGAGACGCGGCTGGTGCGCGGACCCTCGGTCATCGCGATCACTCGTCCTCCGGATCGTGCAGCGACAGCTCGGCGTCGATGACCTCGACCTCGGCCCACCGGTCGACGAACTTCTCGATCTCGTGCATCACTCGTCTGAGGTGGTACCCCTCGGCGCCGACGGCCGACACGGCGATCGTCGCCCGCTGCCAGAGGTCCTGGTGGTCGACCTCGGCCACGGCAACATTGAATTTCGACCGCAGGCCGTTGGTGAGCGTCTTCACCACGTGGCGCTTCTCCTTCAGCGAGTTGCACGCGGGGATGCGCAGGTCGAAGCGTTCGAGCGCGACGAGCATGCCCGGTTCCTCCGGCCGGTCTCCGTGCGGCGACGCTAGAGCTGGCGGGCGACCTCGCGGACCTCGTAGGCCTCGATGAAGTCGCCCTCCTTCACGTCCTGGAAGTTCTCGATCGCGATGCCGCACTCGTAGCCCTCGGCGACCTCGCGGACGTCGTCCTTAAACCGCCGGAGCGAGCCGATCCGGCCGTCGTAGACGACGACCCCGTCGCGGACGAGACGTGCGCGGGAGTTCCGCACGATGACGCCGTCGACGACCATGCACCCCGCCACCACGCCCAGGCGCGGGACGCGGAAGGTCGCCCGGACCTCGGCGCGGCCGAGCTCGGCCTCGCGCTGTTCGGGCGACAGCATGCCGGCGAGCGCGCTGCGGACGTCGTCGATCGCGTCGTAGATCACGCGGTAAAGGCGCACGTCGACGCCCTCGCGCTCGGCGAGCTCGCGCGCGGCGACGTCGGGCCGGACGTTGAACCCGACCACGACCGCCTGCGAGGCCATGGCCAGCGAGATGTCGCTCTCGGTGACGGCGCCGACGCCCGTGCGAACGATGTTCACTCGCACCTCGTCCTGGGGCAGCTTGGCGAACGCGTCCTGCAACGCGCCGAGCGACCCCTGGACGTCGGCCTTGAGCACGATGTTGAGCTCGGGAACCTCGGCGTCGCGCGCGGCGGCCATCAGCTCGGAAAGCGTCGGTGGACGGGCGGTGACGAGCTCGGCCGCGCGGACCTTGGCCTCGCGCTCTTGCGCGACGTGACGGGCCTCGCGCTCGTCCTCGACCTCGCGGAAGTCGTCGCCGGCGTCGGGCACGTGCGACCATCCGAGGATCTGCGCCGGCTTGCTTGGGCCGGCGACCTTCACCGGCTGCCCGTGCTCGTCGAGCATCGCGCGGATCTTGGCCCATGCGGCGCCCGCGACGAGCGCGTCGCCCACCTCGAGCGTCCCGCGCTGCACGAGCACGGTCGCGACCGGCCCGCGGCCCCGGTCGAGGTTCGCCTCGATGACGGCCCCCCTCGCGCGACCCTCGGGATCGCCCTTGAGCTCCTCGACGTCGGCGACCAGCAGGATCGTCTCGAGCAGGCTCTCGAGGTTCGTCCGCGCCTTGGCGGAGACGTCAACGAACTCGAACGTTCCGCCCCACTCGGCCGGCACGACGCCGTGCTCGACCAGCTGCTGGCGAACGCGCTGCGGGTCCGCCTCCGGCTTGTCGATCTTGTTGACCGCGACGATGATCGGCACCCCCGCGGCCTTCGCGTGGTCGAGCGCCTCGAGCGTCTGCGGCTTCACGCCGTCGTCCGCCGCCACGACCAGGACGACGATGTCCGTCACCTGGGCTCCGCGCGCGCGCATCGCCGTGAACGCCTCGTGGCCGGGGGTATCGATGAACGTCACCTCGCGGCCGTTGACGTGCACCTGATAGGCACCGATGTGCTGGGTGATGCCGCCGAACTCGCCGGCGACGACGTCGGTGCTGCGGATCGCGTCGAGCAGCAGCGTCTTGCCATGGTCGACGTGTCCCATGACGGTGACGACCGGCGGCCGGGGCTGCAACCGGCTCGCGTCGACCGGCTCCTCCTCGACCTCCTCCTCCTCCACGAGGCCGGCGATCTCGGGCTCGTAGCCGAGCTCGGCCGCGACGAGCGAGATGGCGTCGTCGGAAAGCGATTGCGTCGCCGTCACCATCTCGCCCATCGAGAACAGGATCTTGACGATCTCGGCGGCACTCCGGCCGGTCTTGTCGGCGAGCTCCTGCGCGGTGGCGCCCCGTGTGACCTTGAGCACGGGAAGTCCCGGCTTCGGCGCCGCGGCGGGGGTGGAGGCGACCGGCGCCGGTGCCGTCGCCGGCGCGGCCGAGCCGTTGCCGCTGGGCGGCGTCGCGAGGATCTCCTCGGCAGCGGCCTGCCCCTCCTCAGAAGACGGAACGGTCGGCGACACGGCGGCGGCGTCCGTGGACTCGACCTCGCGCTTGGCCTGGACCTTCTTCGGGCGGGCCTTGGGCAGCGGCTCCTCGCGCGCCTCACGGATCTTGGCCTCGGGTACGGCCTTACCGCCGGAAGCGCGCAGGCGAGGCACGGCCTGGTCGGGGACGGACGACGAGGCCGTGAGGCCGTCGACGCCCATCTCGCGCAGCGCCGTCAGCAACTCCTTGCTGGCGACCCCGAGCTCCTTCGCGAGTTCGTGAACCCTCAAGCGCTTCCCGTTCCTTCGTCGTCGGTGGAGCCGCTCGGAGCGTCGGACGATGCCGCCGAACGAACGGCCTCCAGTAGCCTAGCGGCTTCGCCTGTCTGAGGACCCGTTCTGAGCGCGCGAGCGAGCGCGCCGCGTCTTACCGCGGCGTCGATGCACCCGGCCTCCGGGTGCACGTACGCACCCCTGCCCGGTGCTCGACCCGTCGGATCGGCCGCGAAGAGACCGTCCGGGCCGAGCACGACGCGCAGCAGCGCCGCCTTCTCGGCCCGCCGGCGACACCCGACGCACGTTCGGACCGGCTCCCGCTTCGCGGCGCTCACTCGGCCGGCGCCGACTCCTCGACCGCGACCACGTCGACCCCGGCCGACGCGGACTCGGCCTCGGTCGGCGTGTCCTGCGAGCCCGCGGCGGGCGGCGGCGCCTGGCGGCCGCGCGACTCCTCGGCCTGCTGCGTCTCGCTCTGGATGTCGATCCGCCAGCCGGTCAGCCTGGCGGCGAGCCTGGCGTTCTGGCCCTCCTTCCCGATCGCCAGCGACAGCTGATAGTCGGGCACGATGACCTCTGCCGTCTGCGTGGCGGGGTCGACGCGCGCCTGGCTCACCTTGGCGGGCTGCAGCGCGTTGGCCACGAACGTCGCCGGATCGCCGCTCCACGGCACGACGTCGATCTTCTCCCCGCGGAGCTCGGTCACGACCATCCGCACACGCGAGCCCTTCGGGCCGACGCACGCGCCGACCGGGTCGACACCCGGCTCGTTCGACGAGACCGCGATCTTCGAGCGGTGCCCCGGCTCGCGCGCGACGGCGCGAATCTCGACGATCCCCTCGTCGATCTCGGGAACCTCCATCGCGAACAGGGCCCTGAGCAGCCCGGGATGCGAGCGCGAGACGACGATCTGCGGACCCTTGGTCCCCTTGCGGACCTCGGTGATGTACGCCTTGACGCGCTCACCCGGCTTGTACGTCTCCGACGGCACCTGCTCGGCCTGCGGCAGTATCGCCTCGACCTTGCCGAGGTCCAGCAGGATGTACCGGCGGTCGGATTGCTGGACGATGCCCGTAATGACGTCGCCCTCGCGGCCCGCGAACTCCTCGTACGTCATCTCGCGCTCGGCGTCGCGGAGCTTCTGGAAGATGACCTGCTTGGCCGTCTGCGCGCCGATCCGCCCCTTGAACTCGTCGGTGACCGGAACCTCCTCCTCAGACACGACGCGGGTGGTCGGCTCTTCGTCCTCGGTCTCCGGCTCCACCTCCTCGAGCTGCTGGAGCCACACGCGCAGGTCTCCCGACTCGGGATCGATCTCGGCGCGCACACCGAACGAGTCCTCGTCGAGCTCGGGGTGCTGCTGCTTCCACCACGACTTGTAGGCGGAGGCCATTGCCTCCTCGAGCCCCGCGAGGATCGTCTCGAAGGCGATGCCCTTCTCGCGCTCCAGCTCGCGGAGCGCCGCGATCATGTCCGGGTTCATGTCAACTCCTTGCCGCCGGGCCCCATTCGAAGACCGTCCGCGCCGAGGCGACGTTTCCGTAGGGGACGCGCAGCTCTCCGCCGTCGGTGGCGATCGTGAACGCCTCCGCGTCGGCCGAGACCAGCGCGCCCCGGTGCACCCTGGAGCCCTCGACGGGCTCGACGGTCTTCACCTTCACCTGCTCCCCGACGCTCGCCTGGAAGTGCCGGGGTGCCTTCAACGTTCGCTCGAGGCCGGGTGACGTGACCTCGAGCTCGTACCGCTGGTTGCCGAAGTCCTCGAGGTCCAGGCGCCGCGAGATCCTCTCCGACGCCTCCGAGATGGTGTCGAGGTCGACACCGCCGGGCCTGGTGACCGCGACCCGCAGGATCCGGCGGCCGGACTCGCGGTGGTAGCTGACGTCCCAGAGGTCGAGCCCAGCGCCCTCGACGACCGGCCGGACCAGCGCCTCCACGTCCACCATCTCCCGTTACCTCCTCGAGGCGCCAGCGCCGCCCCTCGAAGGCCCGCCCCTTCGAAAAAGAACGTGGGCGCGAGCCCACGTCGGACGTTCCCGAGAACCAGTTGCCGTCCGAGTATACCGGAGGCGGAGCAGAAGCGCAGGTCAGAGCGCCCTGCGCTGCCCGTCGGGCGTGTTCCAGTGATCCCGCTGGGCCAGCCGGCGGGCCAGGCGCGCATCGCCCCAGCCGCGGTTCAGGCGCACACGCAGGTCGCGGCAGACGGCCTCGGCCTGTTCCTCGGAGTGCATCTCCTCGCGGATCCACAACCCGGTGACGTCGATCAGCAGCAGGTCCCAGGTTCGCAGCCCGACGTGCTGCACGACGGCCTCGACCTCGGGGTGCCGACCGACGAAGTCGCGGAGCCGGTTGGAGGCACGCCCGGCCCTCACGGCGCCGACTCCCACAGGCGCCGGGCGGCGTCGACCGCCCCGGCGAGCGACGCCTGCGACCGCTCCCCCGTCGCCCGGAGCTTCAGGTCGACCGATCCCAACTTCAGCCCGCGGCGGCCGACCACGACCTGCACGGGATAGCCGATCAGGTCGGCGTCGTTGAACTTCACGCCGGCGGCCACGTCGCGGTCGTCGATGACGGCGTCGAGCCCGGCCGACACGAGATCGGCGTAGATGGAATGTGCGGCCGACGTGACCTCCTCGTCGTCGCCGTTCGCGACGATCACCACGACGTCGAAAGGCGCCATCACCTTCGGCCACTTGAGACCCGCGTCGTCGTGGAACTGCTCCGCCGCCGCCGCGAGCGTGCGTGAGATGCCGACGCCGTAGCACCCCATCTGGAAGAGCTGGTCGGTGCCGTCCTCATCGATGAACGTCGCCTTGAGCGGCGCCGAGTACTTCGTCCCGAGCTGATAGATGTGCGCGACGACGATCGAGCGCCCGATCCGCAGCGCGCCGCCGTCGATCGGGCAGCGATCGCCTTCGCGGATCTCGATGACGTCCTCATACCGATCCACCCGGAAGTCGCGCGGCGTGTTGGCGCCGACGACGTGATGGTCCGTCTCATTGGCGCCAGTCACCCAGTCCTTGCCCGCGCGCACCGAGTGATCGCCGATCACGACGACGTCGTCGGGCATGCCCTGCGGGCCCACATACCCCTTCGCGAACCCGCGCTCGGCGAAGTCGTCGTCCTCGAAGCGGCGGATGGGAGTGGGGAAGAGGAGCTGCTCGAGCTTCTCCTCGGCGACCTCGCGGTCGCCGGGCACGAGGACCGCCACGGTCTGACCCCCGGCGTCGAACAGGATGGTCTTCAGCGTGCGCTCGGCTGCGATGTCGAGGAACACCGCGAGGGCGTCGATCGTCGGCGTGTTCGGCGTGTCGAGGACCTCGAGCGGCCGGAGATCGTCCTGCTCGATCGGGTCCGGCGGCCGCGGCCGGGCGGCCTTGACGTCGGCGAGGTAGTCAGCGTTCTCGCACTCGACGAACAGGTCCTCCCCGACGTCGGCGCGCGCCATGAACTCGTGGTTGATCCCGCCGCCGATCTGCCCCGCCTCGGCTTCGACGACGGCGTACGAGATCCCGAGCCGCTCGTACATCCGCCGGTACGCCCGCAGCATCACATCGTAGGAGCTCCGCATCCCCTCTTCGTCACGGTCGAACGAGTAGGCGTCCTTCATCAGGAGCTCGCGGACGCGGAGCAGGCCGAACCGGGGGCGGAACTCGTCGCGGTACTTCCACCCGACCTGATACAGGTTGAGCGGCAGGGAGCGGTAGGACAGCGACTCCGAGGCCACCAGCGGCGCGACGACCTCCTCCTGCGTGGGTCCGAGCACCATCTCTCGCTCGTGCCGATCGATGACGTGGAACAGGAGTTCGCCGTACAGGTCCCAGCGGCCGGTCGCCTTCCACGGCTCGGACGGAAGCAGGTTCGGCATGCGGATCTCCTGCGCGCCCGAGGCGTCCATCTCCTCGCGGACGATGTTCTCGATCCTGCGCATCGAACGGACGCCGAGCGGCAGCGACGTGTAGAGACCCGACGCGAGCTGCCGCACGAAGCCCGCGCGAAGCAGGAGCCGGTGCGAGGCGACGTCGGCCTCGGACGGGTCGTCACGCAGCGTCGGCGCGAACAGGTGCGAGAGCCGCATGAGGCCCTCAGGATAGCGGCAGCGCCGAGCCGGCCCGCGCGATCAGCCGTCCGAGACGAGGTCGAACGTCTGCTGCCAGCTGTCGGTCACGGTCGAGGAGCCGTCGCCCTTCGCGTACTGGTTCACCATGGCGACGAACGCGCCGTCGACCGGGTCGCGGTTGATCGCGTTGAAGTCGCCCCATCGCTCGACAGGGTCGTCCCTGATCCTGCTCTCCATCGTCGCGGCGCCCGCCGTAAGCAGCGTCAGCTGGGCCTTCGTAACGCCGGGCGGGATCTCCGCGGCCCAGGCCGACAGGTACTCCTGCCGCGGCTTGCTGGCTCGGCTGAAGGTCATGAACAGATCGCCGCTGGCGTCCGTCGCGACGGCCGGCCATCCGGAGTCGACCTCGGGCGCGCCGACCGTACCGGTCCGCGTGAGCGTCGAACGCGTGAGGCGACCCGCCGGTTCCACCTCGTACCACCGGATCGCCGACTCGATGTAGCGGCCCGTCATCGTGTCCGGCCTGAGGTTGGCGGCCACGGCGTGCGCCGTATAGAGACGACCGAGATCGGCGTCGTAGAAGGCGTTGACGAGCCGCAGGTCGCCCGGATCCCACCACGTGTCAGGGTTGCGGTACGAACCACCTGCCTGCGTCCCGTACGGCGGGATGACCTCCGCCTTGACCGGGATCGCCGCGTTCGTCAGTCGGAGGCCGGCCGCCGTCGCGCGGAGCCGCCAGACCACCAGGGCACCGCTGCGGCCGTACGACAGGAAGTACTGGTCGCCGTTCGATCCGCCCTGCGTCTGCGCGGGCTGGATCGTGAACGCCTTGGCTCCGTCCGGGTTGCGCGTGCCGTCGCCCGTGATCGACGTGAACGCGACCGGCGACGTCGGATCGCACGTGCCGAAGAGATCGATGTTCGCGATCGAATAGATCTGCGCGTACGCGAACGGTCCCCCGAACGTGAACGCGTTGGTGTCGATCGCGATGCCGTCGCCGTCGTAGCCGACCGCCGGGTAGTCGGCCCATTGACGCCCGTTCCTCGGCACCGTGTCGGCGTGGAGCTTCGTTCCGCACCACGTGGTCTGGTCCGCCGCGGTGGCATCCGGGATCGTCGTGACGACGATCCACGACTGCCTGGTCGCCGCGCGGCGGACGAGGAAGGTCAGCACGAACGTGCTCGTGTACTGGTCGTAGACGATCTTCGGGTCGAACTTCTGCCCCTGCACGCCGGGAATCAGCGACGCCAGATCGGTCGGTGGCAAGAGCTCCGAGCCGTCGCGCGCGTACACCGCCACCGCGGTGTTGACCGCCGTCACGATGTTCGTGACGCCGATCGCGCCCGTCGGGTCGGCCGGAGAATCCGTCTTCCATTGCGGGATCGCATCGACGTGCGTCGCGGCGACCGGGGCCGCGGATGCGGGCGCCGCCGACCGCGCAGCAGGTCCGGGGCGCATCGTGGTCGCCGCGACGGGGTGGGACGGCCGCATCGTGATCGGGCTCGCCGCGCGGAGGACGACTCGGCTCATGCCGCCGAACACCGGGAGCGAAGCCAGGCCGCCGCCGGCACGCAGACGGGGCGAGGAGGGCGTCCCGACGGCCGTGGACGGCACGACCGCGATCGCGGCGGCCGCCGCGAGGAACACCGGGAACGAGCGACGGGCGAGTGCGGGCATGCGAATTTCCTCTCGAGCGCCGGCCGGGTTCGCCCCGACCGTACACCGGGCCCGTCGCTTCGACAGTCAGCGTACGCGGCGTTGACGTCACCGGGGACGGCGGCGAGACTCCCCGGGCCGCTTGACGTGCGGAGGCCCAGTGCGGATCCACCCCGATCGCGAGACGTTCGACGGCCTGGCCGCGACCTGGCCCCTGGTGCCGGTCTGGACCGAGCTGCTCGCCGACGTCTCAACACCGGTCGGCGTCTTCCCGGCGCTCGCCGCCGAGGGGCCGGGGATCCTGCTCGAGAGCGTCGAGCGATCGGAGCGCTGGGGACGATATTCGTTCGCGGCCGGCGATCCGGCGGCGATCATCGTCGGCCAGGACGATGGCGTGTCCGTCCGCGACGTGCGCCGCCCACTGCCGATCGCCGACGTCGGCCACGCAACTCCGACGCGAACGGCGCTCCGCGAGCTCGCCCGCGCCCTCGCCTCCCCACGCATCTCCGACCTGCCGCCGCTCACCGGCGGGCTCATGGGATACATCGCGTACGAGGCGGCCACGCTGCTCGACGGCCATCCCGCGCCGCACCCATCGGAGGCGCCCTGCCCGCCGGTCGGCCTGCTCGTCATCGACCGCGCCGTCGTGTTCGACCACTGGCGGCAGCGGCTGGTCCTCGTGGCGCACGCGCAGGCGGGCGGGTACGACGAGGCCGTCGGGACGCTCGAGGGGCTCGTGGCGGCGGTCGCCGGCGTGCGGGCGCCCGCACCGGTGGCGGCGGACGACCAGGAGGGCGGCGACGCCGACGGGGACGCGAACATGCGTGACGAGCGGTACCGCGACATCGTCGCCGCGTTCCGTGACCACATCCTGGCCGGCGACATCTATCAGGGCGTCCCGTCGCGGCGCGTCTCGTTCGCCGCACCCGAAGGCGCATACCCGATCTACCGTCGGCTGCGGGTGACGAACCCCGCCCCGTACATGTTCTTCCTGCGGATGCTCGGCATGGAGCTCGCCGGCTCCTCGCCGGAGCCCCTCGTCCGCGTCGAGGGGCGGCGCGTCTCGGCGCGCCCGATCGCCGGGACGCGGCCGCGCGGCCGAACCGAGGTCCGTGACCGCCTGCTCGAGCACGAGCTGCTCGCCGATCCGAAGGAGCAGGCGGAGCACGCGATGCTCGTCGACCTCGCGCGGAACGACCTCGGCCGCGTCTGTCGTCCGGGGACCGTGCGTCCGACCGAGCTGATGGTCGTCGAGCGCTTCTCGCGGGTCATGCACATCGTGAGCACCGTCGAGGGCGAGCTCGCCGACGGCCAGGACGCGTTCGACGCGCTTGCCGTCACGTTCCCCGCCGGCACGGTCACCGGCGCGCCCAAGCGCCGTGCGATGGAGCTGATCGCCGAGGCGGAGCCCACCGCGCGCGGCCCGTACGCGGGCGCCGTCGGCTACCGAACGTTCGCCGGCGACCTCGACTTCTGCATCACGATCCGCACCGCCGTCGTCGCCGACGGCGTGGCCCACGTGCAGACCGGCGCCGGGATCGTCGCCGATTCCGACCCACAGGCCGAGCTCGAGGAGACGCGCGCCAAGGCAGCGGCCCTGCTCCCGGCGGTCGCCCCCTCGGGCGGTACGCTCGGTTCGGGAGAGACACCGAGATGATCCTGGTCGTCGATCACTACGACTCGTTCACGTTCAACCTCGTCCAGCTGATCGAGAGCCTGGGCTACGAGACCGAGGTCGTGAAGAGCGACGAACGGGCGGCCGAGGACCTCCTCGCGATGCGGCCCGAGGGCGTGATCCTGTCGCCGGGCCCGGGACGCCCGGAGGACGCAGGGTGCTTCCCGGAGCTCCTGCGGCTCTTGCCGGAGGAGACGCCGCTACTCGGCGTGTGCCTCGGCCACCAGGCGCTGGGCGTCGCGGCCGGCGGCCGCGTCGAGCGGGCAGAGCCCGTGCACGGCAAGGCGTCGTTGGTCCATCACACCGGCGACGGGATCCTCGAGGGTGTCGAGGACCCGTTCGAGGCGGCTCGCTACCACTCGCTGGTCGTTCTGGCCGACGACCTGCCGGGGGAGCTCGAGCTGACGGCGTGGACCGAGGACGGGCTCGTCATGGGCGTGCGGCACCGCGAGCTGCCCCGCTTCGGCGTGCAGTTCCACCCGGAATCGATCCTCACCCCCGAGGGGCCGAAGATCGTGGAAGGGTTCCTGAAGCTGACACGCTAACGCGCTGACGCCGACGGCTCGGCGGGGGACGACGCCGCGATGCGCTTGGCCTCGGCGACCAGCCGCTCGACGAACTGCGACTCGGGGATCTTGTCGACGACCTCGCCCTTCACGACGAGGAACCCCTGCCCCTTGCCCGCGGCGATGCCGAGGTCCGCCTCGCGAGCCTCGCCGGGTCCGTTCACGACGCACCCCATCACCGCGACGCGGAGCGGCTGCTCGATGCGTTCGCGTTGCAGCGCCTCGTTGACCTGCTTCGTCAGACCGAGGACGTCGACCTCGGCACGGCCGCACGAGGGGCACGCGACGAGGTCGAGCCCGCGCCTGCGCAGCCCGAGGGACTGCAGGATCCAGATGCCGGCCTTGACCTCCTCGACCGGGTCGTCGGTGAGCGAGACGCGGATGGTGTCGCCGATCCCCTCGGCCAGCAGGGCTCCGATGCCGACCGCGCTCTTGATGCCGCCCATCGGCATCGGACCGGCCTCCGTGACGCCGAGGTGCAGCGGGTAGTCGCACCGCTCGGCGAGCAGCCGGTACGCCTCGATCATCACGCGCGGGTTGGAGTGCTTGACCGAGATCTTGATGTCGAAGAACTCCTCGTCCTCGAGAATCCGCGCCTCGCCGAGCGCGGATTCGACGAGCGCATCGGGCGTCGGCGCGCCGTATCTGTCCAGGAGGTCCTTCTCGAGCGAGCCCGCGTTCACGCCGATCCGGATCGGCACCCCACGGGCGCCGGCCTCGCGCGCGATCAGGCGTACCTTGTCCTGGTACTTGATGTTCCCCGGGTTGATCCGCAGCCCCTGGATCCCGGCCTCCAGTGCCGCGATGGCGTACTTCCACTGGAAGTGGATGTCGGCCACGACCGGGACGGTGGATTTGGCGGCGATCGCCGGGAGCGCCTCGGCGTCCTCCCAATGCGGGACCGCCACGCGCACGATGTCGACGCCGGCCGCGACGAGCGAGGCGATCTGCTGCAGCGTCGAGTTGACGTCGGCGGTCTTGGTGGTGGTCATCGACTGGACGCGCACCGGCGCGTCGCCGCCCACGCTCACGCCACCGACGTTGACCTGCCTCGAGGATCTGCGGTTCGCGAGCATCACGGCCTCGTCCCGGCCGGGGGTCCGTCCCCCGTCCACCCAGTCTCCCAGTCCCGCCCCGTCACTCCCCGAACACGTGGAAGACGACCTGGCGCTCCTTCGGCTCGTCCATCTCGAACAGGATCAGCCGCTGCCAGCGCCCGAACATCGGCTCGCCCGCGGCGACCGGGATCGAATGCGACGTCGCCGAGAGCAGCATCGACTTCACATGCGAGTGGCCGTTGCGGCGCTCGTGCGATTCGGCGAGGTTCTGCGTCCGGCGGTCGAGGTCGTCGTGCGCGTAGTAGATGTCCTCGGGGACGAGGCGCTCGACCCGGTGACGGAAATCGTCGAGCGCGCCGTCCTCCCACTCGTTGATGAGGAGCGCGCAGGTGGTGTGCGCGCAGAAGGCGACGGCGACACCGTCGGTGACCCCCGAGTCCTTGATCGCGCGGTGCAGCTCCTCGGTGAGGTCGAGGTACCCGAACCGTTGCGGGACCGAAATGCCGATCGTGACGGTGGCGGACTTCACGGAACCCTCCTTGTCTCGGCCGCGTCGGCGACCGGTAGGTCGAACGTGAACACGCTGCCGTGGCCGAGACGGCTCTCGGCGCGGATGCGGCCGCCGTGCGCCTCGACGACGGAGCGCGCGATCGCGAGGCCGATGCCCGTGCCGCCGTCGCCGCGCGAGCGCGCGGCGTCGGCGCGGTAGAACCGTTCGAACAGCCGGGGAAGATGCTCCGGCGCGATCCCGGGACCGGTGTCGCTCACCGCGACCTCGCACCCGCCGTTCGCGCCATGGGCGGCCACCGTGACTTCGCCGCCCGGCGGCGTGTAGCGGACCGCGTTGTCGAGCAGGTTGAACAACACCTGGTGCACGCGCTCGGGATCGACGAGGACGGGCGGCAGGTCGTCGGGAACCGCATCCGCGACGCGGACACCCCGATGGGCCCGCGCCATCTCGATCTCGGAGAGCACCTCGCGCACCAGCGGATGGAGCGGGACCGGCGAACGGTTGAGCCGCAGCTCGCCCGACTCGATCCGCGAGAGGTCCAGGAGCTGATCGACCAGCCGGCCGAGGCGCTCGGACTGGTTCAGCATCACCTGCAGCGTCTCGGGATCCGGCCGCTCGACGCCGTCGAGCAGGTTCTCGAGGTGGGCGCGCAACGCCGAGATCGGAGTCTTGAGCTCGTGCGAGACATTGGCGACGAGCTCGCGTCGCAGCCGCTCGACGCTCTCGAGCTCGTCGCTCATGTTGTTGAACGCCGCCGCCAGCTGTCCGACCTCGTCGCGCGAGGCGGTGTGCACACGCTGCGAGTAGTCGCCGGTCTCCATCCGATGCGCCGCGCGGGCCATGTCGCGCAGCGGTTGCGTCATCCCGCGCGCGAGCCACCGTGCCACCGCGAGCGCGATGGCGGCCGCGGCCGCACCGGCCACGGCCACCTGCAACAGCGAGTCGCGCACCGGCAGCACACCCGCGACACCGAGGATCAGATAGACGAGCAGGAGCGTCACACCGACCGCGAAGATGATGGTGGAGCCGAGCTTGGCTCGGATGCTCGGAAGGTTCTGAAGGGGATGCACCAACCGCATCAGGCGCGCTCCTGCGTCTCCTGGAAACCGTATCCGACGCCGTGCACCGTCCGGATGAACCGCGGCTCCTGCCCGTCCTCCTGCAGCTTGCGTCGGATGCGCGCGACATGCGAGTCGACGACGCGTCCGCCGGCATAGTCGCGGTAGCCCCAGACGCGATCCATCAGCTGCTCGCGCGTGAAGACGACGCCGGGGTCGGCCGCCAGAACCGCGAGGATCTCGAACTCGAGCGGCGTGAGCGGGACCTCCTCGCCGTCCAGCTGGACGCGCCGCCGCGACGGATCGATCCGGAGCGCGCCGCGGTCGAGCGGCCCGTTGTTGGATGCCGATCGGATCCGGTCGACGCGCCGAAGGATCGCGCGAACGCGAACCGCGAGCTCGCGCAGCGAGAACGGCTTCGTCAGGTAGTCGTCGGCGCCGACGGCGAACCCTGCCACCTTGTCCGCCTCCTCCGCCCGCGCCGTCAGCATCAGCACCGGGACCCATCGGTCGCGCTGGATCTCCTTGCACACCTCGAGCCCGTCCATCCCCGGCAGCATCAGGTCGAGGACGACAAGGTCGGGATGCACGCGCGAACACGCGTCGATGGCCGCGGGGCCGTCATCGGCCACGACGACGTCGTAGCCCTCGCTCTGGAGGCGGGCCCGGACCGCCTCGGCGATCGCGAGCTCGTCGTCCACCACCAGCACGGTCTGCGTCACGGGCACATGGTATCCAGGGCCTCTCGCGGCACTCTCGGCACCGTGTTGAGAACGTATGGCAAGTGCCCGTTGCCTCGAACGGCTACGGCGTCAGGTTGATCGGCTTCACGATGTCGAGGTACATGACCGACAGCGTGAACAGGATGAAGAACGCGGCCACGGCCGCCGCGATCGGCGCGAGCTTGCGCATGTCGACCGTTCGCCCGCGGATCCTCTCGATGACCAGGACGGCGAGGTGCCCGCCGTCGAAGGGAGGGAGCGGCAACAGGTTCAACAGCCCGATGAAGACGTTCACGAACGCAAAGATATAGAGGATGTCCCCGAAGTCGCCGGCCGACGCCGTCTGCCCGACCGCGCGGCCGAGCCCGACGACGCTCACCGGTCCGCCGTCGGTCGCCGTGCGCGGCTCGTTGCTGACAATGAGGTGGAACACGCGCCCGAGCCCCTCGGGTCCGAAGATCTTTCCGACGTTGCTCCCCGTCTGCGCGATCGCCGTACCGACGAGATGGAAGCCCCCCGAGATCGAGCCGATCACCCCCGTGCGCTGGCGAGCCCACGTGAGCTCGACGCCGACGCGCCCGACCTTGTGTCCCGACACGGTGGCCAGGACCGGAGTGACGGTGTACCGGATGTCCCGACCGTCGCGCTCGACCGTGAGCGTGATCGGGTCGCCCACGTGTCGACGGGTGTAGGTGACCAGCTGGCTGTCCGTCGGATCCCGGATGCCGTCGACGCCCACGATGCGGTCGCCGGGTCGGATGCCCGCCACGGCCGCCGGCGATCGCATGCCGTCATCGAGCGTCGGGGCGACCCCGGCAACGAGCGGCGACGTCGACGTTGGACGGCCGACGAGGCCGAGCCAGAGCGCGAAGAACAGGAACGCGAGGACGAGGTGCGTCGCCGGCCCGGCGGCGATGACGAGCGCTCGTTGCCACCGCGGCTTGGCCCCGTAGGTCCGGGGCAGGTCCTCGGGCGGGATCTCCTCGTACGGGTTCATCCCGGCGATCTTCACGTAACCACCCGCCGGGATGGCTTTCACGCCGTACTCCGTCTCGCCACGGCGCGTCGACCACAAGCGCGGCCCGAACCCCACGAAGAACTCGGTGACCTTGATCTTGAACGCTTTGGCGACGGCGAAGTGCGCCGCCTCGTGGACGAGGATGACGAGGAACAGCGCGAGGAAGAACGAGATCACTCCGATCGCACCCATCACGCGAAGAGGTGTCGGCGGATCAACGGGATTCGATGATCTCGGCCGCGCGATGCCTGGCCCACGCGTCGGCGCGCTCCAGGTTGACGACCGAGAGCACCGACGAGGGCGCCTCGTGCTCGTCGACGACGGCCTGAACGACCTCGACGATCCGGGTGAGCGGGATCTTGCCCTCGAGGAATGCCATCACGGCGACCTCGTTGGCCGCGCTCATCACGGCGGGGAAGGTGAGCCCGAGCTGTCCCACACGGTATGCGAGGTCGATCGCCGGGAAGGCCTCGCGGTCGACGGGCTCGAACGAGATCCGGCGGTCGGCGAGCGGCACCGGCTCGACGCCGGTCGGCAGCCGCTCGGGCCACGCGAGCGCGAGCTGGATCGGCAGCCGCATGTCGGCGGCGGCGAACTGCGCGAGGATCGTTCCGTCGCGGAACTCGGTCATCGCGTGGACGATCCCCTCGGGGTGGATCACCACGTGGATCTGCGAGTAGTCGATCCCGAAGAGGTAGTGCGCCTCGATCACCTCGAGGCCCTTGTTCATCAGCGTGGCGGAATCGATCGTGATCTTCGGTCCCATGTGCCACACCGGGTGCGCGAGCGCCTCCTTGACGGACGCGCGCGCGAGCTCTGTGCGTGTCCACCCGCGGAAGGGTCCGCCCGAGCCCGTGAGGATCACCCGCTTCACGTCGTCCCGCCGCTCGCCGCGGAGCAGCTGCGCGAGGGCGGCGTGCTCGGAATCGACCGGAACCAGCCGTTCCGGCTCCCCCTTGATCAGGTCGAGGACCATCTCGCCGCCCACGACCAAACTCTCCTTGTTGGCGAGCGCAAGCGTCTTGCCGCTCTGCAGGGCCGACATCGTGGGCGCCAGGCCGGCCGAGCCGACCAGCGCGTTCAGCACCATGTCCGCCTCGACATCGCGAGCCAGGCGCTCCGCCGCATCGGGCCCGACGAAGATCTCGCCGCCCTTGGTGTTGGTCGCGGCGAGCTTGTCGCGCAGGTCCGCGGCCGCCTCCTCGTCCGCCATGGCGACATACGACGGCAGGAACTCACGGATCTGGCCGACGAGCAGCTCGTGGTTGGTGCCGGCGGACAGCCCCACGACCTTGAACCTGTCCGGGTTGCGCCGGACCACGTCGAGGGCCTGCGTGCCGACCGACCCGGTCGAGCCGAGGATGATCAGCGTACGCACGTTCCTAGGGTACCCCGGCGCCCGACATTTCCGCGCAACGGCTCGCGAAGTTAGGTCACGATCAGCCGGAGGAACAGGAACGCCGCGGGCGCGACGAACAGCAGGCTGTCGATGCGGTCGAGCACTCCTCCGTGGCCCGGCAGGACGCTGCCCATGTCCTTCAGCCCGAGGTCACGCTTGAGGAGCGACTCGGCCAGGTCCCCGAGCGGCGCGAAAATCGCGACGATCACGGCGAGCCCGACGGCGTCGCTGATGTTCGTCAGCGGGTGAACCCATGCGGCGATGGCGCCCGCCGCAACGGCGACCACGATGAGCGTCGCGCCGATCGCGCCCTCGACGGACTTCTTGGGCGAGATGGCCGGCGCGAGTGGACGGCTCCCCCACCACGAGCCGACGACGAAGGCTCCGGTGTCGTAGACGAACGTGAGCGCGAGCACCGACAGGACAAGCGCGGGGCCGTCGGTCTCGTCGAGCAGCACGAGCGCGTAGCCGGCAAGCAGCGGCACATACGCGATGCCGAGCACGGTCAACGCGACGTTGGTCGTCGTGCCCTTGCGATGCGACTCGGGCGTGGCCATGTACCAGACGAACGTCGCGACGATCGACAGCGCGAAGATCGACAACATCGCGGCCTCGCCGCGGAAGTACGCGGCGGCCAGGAGCAACGCGCCCGAGACGAGACCGAGCGCGGTCGCGGGCTGGTGATGCTCCTTCTGCAACGCCCGGTAGAGCTCGCCCTGCGCCCACAGTGCGATGAGCCCGGCGACCACGGCGAACGCCGCGGGGTCGATGGCGATGCTCCCGACGGCGAGCGCGGCGAGGACGAGCCCGGTGAGGAACGCGGCCGGCACATCGCGGCCGCCCGTCCGCCGCTCGTCGAGGCTGCCGACCTCCATCGTCGACGGTTCCTGCCAGCTGGGACCGCCGAGCCCCTCGGCGCCCGCGCCGACGCGAACGGTTCGGGCGGCCGATCGCTCCTCGGCGACGAGGTCGTCCTGGTCGTCGGATGCGCCGGGAGCCATCGCCTCGGTGATATACGAGGTGGTATCCGGCTCGTCGACCTCGTCGCGAACCGACTCGGCGAAGTGGTCGACGGCCGCCTCGACGGCTTCGGCGCTGGGCGCCTCGTCGAGCATCGGCTCCTCGAGCTCGGCTTCGCCGTCCTCCTCCACGCCGGGGAGATCGACGTATGCCGACGGAGGCTGCGCGAAGGTCTCGGCGGAGATGTCTTCGTCGTCCTCGTCCCGCGCGACGCCCGACGGTTTGAGCAGGGACGCCGGATCGGGCTCGTCGTCGCCGGGCGGCGCGGGATCGGTATCGTCGAGCCGGTCGGACAGCCGCTCGGGCTCGTCGCCGACGTGCTCGGACTCGGGGAGCTGGATCTCGTCGAGCGACGCCGTCTGATCGGCCGCCTCATCGTGCCGGTTGGAGGACGCGCGCTCGCTCTCCGGTGTCGTCGTGTCCGGCCAGTCGACGTCGTGGATCGGCGCGAAGAACTTGTCGAGATCCTCGAAGAGATCGTCCTTGTTCTCGCCCTCGGGCACCTAGATCTCCTTGAGCTCCTGCTCCTTGTGAGCCACGATCACGTCGACCTCGGCCACGTGCTGGTCGGTCAGCTTC
>DATAEU010000011.1:0-11662 GCA_036257835.1 Actinomycetota bacterium | reverse complement strand
TCGAGGGTGACCGAGGGGACTTGAACCCCCAACCCCCAGGACCACAACCTGGTGCTCTAACCGATTGAGCTACGGCCACCGTGTCCGGGCGTAGGCCCGAGCCCCGATTCTACCGGCCGCGTCGTCGCCGGAGGCTCGTCTTGACGGACGCGGCGGGCCGCTGGCACAATTTGAACGACCGTTCAAACGAGCGGCCATCCAAGGAGGGCGGTACCTCATGGCGGTACGTGAAACCGTCGATGTGGACCTCGGGCGCATCGATCGGCTGATCGAGGACGAGGAGTCCAAGCTCGAGCCCAAGCACCGTGCGTCGATCGAATACAAAGAGCAGGTCGCTCGATCGGTCGCCGGCGGCGTCGCCTCGTCCTGGCAGGACTCGCCTCCCCACGCGATCTTCATCGACCACGGGCAGGGCTCGAGGATCTGGGACATCGACGGCAACGAGTACACGGACTTCCACCTCGGGTACGGCGCGATGGTCGCCGGGCACGCGCATCCGAAGATCGTCGAGGCGATCCGGAGGCAGGCCGCGCGGGGAACGCACTTTGCGCAGCCGACCCGCGGCCTCGACGCCGTCGGGGAGAACCTGGTCGACCGCTTCGGTCTTCCGCTGTGGCGGTTCTGCAACTCGGGGACCGAGACGACGCTCGAGGCCGTTCGCCTGATGCGCGCGGCGACCGGCCGCGACCTCATCCTCAAGATCGAGGGCAGCTACCACGGCCATCATGACTCGCTGATGTTCTCGGTCGTGCCCGACCCCGACAGGATCGGCCCGCGCGAGCACCCGGTCACGCTGCCGCAGGTCCCCGGCATCCCCGACGCCTTCGCCTCGCTCGTGCGCGTCGTGCCGTTCAACGACCTCGACGAGGTCCGGCGCGCGCTCGACGAGAACGACGGCGCGGTCGCCGGCATGATCGTCGAGCCCGCGATGATGAACTGCGGCGTCATCATGCCCGAGCCCGGGTACCTCCAGGGCCTGAAGGCCATGCTCCATCAGCGCGGCGCGTTCCTCGCGTTCGACGAGGTGAAGACCGGCGCGACGATCGCCTACGGCGGCGCCGTCGAGGCCTTCGGCGTCACGCCGGACGTCGTCACGCTCGCCAAGGCGATCGGCGGCGGCGTCCCGTGCGGCGCGATCGGCGCCACCGAGGAGTTGTTCGGTCCCGTGGTGAGCGGTGAAATGGACATGGCCGGAACGTTCAACGGCAACCCGCTCACGATCGCGGCGTCCCTGGCCACCCTGACTGAGGTGCTGACGAAAGACTCGTACGAGCATCTGAACGCGATCCACCGGACGCTGCAGGACGGGTGCGAGGCGGCGATCGAACGGCACCGCTTGCCCGCGTACGTGACGGGCCTCGGCGCGAAGGGCTCGGTCATCTACAGCCCCACGCGCGTGCGCGAGTACCGCGACACCGTCGGGATCGACGAGCGGATCACCTACCTCGCCTGGCTCTTCCAGCAGAACCGCGGCGTCTTCAAGTCGCCGTGGTCCAAGCAGGAGACGTGGACGACCTCGGTGCAGCATTCGACCGAGGACGCGAACCGGTACGTGGCGAACTTCGACGAGTTCGCCGCCGCGATCACCGCCTGACGCGGGGCCCCGGGTAGGCTCTCGGTCCATGAGCGAGCTGCGCGTCGACGCGCCCGGCGGACGTGTGCTGCAGGTGTGGGTCGAGGGACCCGACGGCGGCGACCTCGTTATCGCGCACCACGGCACGCCGAGCTCCGGGCTGCCGTTCGCGCCGTCGGTCCGGCAGGCGGCCGGCCGCGGGCTCCGCCACGTCACGTACTCGCGGCCCGGGTACGGGGACTCGACGCGGGACGAGGGGCGGTCCGTGGCGGACTGTGCCGGGGACGTCGCGGCGATCGCCGACGCGCTCGGCGCAGACACCTTTTCTACCTACGGCGGCTCGGGCGGCGGGCCGCACGCCCTGGCGTGCGGCGGCCTGGTGCCGGACCGCGTGCGCGCGGTCGCCTCGATCGCCGGCGTCGTGCCGTGGGGCGCCGAGGGCGTCGACTTCCTGGAGGGCATGGGGCAGGACAACCACGTCGAGTTCGGCGCCGCCGCCGCCGGGCCGGCGGCCTTGAAGGCATGGATGGACGAGCACGCCCAGGACACGGCGGAGGTCGCCTCGGCAGAGGACCTCTTGAAGGCGTTCGGCGACCTCGTGTCGCCGGTCGACCGCGCCGCCCTGTCCGGCGAGTTCGGCGAGCACATGGTGGAGAACGAGCGGATCGCGCTCGCCGGTGGCTACTGGGGGTGGTACGACGACGACCTCGCGTTCACGCGCGACTGGGGCTTCGACCCTGCCGAGATCGCGGTGCCGGTGTCGATCTGGCAGGGCCGGCAGGACCGTTTCGTGCCGTTCACGCACGGCGAGTGGCTCGCCGGGCACGTGTCGGGCGCGCGGGCGCACCTGCTCGACGAGCAGGGGCACCTGTCGCTCGCGCTCGCGTCGTTCGGGGAGATCCTGGACGACCTCATCGACCTCGGCAACGGATAACGGGAAGGAGCGGCATGGCCGCCAACGACGTGGTGCAGCTCGACCTCGGGCTCGTGGACGAGCTCACGAGGCGCGAGACGAAGGCGCTCGACGCCAAGCACGCGCGATCGCTCGCGTACCGCGAGCAGGCCAAGCGGCGTCTGCCCGGCGGCGTTTCGAGCTCGTGGCAGTCGTGGCCGCCGCACCCGATCTACGTCGACCGCGGCGAGGGCTCGCACGTCTGGGACATCGACGGCAACGAGTACGCGGACTACCACAACGGCTACGGCGTGATGGTGATGGGTCACGCGCATCCGAGGATCGTTGAGGCCGTCCGGCGGCGGGTGGCGCTCGGGACGCACTTCGCGCAGCCGACCGAGGACGCCCTTCCCGTCGCCGAGAACCTCGCCGAGCGCTACCGGCTCCCGTACTGGCGGTTCGGCAACTCGGGCACCGAGTCGACGCTCGACGCGTGCCGCATCATGCGCGCGCTGACCGGACGCAGGAAGCTGATCAAGGTCGAGGGGACGTACCACGGGCATCACGACTCGCTGATGGTGAGCGTGTTCCCGAAGCGCGAGGAGGCCGGGCCGCGCGAGCACCCGGCATCCGTCCCCCAGACGCTCGGCATGCCGGACGGGATCGTCGAGCAGATCGTGTGCGTGCCATTCAACGACGCGGACGCGATGGAGCGCGCGTTCGCCGAGCACGAGCACGAGATCGCCGGCGTGATGATCGAGCCGGCGATGTCCAACTGCGGCCTCGTCCTGCCCGACCCCGGCTACCTGCAGCGGGTGATCGACGTCGCGCACCGGAGCGAAGCGCTGGTCGCGTTCGACGAGGTCAAGACCGGGTTCACGCTCGCGTGGGGCGGCGCGGTCCAGGCGTTCGACGTCGTGCCCGACCTCGTGTGCCTCGCGAAGTCGCTCGGGGCGGGGCTGCCGTGCGGCGCGATCGGCGGGACCGAGGGCGCGATGTCGATGGTGATCAGCGGGGAGCTGGATCAGGTCGGGACGTTCAACGGTAACCCGCTGACGATGGCGGCGGCGAGGACCAACCTCGAAGAGGTGCTCGTCCCCGAGGCCTACAAGGAGTTCGACCGCATCAACGGCATCCTCGGGCGCTGCGAGGACGTCATCGCCAGATACCGGCTGCCGGCGTCGCTGAAGACGCTCGGCGCGAAGGGCTCGATCGACTGGTCGCCGGAGCCGATCCGCGAGTACCGCGACCTCTGGGAGATCGACGACCGCGTGCCACAGCTCGCATGGCTGTGGCAGCTGAACCGCGGTGTTTTCAAGTCGCCGGGCTCGAAGTGGGAGAGCTGGACGACGTCGATCGTGCACACCGACGCCGACGCGCAGCGATACGCCGACAACTTCGAGGAGCTCGCGGCCGCGATCGCCGGCTGACGATCGGCGGCCGACGAACGCTCGGTGACGGCGCCGCTCCAGCTCTCGAACGAGCAGGCCCGCCGTGTCGCGATCCGCGGGCAGCTGCTCACCCTGCCGCGTCCGCGCTCGATCCTCGACGTCGTGCGTGGGCTGTTCTTCGTGCAGATGGACCCGACGAGCAGCGTCGCGCGCACCGAGCACCTCGTGCTGTGGAGCCGGCTCGGCCATCGGTACCGGATCGCGGATCTCGAACGGCTCCTCTGGCAGGACAAGGAGCTGTTCGAGTTCAACGCGTACATCGTCCCGGCGTCCGACTACGCCCTTCACCGGCCGTCGATGCGTGCCTATCTGCGCGGCGGGAGCGGGCGCGAGACGTACGTCGCGTCCTGGCTCGAGGCGAACGCGTCGTTCCGCCGGTACATCATGAGGCGGCTGCGCCGAGAGGGGCCGCTGCGCACGCGCGACATCGAGAACCGTGTCGTCGAGGGCTGGCGGACCGGCGGCTGGAACGACGCCGGCAACGACACGGCGATGATGCTCGAGGTTCTGTGGCGCCGGGGCGAGGTGATGATCGTCGGCCGGGAGGGGCAGCAGCGGATCTGGGACCTCGCGGAGCGGCGGCTGCCCGTGCACGAGCGCCGCCCGGCCGCCGAGATCGCTCGTGAGCTCCTGGAGCGCCGGCTGCGCGCGACGGGGATCGCGCAGCCGCGGACGTTCGCGCAGTTCGGCGGGCATCGTCCGACGGGCTGGGAGCGGGCGCTCGCGCGGCTCGAGCGCGAGGGGATCGCCGTGCCCGTGCGGGTCGAGGGGGTTCGGGGGACCTGGCACGCGCACGGCGAGCTGCTCGAGGGCCGGTTCCGAGGGCGCGCCGCGCTGCTCTCGCCGTTCGACCAGCTAATCCACGACCGCGCCCGGACCGAGGCGCTCTTCGACTTCCGGTACCGCCTTGAGATCTACGTCCCGAAGGACGCGCGCGAGTTCGGCTACTTCGTGCTGCCGATCCTGTTCGGCGACCGGTTGGTCGGCCGGCTCGACCCGGTGTTCGAGCGGTCGTCGCGTGTGTTGCGCGTGCGCGAGGTGTGGGCCGAACCCGGCGCGCCGGAGCAGGCGGGAGAGGCCATCGCCGGGGAGCTCGAGTCGCTCCGTGAATGGCTCGGCGCCTCTCGGATCGAGGTGGGGTCAGTTCCCACGACGTGGCGATCGGCGCTTCGGGCCCTTTGACCTGGGCGTTCGCCACTCAATTGACATGTCAACGCGATCTATTACGATATATCGTGATGCGTCGAGAAGGAGGTGAGACGAACGATGCACGATGACAGACGTGAACGATCGGACGCGCGGCACGGCGGTCGCCACCCGCACGGAGGTGGCCGGCATCCGAACCACCACGACACCGGTTTCGGCCGGGGCTTCGGGGGTCCGTTCGGCGGCGGCTTCGGCCGCGGATGGGGCGGACCCCGGCGGGCGCGTCGCGGCGACGTCCGGACGGCGCTCCTGCGGATCATCTCCGAGCGGCCGATGCACGGCTACGACGTGATCAAGGAGCTCGAGCAGCGGAGCGGCGGCATGTGGCGCCCGAGCCCCGGCTCGATCTACCCGACCCTGCAGCTCCTCGAGGAGGAGGGCCTGCTGAAGGGGGAGGAGCAGGACGGCAAGCGCGTCTACTCGATCACGGACGCCGGCAAGACCGAGCTCGAGGAGCGGAGTCAGCGCTCGGGCGATGCGCCGTGGGACTTCGGTCCAGCGGCGGAGGGTCTGGGGGCGCTCCGCGACGCGGGGATGCAGCTCGTGGGCGCGGCGATGCAGGTCGCGCGGGCGGGCTCGAAGGAGCAGCGTGAGAAGACGGCGGAGATCCTCGGCGATGCTCGCCGCAAGATCTACGCGCTCCTGGCCGAGTAAACCCGGACGCCGACGGCGGTCGATGCCCTTTTCGGTATCGGCCGCTGTCGAGCCGTTCCTGGAAACAGGCGATGGCGTCCGAGGCGCTCGCGAAGCTTCGAACGCGCACCCCGGGCATATCGGAAAAGGCATCGACCTCGACCGGCGCCCAACCCGCTCGCGCCGTGCGGGCGCGTTGACCTGCAGTCACGCCTTGGGCGTCCCGCGCGCCCTTGGCTCGATCTATCCTCGCGGCACCTCCCGAATCGGAAGCGGGGTGCGGGATGACCACCGGGATCCTCGAACGACTGTCGAACGGGCGCGTCCTCGGCGACGGCGGCTACCTGCTCGAGCTCGAGAAGCGCGGCTACGTGCAGGCTGGTCCGTTCACGCCCGAGGTGGTGATCGAGCATCCGGACGCGCTCGAACAGCTGCATCGTGAATTCCTGCGCGCCGGGGTCGACGTCCTGCAGACGATGACGTTCTACGCGAGCGACGACAAGCTCGCGACCGTCGGCCTGGAGGGCCGGGTCGACGACATCAACCGCAACGCCGTGCAGATCGCCCGGAAGGTCGCGGGCGAGGGCGACGCGCTCGTCGCCGGCAACCTGTCGATCACGTGGGCCTACGAACCGGACGACGCCGCGTCGCACGACCACGTGCGCGCCCTGTTCGACCGGCAGCTGCACGACCAGCTCGACGCCGGGCCGCCCGACTTCTGGATCGGCGAGACGTTCTCGCACCTCGGCGAGGCGCTCCTGTTCGTCGAGCGCGCGAAAGCGACCGGTCTGCCCACGATGGTCACGATGTGCTTCGAGCAGCCGGCGCCCCGCTCCTACGAAGGCGATACGCCGGGCGAATGCGCGAAGCGCCTCGCGGACGCCGGCGCCGACATCGTCGGCGTCAACTGCCTCAACGGACCCGGGCAGCAGCTTCCGATCGCGGTTGAGATGCGCGAGGCCGTCGACGGCGCGTTCGTCGCCTCGCAGCCCGTCGCCTACGCGACGACGAACGACCGGCCCGACTTCACGGCGTGGCCGAGCTTCCCGTACGAGCTGGACCCGATGCAGGTCTCGCGAAAGACGATGGCCGACTTCGCGCGCAACGCAGACGAGGCGGGGATCGACTACATCGGGTCGTGCTGCGGCTCGGTCCACGACCACGTCCGTGCGATGGCCAAGGTCCTGGGGAAGGTTCCGACCGCCGAGCGCGAGTGGCGCTCGACCACGGGCAAGCCGATGTCGGGCTACGAGTACCGCGAGCACACGGAGACCGAGGTCTGAGTGAACGACCGGTATGAGGTCGTCGTCATCGGCGGCGGCATCGTCGGCGTCAGCGTCGCGTATCACCTGACGCTCTGCGGCATCAGCGACGTCGTGCTCCTCGAGCGGAGCGAGCTCACTGCCGGCTCGACGTGGCACGCCGCCGGCGGGTTCCACGCGATCAACGCCGACACGCGGGTCGCTGCGCTCATGAAGTACACGATCTCGATGTGGCCGAAGGTCGAGGAGGAGAGCGGCCAGAGCGTCGGCCTTCACATGAGCGGCGGGCTCGAGCTCGCGGGCACCGAGGAGCGGTGGCGGTGGCTGCGGTCCGAGCTCGCATGGGTCCGGATCCAGGGGACGGACGCGCGGATCGTGACGCCGGGCGAGGCGGCCGAGATGGTTCCCATCATGGATCCGGCCGGCATCTACGGCGCGCTGTTCGACCCCGAGGAGGGCAACCTCGACCCGAACGGCGCGACGCGCGCGTACGCGATCGCGGCCCGCAACCGCGGCGCCGACCTCATCGAGCACAACCGCGTGCTCGGCCTCTCGCGCGCCCCGAACGGCGAGTGGCGGATCGAGACCGAGCAGGGCCTGGTCACGGCCGGGCACGTCGTGAACGCCGGGGGGATGTGGGCGCGGCGCGTCGGCCGTATGGCCGGGATCGACCACCCGATCGCCGTGATCAAGCATCACTACCTCGTGACCGAGGAGATCCCGCAGGTCAAGGCGATCGGCGGCGACATGGCCGCGGTCACCGACCTCGAGGGCTTCACGTACCTGCAGAAGGAGGGCAACGGGGTTCTCCTCGGCGTGTACGAGACGAACCCGAACGTGTGGACGACGGAGGGCGCGCCGTGGGACTACGGCATGACTCTCTTCCCCGAGGACGTCGACCGGATCCTGCCGGAGCTCACGATCGGGTTCGAGCGGTTCCCGGTCCTCAGGGAGGTCGGGATCAAGCGGTGGGTGCACGGTGGGTTCACGTTCACGCCGGACGGCAACCCACTGGTCGGACCCGTCGCCGGCGTCCCCAACTACTGGGCGGCGTGCGGATGCATGGCGGGCTTCTCGCAGGGCGCCGGGATCGGCCTCGTGGTCGCGAACTGGATCGCCGACGGCGATCCCGGGTTCGACGTGTTCGGCATGGACGTCGCGCGGTTCGGTGCGTACGCCGACAACGAGCGCTACCTGCGCGACACCACGCGGCAATTCTACGCGCGCCGGTTCGTCATGGCGTACCCGAACGAGGAGCTCCCGGCCGGGCGACCGCTCAAGACGACGTCGTGCTACGACGAGTTCCTCGCCGCGCACGCGCGCTTCACTGTGAACTGGGGGCTCGAGGTGCCGCTGTACTTCGCGCCGAGCGCCGACTTCGAGGAGAACGACACCCTCGGTCGCTCGAACGCCGAGCCGATCGTCGCCGAGGAGGTCGATGCCGTCCGGAGCGCGGCCGGCGCGTACGAGATCGCGCAGTACGCGCGGTACGAGGTGAGCGGGCCGGGCGCGGCGCGCTGGCTTGACCGGGTCGTCGCAGCGCCGATCCCGAGCGTCGGTCGCATCCGGCTGGCGCCGATGCTCAACCCGCGTGGGCGCCTGATGGGCGATCTCACGGTGGCGCGTCTCGAGGAGGATCGGTTCTGGCTGACCGGTTCGTACTACCTTCAGGACTGGCACATGCGGTGGTTCCTCGCGAACCTCGATGCCCGGGACGTCGAGCTCCGCAACGTCACCGACGGGCTGATGGGGTTCTCGGTGTCCGGGCCGGCTTCGCGCCAGATCATGCAGGCCCTTACGCACGAGGATCTGTCGAACGACGGCCTCCGCTTCCTGGGGATCCGCACGATGGACGTCGGCTCGGCGAGCGCCGTGGTCGGGCGGATCTCGCTCACGGGCGAGCTCGGGTACGAGATCGTCGTGCCGGCCACCCACCATCGCGCGTTGCTGACCGAGCTGCGCGAGGCCGGGGGCGAGCGTGGGCTCCGGTTGATCGGCGACCGCGCCGTCGACAGCCTCCGGATCGAGAAGGGGTACGGGATCTGGTCCACCGAGTACCGTCAGGAGTGCACCCCCGGTGAGTCGGGGCTCGACCGGTACGTGGCGTTCGACAAGGGCGACTTCATCGGGTGCGAGTCGGCGCGGCGCGAGCGCGAGACCGGTCCGTCTCGCCGGCTGGTGCTGCTCGACGTGGATGCGGCGGACGCCGACGCGTCGACGGACGAGGGCGTGTGGATCGGCGATCGGCGGGTCGGGTTCGTGACTTCCGGCGCGTACGGGCACTCGGTCGGCAAGAGCCTGGCGCTCGCATACGTCGACCGGGACCTCGCCGAGGCGGCGAAGGACGTCGACGTCTACGTCGTCGGCGATCCGCGCCCGGCGCGCATCCTGACCGAGCCGCCGTACGACCCGGCCGGCGCGCGGCTGCGCGAGGGCGTTCGCACGGTGGTGGCGGCGGGGTGACCTCGATCGCGCGCTCGAACCCCTGACCCCTCCGGCGGCGTGAGGCTAAGGTGCATGGTCAGGCGGCGACGCGCCGCGGACGGCGCGGGAGAGGAGCGGAGATGGGTCGGCCGGTCGTGCACTTCGAGATCATGGGCAAGGACGGCAAGGAGCTCGCCGAGTTCTACTCGGAGCTGTTCGGATGGAACGTCGACGCCAACAACGAATACAACTACGGCGTCATCGCGCGCGAGGACAACCTCAACGCCGAGGGTATCGGCATCGGCGGGGGGATCGGCAGCGCGATGAACGGCGGAGACGGGTACGTCACCGTGTACGTCGAGGTCCCGGACGTCGAGGCCACGCTCGCCAAGGCGGAAAGCCTCGGGGCGAAGCGGTTGATGGGTCCGGAGACGATGACGGGGAACAGCGGCCCGATGACGCTCGGGATGTTCGCCGACGCCGAGGGCCACACGATCGGCGTCATCGGCTCGTCCTGAGACGGGCTACGATTCGCCCGCAGTGAACGACGACCTCCTCCCACCCGAGCGCAAGGTCCTTGAGGCGCTCGGGGACCTTCCGCTGGACTTCCGGGCGATGGCCGCAGTATCGAACCTCTTCCGCGCGTCGGCCGCCGTTCGCCGGCACATGGAGCGTCGTGTGCTGGCCGAGGACCGGTTGTCGTGGACCTCGTTCGTCGTGCTCTGGGTGCTGTGGGTGTGGGGCGACATGGAGGCGCGCGACCTCGCGGCCGCGGTCGGCATCAGCCGGCCGACGTCCACGGGTGTCGTCACCACGCTCGAGCGCCGGGACTGGGTCCGGCGTTCGCGCAACGCGATGGACGGCCGCATGGTTCGGATCTCGCTCACGCCCGAGGGGCGCAAGAAGATCGAGACGCTGTTCCCCAGGTTCAACGAGGAGGAGGTCGCGGTCACCGAGGGCCTGTCGCCCGGTCACCAGGAGCAGCTCGCCTCGATGCTGCGCACGATGCTCCGAACGGTCACGGTCGAGCCACCCGGCGGCGGGTAGCGCCCCGATGGTCCCGCCCGCCGACGTTCGGCTCCGCCGAGCGACGTTCGAAGACGCCGGTGCGATCGCCGAGGTCTTCATCGCGTCGTTCGGCTCGTTGACGTTCCTGCCGCGGCTCCACACCGACGACGAGCACCGGGCGTTCATCGCGAACGTCGTGCTGCCGCAGCAGGAAGTCGTGGTCGCCGAGGACGAGGCGGGCATCGCCGGGTTCATCGCGATGGCGCACGGCGACCTGATCGAGCACCTCTACGTCCGTCCGGATCGGCAGCGCCGGGGGATCGGGACCGCCCTCCTCGACGAGGCGAAGGCGCGGATGCCGGGCGGGTTCCGGCTGTGGGTGTTCCAGCAGAACGACCAGGCGCGCCGCTTCTACGAGCGCAACAGGCTCGCCGTGCTCGAGCTGACGGACGGCTCGGGCAACGAGGAGAAGACGCCGGACGCGCTCTACGGATGGACCGGCGGCGGAACGAGCTCGCCGCCCCCGCGTTGAAGAAACCCACTGCCGGGCCGAACGACCCGGACCTTCGCCGCGCGCCGGACGGTCCTGTCGTTCAGACGCTCGTGATAGTGATGCGGTGTGGCGTTCGCTCCGAGCGGCGCCGCTCCACCTTCGAGGAGGCACACGATGGTCCGAACGTCGATCCGCCCAGGGCTCGTGCTCGGGATGGCCGCCACGCTGACGCTGGCGACCGCGCCCGTCGCCGTCGCCGCGCCGGGGCGACCTCGACACGTCGTTCGGTCGCGGCGGAAAGGTCGTCACCGATGTGACGAACGCGGCGACGGGTTGAACGCCGTGGCGATCGCCTCGACCGGCAGGATCGTCGTCGCCGGCACCTCGAAGGACGGAGCGAGGTTCGCGATCGCCCGGTACCGGACCGACGGCTCGCTCGATCCGACGTTCGGGGACCACGGGATCGCGCAGACGAACGTGACCGACGCCAACGACATCCTGCAGGGAGTCGCCGTTCAGCCCGACGGCGACATCGTCGTGGTGGGGCAGGTCGGCAGCGGCCCACGGTTCGTCGTCGCACGGTACACCGCGGGCGGGCGGCTCGACCCGACGTTCGGCGGCGACGGGATGGTGAGCACGAGCTTCGAGGCCAGGGGCGGCGGCGCGGCGGTCGCCGTCGCCGTGCTTGCGGGTGGCAAGATCCTGGCGGCGGGCGTCGCC
>DATAEU010000005.1:0-20910 GCA_036257835.1 Actinomycetota bacterium | reverse complement strand
CGACCCGTCCAGCTCGCGCGCCACGTGCAGGGCCGCGAACACCGCCGAGCCGCACGAGCCGCCGACCAGGATCCCCTCCTGGCGCGTGACCGCGCGGGCGGTGAGGAACGAGTCGCGGTCGCTGACGCGCACGTAGCGGTCGACGACTTCCGGGTCGAACGTGCCGGGCCAGAAGTCCTCGCAGATCCCCTCGACGAGGTACGGGCGGGGTGCGTCGCCGGAGTAGACCGAACCTTCGGGGTCGGCCCCGACCACCACGATGTCGGGGTTCTGCCGTTTCAGGAACCGACCCACGCCGGTGATCGTGCCGCCCGTGCCGACGCCCGCCACGAAGACATCGATCTTCCCATCGGTCTGTGCCCAGATCTCGGGCCCCGTCGTCTCCTCGTGGGTCGCCGGGTTCTCCGGGTTCCAGTACTGGTTCGGCTGGAACGCCCCGGGGATCTCCTCGGTCAGGCGGTCGGCGACGCGGTAGTAGCTCTCCGGCGAATCGGGAGCGACCGCCGTGGGGGTGATGATCACCTCCGCGCCGTAGGCGCGAAGCAGGGAGATCTTCTCCTGGCTCATCTTGTCGGGCATCACGAAGATGCACTTGTAGCCGCGGATCGCGGCCGCGATCGCGAGGCCGTGGCCGGTGTTGCCGGAGGTCGGCTCGACGATCGTGCCGCCGGAGCGTAGCTTCCCGGCCCGCTCGGCCGCCTCGATCATCGGCAGTCCGATCCGGTCCTTCACGCTGCCGCCCGGGTTCAGCATCTCGAGCTTCGCGAGGACGGTCGGCTTCACGCCGCGCGTCACCGAGTGCAGCCGGACGAGCGGGGTGTGACCGACGGCGTCGAGGAACGAGTCGAGAACCTGCACGATCCACCCTATCGTCCCAGGTTCCCCGATCTCCCGCGAGGCGCCGACTATCCTGCGGCGGGAGGTCGGCCGATGACTCGACCATGAGCGAGGATCCGTCCGCGGCGCGCTACGACGTACTCGTCGTCGAGGACGACCAGTTCCTGGCCCGCCTGCTGGACGTCGAGCTGTCGTCGTCGGGGTATTCGGTCCGCGTCGTGTACGACGGCGAGCAGGCACTCGAGGCGGCGTTCGAGCGCTGTCCGGACCTCGTGCTGGCCGACGTGATGATGCCGAGGATGGACGGGTTCGAGATGGTCCGCCGGCTCCGCGGCGATCCGAGGACCGAGTCCGTCAGCATCATCCTCGTGACCGCGCGCGGCCTCCAGACGGACAAGTTGACCGGGCTGACGGCCGGTGCGGACGACTACGTCGTGAAGCCGTTCGACAACGAGGAGCTGCTCGCGCGCGTCGCCGGCGTCCTGCGCCGGGCCGAGTATATGAAGTCGCAGTCACCGCTCACCGGGCTCCCGGGCAACGTGCGGATCGAGGACGAGATCCAGGCGCGCGTCGAACTGCGGCAGCCGTTCGCGGTGCTGTACCTCGACCTGGACAACTTCAAGGCGTTCAGCGACCGGTACGGGTTCGTCCGCGGCGACGAGGCGCTCCGCGCGACCGGACACCTAATCCTCGAGACCACCAAGGAGGTCGCCGGCGCCGGCACGTTCATCGGGCATATCGGCGGCGACGACTTCGTCGTCGTGTGCGATCCGAATCGAGCCGAGGCCGTGGCCAGGGAGGTGATCGCGCGATTCGACCGGCTCTCGCCGACGCTCTACGACGAGCAGGATCGGATCCGGGGCGCGGTGGAGGCCGAGGACCGCCAGGGTCGCGTCCGGCGATTCCCGTTGCTGTCGATCTCGATCGGCGTCGCGACGACCGAGTCCCGGACGTTCGGGCACCGGGCCGAGGCCGTCGAGATCGCCACCGAGCTCAAGAACTTCGCCAAACGGGAGCCTGGCTCCCGGTATGAGGTCGACCGCCGTCGTGCCTGAGATCCGCCCGCGTGGCTGCTCAAATCCCCTCGGGAAGGTGCCGATGACAACCGGGTGGATGCGGAGCTCACGGTGACGGGGCCGGACGCCGACGGGTTCGACGCCGTCACGGGCGAGCGCGTCCTGGTCGTCGACGACGACCCGTTCATCGCCCGTCTCCTCGAGATCGAGCTCCGCGCGGCCGGCTACGACGTCCGCCTGGCCGCGGACGGCCGGGAGGCGCTCGAGACGATCGGGGAGTGGCTTCCGGACCTCGTCCTGGCGGACGTGATGATGCCGAACATGGACGGATTCGAGCTGACCCGCCGCCTGCGTCAGGACAGCCGGACGGCGACCGTGAGCGTGATCATGCTGACCGCGCGCGGGCTGTCGGCCGACAAGCTCGAGGGGTTCTCGGTCGGCGCGGACGATTACATCGTCAAGCCGTTCGACACACCCGAGCTGCTCGCCAGGATCCGCGGGGTGCTGCGGCGCGCGAAGGAGATGCGCGCGGTCTCGCCGCTCACCGGATTGCCGGGCAACGTGCGGATCGAGAGCGAGATCGAGAGCCGCGTCAAGACGGCCGACACGTTCGCGATCCTCTATGTGGACCTCGATCATTTCAAGTCGTTCAACGACCACTACGGGTTCATGCGCGGAGACCAGGTGATCCAGTGGACGGCACGGTTGCTACAGGACGTCGCCCTGGAGGTCGGCGGCGCGTCAACGTTCGTCGGTCACGTCGGAGGCGACGACTTCGTGGTCGTGTGTCACGCCGAGCTCGCCGAGCGGATGGCGGAGGAGGTCATCGCGCGGTTCGACGCGCGGGCGGCCGACCAGTACGACGACGCCGATCGGGTGCTCGGCTTCATCGAGGTCACCAATCGCCGCGGCGAGATCCAGAAGTTCCCGTTCCTGTCGGTCTCGATCGGGATCGCGTCCACGGCACGCCGGTCCTTCTCGCACTACGCCGAGGTCGTCGCCATCGCCACCGAGATGAAGTCCTACACGAAGTGCACCTCGGGCTCGTCGTGGGCGATCGACCGCCGCACCACCTGAGCGCCGGCCGGATCGATCGTCAGGACGCCGCCGATGGCTGGGCGTCCTCGTGTCATCCCTCGTCGGCGTCGGCGAACGCGGGGAACGACAGGACGAACACGCTGCCACCCTCCGGCCTCGCCTCGACGCCGATCCGTCCGCTGTGCGCGCTCACGATCCGCTGCGCGAGATACGGGCCGATCCCAAGCCCCTCGTGCCGGCGCGTCGAGCTCGAGTCCGTCTGCGTGAACGCCCCGAAGATCGCCTCGGTCTTGTCGTCGGGAACGCCCGGGCCGCGATCGGCGACCGTGAGCTCGAGGTCGACGCCGGTCGTGCGGACGCCGACCTCGACGGGCTGGTCCTCCGGCGACATCGCGAGCGCGTTCTCGAGGAGGACGACGAGCGCCCGGATCGCCAGGTCGAGGTCCGCCCAGAGGCGGCGCGCGCGAAGCGCTTCCTCGGGCAGCACCAGCCGGTGGCTCGCGTTCGGGAACTCCGAGACCGCTCGTTCGATCACGTCCCCGACCGGGACCGGCCGCGTCGCCACCTCGACGCCCTCTCGGTCGAGCCGAGCGGCCGCGGCGAGGTTCCCGATCAGCCGCCGGATCCGGTCGTTCGCCCGCGTGACGCCCTCGACGACATCGCGGACCTCGTCCGGCTCGAGCTCCGTGCCGTGCTCGGAGATCATCATGGCGAAGCCCTGGATCGTCGTGATCGGCGTGAACAGCTCGTGGGAGAGGATCTGGATCATCTCGCTCTTGGTGCGGTTCAGCTCCTGCAGCTCGGCCGTCAGGATCTCGGAGCGCTCCAGCAGCGAGGCGAGCTCGTGGATGACGTCCGCGGTGATCTCGACCGAGAGGCTTCCCTGGCCGCGCATCGACCGGCGGATCGTGTAGAGGATCTCCTCCGCCGAGGTGCCCTTGACCACGTACCCGACGACGCCGGCGCGCAGCATCTCGAGCACGGTTCGCCGGTCCTCGTACGCCGAGAGGGCGACGACCTGCGTCTGCGGCGACTCCTTGCGGATCTCGCGCACCGTGCGCGGTCCCCCGCCGCCCGGCATCTTCACGTCGATCAGCGCGACGTCGGGCTTCTCGACGCTCGCGACCTGGATCGCCTCGTCGGCGTCGCGCGCCGTCCCGACGACGTCCATCGCGGGGTCGGACGCGACGAGATTGGCCATGGCGTCGCGAACGGCCGGCTCGTCCTCGGCGATCAGGACGCGGATCTTGTCCATCCCTGTGTCCCATCGTCGGACGCACGAGCGCCTTGAGCGGAGCCGACCCGGTGGGGGAGCGGCGCCGGCCTCGCCAGGTAGAAGCCCTGGCCCAGCCGGGCGCCGAGGCCGAGAAGCGTCTCGAGCTCGTCCTTCGTCTCGATTCCCTCGGCCACGATGTCCATCCGCATCTCCTCCGCGAACGAGATGAGCGCCTTCGCGAGCGCCCGCTTTCCCCGGTCGCCGTCGATGTGGCGGGTCAGGCTGATGTCGAGCTTGATGACATCCGGGTCGAGCCGCAGCGTGTGTCGCAGGCTCGCGAAGCCGGCGCCGGCGTCGTCGATCGCGATCCGCGCGCCTCGTCCCCGCAGCCGCTCGAGCGCCGTGGCGAGCTCGTCGTAGTCCTCGACCGGTTCGTGCTCGGTGATCTCGAGGACGATGCGGCGGAGCAGCGTGCCGTCGAACGTCTCGAGCACGCGCGGCGACACGGCGGCCCGATGCGACAGGTTCAGCGACAGATACGCGTCTGCGGGGAGGGCGTCCAGCGCCTCGAGTGCCACCCGGGTCGCGGCCAGCTCCAGGTCGAGGCCGAGCCCGACCTCGGCGGCCTCCCGGAACCACACGTCGGGCGGCCGGCTCGGCTCGCCGTCGAACCGCGCGAGCGCCTCGTACCCGACGACGTCCTTGGTCGGCAGGCGGTAGATCGGTTGGTACACGAGTGTGAACGCCTCGTCCTCGATCACCCGGCGGACACCCTCGCGCCGCTCCTCGATCTCGTGCGACCGGCGCTCGGCCAGACGCAGTTGCGACGTCAGCTCGTCGACGACGCCGGCCATCACCTCCGACGAGACGCTGGTCTGGCCGCGCGCGGCACGAGCGATCGCCGCGACGATGTCCTCGGGCGGGGTGCCCTTCACCAGGTATCCGACCGCACCGGCGCCGAGCATGGTCAGCACGGTGTCGCGGTCCTCGTACGCCGACAGCGCGAGGACGCGCGTGCGAGGCGACACGCGCAGGATCTCGCGTGCGGCCAGCGGCCCGCCGCCGTTCGGCATCTTGACGTCGACGAGCGCGACGTCGGGGCTCGTCGACGAGGCGAGCTGCGCCGCCTCGGCCGCGTCCCCCGCCGTCGCCACGATGTTCAGGCCGTCCTCGGCGCCGATCAGCTCGGCCAACGCGCCGCGAACCTCGGCCTCGTCGTCGGCGATCAGCACCCGGATCCGCTGTACGGACATCGTCGCCTATGTATCGGACCGGGGAAGGCTCCCCGGCATGGTCCCTTGTGAGGGGCCGGGTGGCGCGGCTGGGGGTCGGACTATCATCCGAACGGAGAACCCGAGGAGGCGGTGCCGATGCCTGCGCGTGAGATCCGGGCGCCCCGTGGGACCGGGCTGACCTGCAAGGCCTGGCCTCAGGAGGCCGCCATGCGGATGCTCATGAACAACCTCGACCCCGACGTTGCCGAGCGCCCCGAGGACCTCGTCGTCTACGGCGGCACCGGGAGGGCGGCGCGGTCGTGGGAGGCGTTCGACGCGATCGTGCGCACGCTCCGCTCGCTCGAGAGCGACGAGACGATGCTCGTCCAATCGGGGAAGCCCGTCGCGGTGTTTCGAACGCACCCCGACGCGCCCCGCGTGCTCATCTCGAACTCGATGCTGGTCCCCAAGTGGGCCGACTGGAACACGTTCCGTGAGCTCGAGCACCAGGGTCTGACGATGTACGGCCAGATGACGGCCGGCTCGTGGATCTACATCGGGACGCAGGGCATCCTGCAGGGCACCTACGAGACGTTGGCCGAGGCCGGGACACAGCGGTTCGGCGGCAGCCTCGAGGGCACGATCACGCTGACCGGCGGGCTCGGCGGCATGGGCGGTGCGCAGCCGCTCGCGGTGACGATGAACGGAGGCGTCGCGCTGTGCGTCGAGGTGGATCCCGCGCGGATCGAGCGCCGGATCAAGACGCGGTATCTCGACCGGGAGACGCCCGACCTCGACGAGGCCGTGCGGTGGGCCGAGCAGGCGCGGAACGACCGCGAGGCCGTGTCGATCGGGCTCGTCGGCAACTGCGCGGAGGTCTTGCCCGAACTCCTCCGGCGAGGGTTCCGCCCCGATCTCGTGACGGATCAGACCAGTGCGCACGATCCGCTCGCCGGGTACGTCCCCGCCAGGCTCTCGCTGCGGGAGGCGGCCGAGCTCCGGGAGCGCGATCGCGACGAGTACCAGAAGCGCGCGTTCGACTCGATGGCCCGTCATTGCGAGGCGATGGTCGGGTTCCTCGACGCGGGTTCGTTGGTATTCGACTACGGCAACAACCTGCGCGCCGGCGCCGAGCGCGGGGGGTTCGACCGGGCGTTCGCGTATCCCGGGTTCGTGCCCGCGTTCGTCCGTCCGATGTTCTGCGAGGGCAAGGGTCCGTTCCGGTGGGCGGCCCTGTCCGGCGACCCGGAGGACATCCTGACGACCGACCGCGCCGTCGCCGAGCTCTTCCCGGAGAACGAGCGGCTCCACCGGTGGCTCGACATGGCCGAGGAGCGCGTCGCGTACCAGGGGTTGCCGGCGCGGATCTGCTGGCTCGGCTACGGGGAGCGGGCGAAGGCGGGGCTGCGGTTCAACGAGCTCGTGGCGAGTGGCGAGATCTCGGCGCCGATCGTGATCGGCCGCGACCACCTGGACTCCGGCTCCGTCGCGAGCCCGTACCGCGAGACCGAGGGCATGAAGGACGGGTCGGACGCCATCGCCGACTGGCCGATCCTGAACGCGCTTGTCAACACGGCCGCCGGCGCACACTGGGTGAGCGTGCACCACGGCGGCGGTGTGGGGATCGGCTACTCGATCCACGCGGGCATGGTCGTCGTCGCGGACGGGACGCAGGAGGCGGCTCGCCGGCTCGAGCGGGTGCTCACGACGGACCCGGGGATGGGCGTGGTCCGGCACGCGGACGCGGGATACGACGAGGCGCTGCGCGTCGCGGCGGAGCGCGGCGTGCGGCTGCCGTGGCGCGAGTGACCTCGGCCGCCGCTCAGTACGTCCCGCCGTTGCCGCCCGATCGGTCGGCGGCGTCGCGCGTGGCGTAGTCCGGGCTCGAGCGGTACACGAGGTAGTCCACGGCCGCCCAGATCGTCTTCGAGAACGGGAAGAAGACGAGCGGGAACACGCCGACCACCACGATCGAGGTCGCGGTGAGCGCGCCGACGTGCACGTCGGGCAGGTCGGCGACCAGCCAGACGATGAGGAGCACCAGCCACGCGAGCGTCGTCACGCCGAAGTTGATCGTCATGGCGCCGAGGAACCCGCCCTCCTCGCGCTCGAGCCGGAGTCCGCAGCGAGGACACCGCTCGCGGATCCTCAGCCACCCCCGGAAGAGGCGACGCGAGCCGCACCGGGGACAGCGTTTCGTCAGCCCACGCGCGAACGCTCGGCTCGCGCTCGGCTCCTTGCCCGTCGCACGCCGCGCGGGTGGCGTCGGATCGAGCGAGTCGTAGGGGCTCGGGCTGTCGGCCACGCGTTCACTGTACGGCCGGGGGCTCGGCCCACGGCGATCGGCGTCCGGCTCGCCGCGGCGTCGCGCGGCGGGCGGTAGCCTGTCGCGCGTGCCGGTGATGGTGGGGGCGCCGCTGCGGCTCGACGACGTGGTGGCGGTGGCGGGCGGCGAGCGCGTCGGGCTCGCATCCGGCGCCGGCGCCCGGATCGACGCCGCCCGCGAGGTCGTCCGGGCCAAGGCGGCGGCGGGCGACACGGTATACGGCGTCACGACGGGCTTCGGCAGCCTCGCCAACGTCCGCGTCCCGGCCGGATCGATGGGCGAGCTGCAGCACGCGATCCTGCGTTCGCACGCGACGTCGGTCGGCCGGCCGCTCGCGCACGACGAGACGCGCGCGATGCTGTTCCTGCGGGCGCACGTCCTCGCGCTCGGGCACTCGGGTGTCCGGCGCGAGGTCGTCGATCGGATGATCGAGCTCCTCAACCGCGACCTCGTCCCCGTCGTCCCCGAACGCGGATCGCTCGGCGCGTCGGGTGACCTCGCCCCGCTCGCGGCCCTGGCCCTGCCGCTGATCGGGGGAGGCTCGCTCGTGGTCGACGGCCGGGCCGTGCCGGCCGCCGACGCGCTCGCCTCGGCCGGCCTCGAGCCGCTCTCGCTCGTGGAGAAGGAAGGGCTCGCGCTGGTGAACGGAACGCAGGGCATGATGGCAGTCGGGATCCTCGCCGCCGAACGCGTGCGCCGGGTGACGCGCGCCGCCGACGTCGCCGCGGCGATGACGGTCGAGGCGGTGTTCGGCACCGACCGCGCGTTCGACGAGCGCCTACAGGCCCTGCGGCCGCACGCCGGGCAGGCTGCCTCGGCCGCGAACCTTCGGCGGCTGCTGGACGGCAGCGCGATCATCGCCTCGCATCGCGAGAGCGATCACCTCGTGCAGGACGCGTACTCCCTGCGGTGCGCGCCGCAGGTGCACGGCGCGACGCGCGATGTGCTGGCCTACGCCTCGTCGGTGCTCGAGGTCGAGGCCTCCTCGGTGTCCGACAACCCGATCGTGCTTCCCGAGGCGGACGACGTCCTCTCCGGCGGCAACTTCCACGGTCAGCCGGTCGCCGTCGCGCTCGACGCGCTCGCGCTCGCGACCGTCGGGACGGCGAGCATCTCGGAGCGGCGGCTGTACCGGATACTCGACCCGGCGACGAGTCACGGGCTGCCGGCGTTCCTCGTGCACCAGAGCGGCGTCAACTCGGGGTTCATGCTCGCGCAGTACACCGCGGCGTCCCTCGTGTCCGAGTGCAAGTCGGTGGCCCATCCGGCCTCGGTCGACTCGATACCGTCCTCGGCCGGCCAGGAGGACCACGTCAGCATGGGCATGACCGCCGCGCGCCACGCCCGTGAGATCGTGGAGGCGGCCGAGCTCGTCGTCGCTATCGAGGTCCTCGCAGCCGCGCAGGCGCTCGACTTGCGCACGCCGCTCGGCCCCGCCGCGGGGACGCGCGCTGCTCGCGACGCCGTCCGTGCGATCGTGCCGTTCCTCGACCGGGACCGGGAGCTCGCACCGGACATCGACGCCGTCGTCCGGAGCGTGCGGGAGGGCTCGCTCGTGGACGCCGTCCAACACGAGGTCGGCGAGCTGCGCTGAGCGTCACTCGTGGTACACGACCACGTGCGTGCCGATCTGTGCGAGCCGGAAGATCCATCGGGCGTTCCAATACGGGACCCGGATGCAGCCGTGGCTCGCGGCGTAGCTCGGCACGTCGGGCCAGCCGTGGATGGCCCGGTTCCCGTCGAAGTAGCTCGGATAGTAGAGCAGGTGCGCGCTGTACCCGGCGATCTTGCGGCTCACGAAGAACGAGCCGTCGGGCGTCGGAGTGCTCGGCTTGCCCGTGGACACATGTAGGACGTTCGTGACCGCGCCGTCGTCGACGGTGTACAGCACCTGACGGGTCTGATCGACCTCGATGTGGAAGCCGTTCGTCTTGATGCGCGCGTGTGGGACGACGGGATCGGCGAGCCGCCGCCACACCGTGGCGTCGACCACGGTCGTTCGCTGCAACCGCTGCACCTTCCGAAACGCCATCACCGCGTCGGCCGTTCGGTGGTCGAACGCCCGGTCGATGCCCGTCAGCCGGTAGTGCAGCGCGACGAGACGGTGCTCGAGCAGCGCGACGAACACGCCGCGCGATCCCGTGCGGAGCGTCGGCAGCGGCGTCGAGCGCGGACCGTCGACGTCCGAGCCGAGGTCGGCGCCGCCGCCCGCGGCGCGCGCTCGGACGCGGTACGAGCCCGGCTCGGAGATCGGGAACCGCGTCCGGAAGTTGCCGGCCGACCCCGTGACCGGGTGGCGGGTCCCGACGACGTCGCCCGCGTGCATCAGCGAGACGTCCATCCGGATCCCGCCCGCGGCCGGGCGCACGCTTCCGGTGACGACGACAATGTCGAACAGCCGGACGGCTCCGAGGTGCACGCGGACGGCCGAGACCACCGCGATGACCACATCGGCGCTCGTCGCCGCGCCGGAGACCGCGTGGAGGGTCACGGTCGCCGTTGCCCGGATCGTGGTCGAGAGCTCGCCGGCGCCGTCGGTCGTTCCCGAGGCGATCGTCGCGCCAGCGGCGTCGAGGATCGCGGCCGGTTGTCCGGCGGCGACGGGCTCGACGCGGGCGGTGAGGGTGACGGCATCGCCGGCGGCGACGGCCGTCGCGGAGGCGGTCAGCGTGATGCCGGTGGTCTGCGCGCCGGCGACCTGCGGCGGCAGCAGGAGCGATGCCACGACACCGGCCACGACCGCCAGCCCGGGTGCGCACCGGCGGGGGCGCGCCCGGAGCAGCGAGCCTTGCCTCATCGATCCTCCAGCCGGCGGCCGCCGGCGAACGCGGCGATCACGGGGTCGTGACCCGGGCGGTACGGCACGTTGGCGACGCCCTCGCCCTCGAGGACGACGACGTCGGCAGCCTTGCCGACCTCCAAGCTCCCCGCCCGGTCCGCGACCCCGAGGACGGCCGCCGCGTTCAGCGTGGCGGCGGTAAGGGCCTCGGCCGGCGTGAGGCGGTAGAGGGAGCAGGCGAACGCGATCGCCTCCGGCATCGACAGGACGGCCGACGTCCCCGGGTTGAAGTCGGTGGCGACCGCGACCGCGGCCCCCGACTCGATCAGCCTGCGAGCCGGGGCCGGTGGGACGCCGATCGAGAACGAGGACGCCGGCAGCAGCACGGCGATCGTCTGGGACGCGGCGAGCTCCTCGATCCCCGCCTCGCTCACGTGGTTGAGATGGTCGGCGCTCCGCGCGCCGAGTCGCGCGGCGGCTTCGGCCGCGCCCGAACCGCCCAACTGATCCGCGTGCACGCGCAGCGGTAGCCCGAAGCGCGCCGCGGCCTCGGCGACGACGTCCAGGTCGTCGATCCCGAACGCGATGTCCTCGACGTAGACGTCGACGGCGTCGGCGAGCCCCTCGGCGACGGCGGCCGGGATGAGCTCGTCGCACGCCACACGGATCCACGCCGCTCGCCGTGTGCCCTCCGGCACGGCGTGTGCGACCAGCAACGTGAGCCTCGTGCGCGCCTCGACCTGCTCCCCGAGCCGGCGCGCGAGTCGCGCCTGTCGGAGCTCGGCCTCGACCGAGAGCCCGTAGCCGGTCTTCGTTTCGAACGTCGTCGTCCCGAGCGCCGCCATCTCGTGGGAGAGCGGGCGGCAAAACGCGAGCACACTCTCATCGTCGGCGGCGGCGAGCATCCGCGCGCTCCGCGAGATGCCCCCTCCCTCCCCGTGCAGCTCGCGGTAGCTGATTCCCGAGAGCCGCGCCTCGAACTCGTCGGCGCGCCACCCGAAGAACGGGAGGTGCGTGTGAGCATCGACGAAGCCCGGGACGACCGTCGAGCCCGAGAAGACGAGCGGCTCTCCGGCGTCGGCCGGCAGGTCGTCGGCGCGTCCGACGAAGGTGATCGAGCCGTCCCGCCATGCGACCGCACCATGCTCGATCGCGCTCGGCCGGCCGAGGGTGGCTCCGCGGAGGGCGGCAACGCCCATCGGCGTGACGACGAGCGCGCCGACGACGACGCCAGAGACCGAGGCGGAACCGGGGAAGCGTTGCTCGGGCACGAGCGATATCGAACTGGACCGAACGGGCCATCGCAAATACCCGAACGGCCAAGGGGGCGTCCGAACGTCCGCACGTCGAGGGGCCGACGGACCTCAATCGGCGCGTCGGCTCGTTCGACACCCTGACTGAGGACATGGACGAGGAGCGACCCGGCGCGCAGGTGAAGGCCTTCAGGCGTCGAGCCGACCCGGTAGCCGGAGGTCCGACGAGGGACCTGTACCGCCAGATCGAGCAAGCGACCGATACATCCTCGCGCTCGACGTCGGTGCGCGAGCGGGCCGAGAATCGCCGGAGGCCGCGTCACGGTGCTCGAGGGCGGCGAGGTCGAGCTGTGGCTGCCGGCCCACCTGGCCGACGCTTCCCAACCGCTACTCGATCCACGGATGCGGCGTCGGCGGCGGCGCGGCGACCAGCAGGACGACGGCGGGCTCCTCGGAGGCGTTGTTGATCGTGAGCTCGGAGCCCTTCGGCACCAGGGCCGCCCCCCACTGCTCCAGCCGTTTGCGCGCCCGGTCCACCTGGACCGCCACCCGGCCGGCCAGGACCGCGCAGATCGCGTCCGAGTCGCGGTCGGCGATCGGCCCGATCCGCTGGGGGCCTTGCAGGCACAGGACCTCGGACCAGAGGTGGTCCGATTGGAACAGCGGCTCGTGCCGCGGCCCGTCGTCGTCGAACCGGACGAGGTCGCGCAGGTCCTTCGCGTCCACCTCCGGAGCGTATCCGGGGCGCCCGGTCTCCGTCCGGGCCATCGATAGGTCCGTCGATACACTGGCGCGGTTCGCCGAAGGGAGACCATGTGACCACCTTCTCGTTCTCGACCGACGCCCCCGGACAGGTCGCCGCCGACGTGCTCGTCCTGCCGATCTTCGAAGGCCCCGAGGCCGGTCCGGGCGTTCGCGAGATCCGCGGCGCGGACCTGGTCCGTGCGTACGCCGACGCCAAGCTGAAGGGAAAGCGCGGCGAGTCGCTGCTCGTGCCGAACCTCGGCCTGGAGGGTGTCGTTGCCCGCTCGGTGATGCTGCTCGGCATCGGCCCGAAGGACGAGGTCTCGGCGGACGCGCTGCGCCGGTCGATCGGGCGCGTGGCCCCGCAGCTCGTCAAGCGCGAGACCGTTGCGACGACGCTACCGCAGGCGGCGCCTCGCGTCGGCGATGACGCGGTACAGGCCGTGGTCGAGGGGCTCGTCCTCGGCGGCTACCGGTATACGCGGTACAAGTCGGGCAAGACCAAGGATGCACCGCAGAAGCCGGCGCTGAAGCGGGTCGCCGTCGTCGGGTCGGCGCGCTCGGACGCCAAGCTCGCGAAGGCTGCGCTCCAGCGCGGGCAGGTCGTCGCGGACGCGGTCGCGTGGGCGCGTGATCTCGTCAACATGCCGGCGATCGACTGCACGCCGTCGTTCCTCGCCAAGCAGGCCCAGGGGATGGCCAGGGACTCCGGCCTCGAATGCAGGGTATGGACCGAGGCCGAGCTCAAGAAGGGCGGCTTCGGCGGGATCATCGGCGTCGGTTCGGGCAGCGTGAACCCGCCGCGGATGATCGAGCTGCGCTACCGCGGCGCCGGCCCACGCGACGTCCCCATCGCGCTCACCGGCAAGGGAGTCTCGTTCGACTCCGGCGGCCTGTCGATCAAGCCCGCCGACGCGATGGAGTGGATGAAGTCGGATATGGGCGGCGCGGCGTCGATCCTGGCGACGATGCGCGCGATCGCGACGCTGAAGCCCAAGATCAACGTGATCGCCGCGATCCCGTCGGCCGAGAACATGCCGGGCGGATCGGCGATCCGCCCGGGTGACGTGCTGCGCCATCGCAATGGCAAGACCTCGGAGGTCCTCAACACCGACGCGGAGGGACGGCTGATCCTCGCGGACGCGCTCGCGTACCTGTCGGAGCAGAAGCCCACGCCGCGGGTCATCATCGACACGGCGACGCTCACCGGCGCGTGCATGATCGCGCTCGGCGAGGAGATCTTCGGCGTCATGGGCAACGACGCCGGCCTGATCCGCGACATCGTCGGCGCCAGCGAGCAGGTCGGGGAGCAGGGCTGGGAGCTCCCGCTGTGGCCCGGCTACCGGCGGCTGATCGACTCCGAGGTCGCCGACATCAAGAACGTCGGCAAGCGGTACGGCGGCGCCATCACCGCGGCGTGGTTCCTCGCTGAGTTCGTGGACGGCGTGCCGTGGGCACACCTCGACATCGCGGGGCCCGCGTTCGCCGAGAAGGCCGGCGACTACTGGCCGAAGGGCGGCACCGGGGTCCCCGTCCGGACGCTGGTGCGTTACGTGTTGAACCAGGCGGGCGGCGGGAGCCGCTCTCGCGCCCGCTCCCGTTGAGCTCGCACGACCGCAACGACGGACCGATCCTCGGCATCTTCGCCCACCCCGACGATGCCGAGATCTCGTGCGGCGCCACGCTGACGAAGTTCGCCTCGGCCGGTCGACCGGTGCACCTGCTGATCCTCACCAACGGCGACCGGGGATCGCTGGATCCGGCGCTCGATCGAGCCGAGCTCGCCGCGACGCGCGCGCGCGAGAGCGAGGATGCCGGGCGCATCATGGGGCTCGCCGACGTGACGGTGCTCGACACACCGGACGGCGAGCTCGAGAACTCACCTGCGATCCGCGCCCGGGTCGTCCGCGAGATCCGGCGCGTCCGTCCGAGCACGGTGGTCTCGTGCGATCCGACTGCCTGGTTCTTCGACAGTTCCGGGACGAAGCTCAACGCGGGCCCGGCCGGCTTCTACAACCACTCGGACCACCGGAGGGCGGGCGAGATCGCGCTCGACAGCGTGTATCCGGGGTCGGGGAACCCGCACTACTTCGCCGAGCACCTCGCCGAAGGGCTCGAGGCATGGGACGTGTACGACATCTGGCTCGGCTGGACGCGCGAGCCGAACCACTACGAGGACGTGACCGGGTTCGTCGACCGGAAGGTCGACGCCCTGCTCGCGCACGCGAGCCAGGTGCAGGGCGACGGCATCCGCTTCTTCCAGGAGTGGCTGCCGAAGGAGGCCGAGGAGGCGGGCCGGCAGACGGGCGTTCGGCACGCCGAGGCGTTCCGTGTGCTCGACCTCGCCTAGAACTCACCGTGCCGGCATCAGTACTCGGGCTTGGTGCCGGTGGCGAGCCACACCTCGCGGTAGTCGTTCACCGGGTCTGCGAAGCGCTCGGCGAAGGTGGCATGCGCGCGCCCGAGGAATCGCACCCACCCCTCCTCGCCCACCATCGAGCGTACGAACCGCCCCGTGGACCACGTCGCGAGGCCGTCGACGAACTCGTCCAGCGGATAGACGAAGCGGTACTCGCGGCGCTCCGTCCGGACGTGGCGGAGGCCGGCGTCGATGAGCGTCTCCTCGATCGCCCTCCGATCCGTGAATCGCTCGGCCCATGGCACGGCCTGCTTCCGAGCGTCCGCGAGCAGCCCCGGGCCGACCGCGGCCTCGACCAGCTCCGCCCAGGTCTTCTGGAGGTCGTCGGGTTTGTCCGCCCAGCTCGACATCCCCAGGTGCCCTCCCTGGCGGAGCACCCGGATCATGTCGAACAGCCCGGTCTGATACTTCGTGAAGTGCGAGACGACGAAGCTCGCGACGACCGCGTGGAACGTTCTGTCGCGGAACGGCAGGTCGATCGCGGACGCGCCGACGACGTGGATTCCGGGGCGCGCGCGCCGTCCCGCCGCAAGCATCCCGATCGAGACGTCGACGCCGACGACGAGGCCGTCGGGTCCGACGACGCCGGCTGCGGCCGCCGCCGCGACACCGGTGCCGGTGCCGACGTCCAGGATGCGCGACCCCGGCGTGACATCGACCATCGTGACCAGGTCGCGGGCCACCTCCGCCATGCGGGGTGCGTGCACGCGCTCGTACGTCTCCGCGACGTCGTCGTATCGTCGCCAATCGTCCATGCCGCCCAGCGTATCGGGCGGTGCGCGGTTCGGCCGCCGGTACGCTGTGGCACATGGAGCCGCTCGCGTGACCGGACCCGCGGGCGTGTCCGCGGTCGTGCTCGCGGAGCTCGCGGCGGGGGCGACCGCGCTGGTGTGGCCAACCCCCCTCTGGAGCGAGGTCCGGCGAGGGTTCTTCACGCTGACGGGGGTCGTCGTCCTCATCCTCGCCGCGGCGACGTGGGCGTCGGCCGCTGCGGGCGAGGTCCCCGGAGACGACGCGGGAACCTGGAGCGTGCGATTGGCTGCCGCACTCACCGGCGTGACGTTCCTCTGGCTGGTCCTGCTGATCGGGCGGCGCCAGGCCGGCGCGCGCATGGTCGGGTTCCTGTCCGTGCCGGCCGCGATCGCGCTCCTCGCCGCGATGGCGGGCACGGCCGACGGCTCGTATGTCGGGGCGTTCCTGCAGCTGCTGGCCGGGGCCGCGTTCCTCGGCGCGGCGCTGGACGGGCTCCTGCTCGGGCACTGGTACCTAACGGATCGCGGCCTCTCGCGTACGCCGATCAACCGGCACACGACGCTCCTCATCGTCGCCGTCGTGATGGAGGCCGCCGCGGTGATCTCGGGCGGGTTCGGACCGACGCGGACGACGGCGTCGATCAACCCCTTGCTCACCTCGGTCGGGCTCGCGTCGTGGATCGCGCTCGGGATGGTCGGGACGACGGCACTCATCGCCGTGCTGATCCGGGCGGCGCTGAGAGGCACGCGCGCGTCCGCCGTCCAGGCGGCCACCGGCTTCTTCTACCTCGCCGTGATCACCGCCCTCACGGCGGAGTTTGCATCCAAGGTGCGGTTCCTCCCGTGAGCGGTGGGGAGCGGGCGGTGTCGCGGTGATCGCGGCCGTCATCGTGCTCGGCGTCGTCGCGCAGGTCGTGGCGTGGTGGGCCATCGCTTCGCGCGGGTCGAGCATCTGGAGCACGCTCGCGCCGGTGCTCGCCGTCGCCGGGGCTCTCGCCGTCGTCGTCGGGAAGCCGGCGCTGGCCGGGAGGGAGCGCGTCTGGCTCGTCCTTGTCGTCGGCTTCGCCGTCGGGACGGTGCTGTTTGTCGCCACCCGGGTGTTCATCGCGATCGTCGGCCCCCGATGGGAGCGGTTCGACCGGCACTCGCGAGCCATCTACGCCGCCGGAGGCCGAGACACCCCGGCGCACGCCGTGCTTGCTGCCGGCGCCGTCGCGATCGGTGAGGAGCTGTTCTGGCGAGGCCTCACGCAGGAGGAGCTCGCAGCGCGGATCGGAACGGCGGCCGCGGCCGCCGTCGTTGCGTGGCTCGGCTACGTCGTCGTGAACCTGCCGAGCCGGAATCTGGCGATCATCGCGGGGGCCGTCGTCGGTGGCGCCGCCTGGGGAGCGCTCGCATGGTGGAGCGCCGGGGTGCTCGCGAGCGTCGCGTGCCACGCGACCTGGACGGCGTTGATGCTCGCGCGGCCACCGATCGCGAGCGCGACTCGATGAAGAGCGTCGGTACCGCGATGGGGAACGTGCTGTACGCCGGCGAGTTCTGTCATCTCGCCGCGCGCACCGGACACGGGCCCCACCTCACCCCGACGGTCTATGCGTTCTCGAACGGCAACCTGTGGGTCACCACGGCGCGTGGCTCGGTGAAGGCGAGGGCGTGGCGGTCGGATCCGACGGTTGCGGGGCTCGTGCGCGACGGCGACGACTGCGTGTCGTTCACCGGCAGCGTCCGCACGTACGATGTGCTCGACGCCGACACGTGGCCCAACGTGCTCGCCCGCTCGCCGGCGGTCGCGCTCGCATCGCTCCGCTTCACGCGCAAGAACGCTCGCTTCTTCGCCGGCTACGCGGTCGACGCGCGGCACATCCCGCTGGCGTGGACGCCGCCGGGTCGAGTGTTCGCGGAGATCGAGATGACGAGCGCCGCGCTGATCCGCGGGGACGCTCTGGTCGAACGCATGGGCGTGCCCGACGAGATCGACCGCAACGGCGTCGTCGCGTCGCGAGCCGCATACCGGCGGACGGCGGCCGCCGATGCGTTCGTCGCCCTTCCGGGGCGGATTCGCGCGGCGCTGGGCGAGGACGGCGCCGGCGCGATCTGCCTCGACGGCCGTCGGGGACCGGCCGTTCTCCCGGCCCGGTGGCGCGCCGACGACGACGCGCTGGTGGCGATCGTGGCCACCGAGGCGCTCGCGCTGGCCGACGCGGGCGTGTCGTGTCCCGCGGCCCTGGCGATCGACCGGCCGTCGTGGTGGCGCGCACGACGCATGCTTGGGTGCATGGTGCAGGGCGCCGCCGACGTCTTCGTCCCCTCCGGGGTCCGGACCGGGCGGTCAGCGCTGGTGTCGGCGATCGGTCGGGCCGGCGGAGACGCCGAGCGGATGTCGCTCGCCCGGCTCCGGCCGAAGCGCGTCGTGTGGTGGGAGGGCTGGACGAGCGGGAGCAGCGCCGTCGCATGACGGCCGCCGACGGACACCGGACGATGATCGGCGTGAGCGTCGAGGTTGACGCGCCGCCCGAGCGTGTCTGGGACGTCGTCGCCGACCCGCGGTATCTGCCGCGTTGGGAGCGGCACATCCTGTCGATCGAGAACCTTCCGCCCGACGGCCTGTCGAAAGGCTCGAGCTACACCGTCGTCATGCGGTTCGTGGCGATCCGCGCGAAGGTCCGGGCCGAGGTGCTCGAGTGGTCGCCGCCCGGCTACGCGTGCGTCCGGCTGTCGGGGTTGCTCGACGCGACGATCCGAACGACGGTATCGCCGATCGGCCGCTCGCGCAGCCGGCTGGAACACGACGTCGAGTACTCGTTCAGGGGCGGTGCGCTCGGCGACCTCGCGGCCCGCAGCCTGCAGGTGTTGGGAGGGGCGCAGCTCGCGCTCAAGATCGGGACGCTCGGGCAGAAGCGCTCGATCGAGTCGGGAGCCGAGAAGCCACGCTAGCGTTCGTCGGGCTGCGCCGGCCGCGACGCACGCCACTCGCGAAGGTGCCGGCGCTCGTGGCGCGCCGGCCGGCCGACGAACCATCCGACGACGAAGCCCAGCGCCGCGGCGACGAGGATCACCGTCACGACGCGCGCCCGCGTCGTGAAGGCGAGGAAGTTCACGCGGACCGGCCGGAAGTTGAGCGCCGCGAACACGACCAGCACGACGACGACCAGCACCGCGGCGACGATCCCCCGGTTGGGTCCGCTGCGGCGAACTGTCCACGTCGCGCCGCCGTCGCCGGAGCGCTCGTCTTGGCTCGGCGGGTCGTCGCTCGGGTCCATCTGCTCCTCGTGTCGGCTCGGCCGTCGGCGATGCTCGCATATCATCGCGCCGTGGCGAAGCGGGGGATGCGGATCGCGGGGCTGTCGGCCGCGGCCGTGGCCGTCGGCGTCGCCGTCACGCGCGGGCGTGAGCGGGAGCTCGACGAGGACCTGTTCAAGCGGCTGAACGCCGAGCCCGGCCCGCGCGCCGACGCGTTCTTCTCGGGCATCACCGAGCTCGGCTCGATCTGGGCCTCGGTGGGCGCGGCCGCCGCGCTCACGGCGTTTGGCGAGCGACGAGCGGCGGCCCGCGGTCTCGCGGCAGCCTCGACGGCGTGGCTGGCCGGCCAAGGCCTGAAGCGGGCGTTCCTGCGCGCCCGCCCGTACCTCGCGGACGAGGAGGGGACGCGGGTGCTGGTCGGCAGGCCGAGGGGCACGTCGTGGCCGAGCAGCCACCCGGCCGTCCTCCTCGCGTTTACCACAGCGGCCGGTCGAGAGCTCGGGCTCGGACGGTCGTCTCGTGCCGGGCTCTCGGCGCTCACCGGCGCCGTGGGACTGTCCCGGATCTACCTCGGCGTGCACTACCCGGGCGACGTCGTCGGCGGCCTGCTGCTCGGCCGGGCGATCGGGGAGGCCTGGTCCGGCGCCCCCCGATAGACTCCGCCCGTGCTGCCAGCGCTCGCCGCGATCGGCTGGCCGATCCTCGATCGCATCCACCTCGGGAGCCGGTTCGCCATCTCGCCGCACGGCGTCGGCATCGCCGTTGGGTTCCTGTTCGGCGCCTGGATCCTCAGCCGCGAGGGGCAGCGGCGCGGGGTGCAGCTCGACCACGTGAACCAGATGGTCTTCTGGGCGCTGATCGGTGCGATCGTCGGCGCGCGCCTCTTCTACGTGATCGCGCACTGGTCGAGCTTCTCGAGCGTGGCGGACGCGCTCGCGATCTGGCGCGGCGGCATCAGCCTGCTCGGCGGCATCGCGGGAGCCGTGCTCGTGAACCTGCCGCTGATGCGCCGGCACCACTACAGGTTCTTCCAGGTGATGGACGGCGCCGTGATCGGGCTGGCGTTCGGCATCGCGTTCGGCAGGATCGGCGATCTCATCATCGGCGACCACCTCGGCAAGCCGACGTCGTGGCCGCTCGCGTTCCGGTACGAGGGCGGGCTGCCGGCCGGTTTCACGTGCCTCGCCGGCGTCTGCCGCGAGACCCTGCAGGGCGGCCAGCAGGTCGTGTACGCCCGCACCGGGGCGAAGCTGCTGTCGGCGACCGGCCGCGTGCTCTCGACCGGCGCCGGCCTGCACCAGACCGCCCTCTACGACATGATCTCGGCGACGCTGCTGTTCCTCGTGCTGTACCTGTTCTCGCGAGGGCTCCGGCGAGAGGGGATCCTCACGCTCATCTTCGGCGCGTGGTACGGCGCGATGCGCGTCGTCGAGGACTTCCTGCGGGTCGACAAGCGGTTCTTCGGGCTCACGGGGAGCCAATGGACCGGCCTGACGGTTTCGGTCATCTGCGTACTTACCCTGCTGATCTGGGCGATCCGCGCGCCGCGCGAGCCGGACACCGAGCCATCCGAGCCGAGCCTGGGCGAGCACAAGGGCGCGTCGTGGATCGGCGACGAGGATCGTTAGGTCCGTGACCACGAGCACGATCAACGAGGCCCTCGAGCGGTTCGTCGAGGCCGGGTCGGAACCCGGGGCGGGCCCGCGGCGGGAAGGAGTCGTCGAGCTCTTCCGGTTGTATCTCGACAACTACGCCTGTGAGACGCTCGACCAGGCGGACCGGAGTCGCTGGGAGCGCGCGGTCGAGGCCGACGAGGACGCGGGCTCCTTCTGCAACCCGTTCGGTCCCGAGCGCCTCCTCGAGGGTCTGGACGCGTTCCTCGGCTGGTTCGTGATCAGGACGGTGCTGGGTCCGCGGGGGACGGGAGAGACGGCAGCGCGCGTCTGCGTCGATCTGGTTCGCTGGCCGGTCGACGAGGGCTACGTCCGAACGTATGGCCGACGCCGCGGTGGAGTTCGCCGATGATGTGCGGCGCGATCTGCCCGCCGCGGAAGAGCTGGCGACGGTGTTGTACGA
>DATAEU010000126.1:0-3394 GCA_036257835.1 Actinomycetota bacterium | reverse complement strand
GGCCGATCCGCGCGCGCGCGAGCTCATGCGTTTGGCCGTCGCGGGTGTCGAGCGACGGCTCGGGTCGCGTCTTTCGTTCCTTGAGGCGCCCAACGGCGAGGTCGCCGTCCGGGTGGCGTGGCGCGAGTCGCCCGACGCGATCGTCGCCGACGAGATCGCGTCGCGGATGGGTGCGTTCGCGATGGCCAAGGACCTTCGCGGCGCCGAACACCCGTACACGGGCGCGATCGTGATCCTGCTGGACCGGCGCCAGGACGTGTGGCTCGCCGAGTGGTCCGGCGCCGACGCGTGGTTCGTCAAGCCGGTCGACCCGTTCGAGCTCGCCGACCGGGTGCTGGGGCTCGTGAGCGCGAAGGAGCCCGCGTGAAGATCAAGGGCACGTGTATGCGCTGCGGACGCGAGTTCCTTGCCGAACAGGTGATCGAGAACGGGGGCCACTGCCCGTGGGACGGCAAGCCGCTGCAGCCAGACTACGCCGCCGTACTGGTCGACTCGCTGCGGCAGGCGGAGGCGGCGGGCAACACGCTCGAGAACGCGCTCGAGAAGATCGCGGACCTCGAACCGGACCTCGTGCTCGATCAGGCATCGCTGCTGACGACGATCCGCGAGCACCTCGACCGACTGGAGCGCGAACACGGACCGCGGGCCTGACGTCCGCGCGCAGCCGAACCACCACCACGTGGACGTTCGGCAGGCCGACGGCCGGTGGTCGGTCGTCATCCTGGACGCCGCCGGGACCGAGCTGTCGACCCGAGCGTGCCGCGACGAGACCGAGGCGTGGACCTATGCGTCGACCGTTCGGCAACACGCGTACTGGTTGTCGGACGAGAAGTTCCGCGAGTACTACCGGCTGGGGGAGGCCGACTGATGGGGTTCAACGCGATGCAGCCGGGCAAGGTCAAGCGGGGCGACATCCTCTTCCTGGTCGCTGCGATCGTCGTGATCGCGGCCTTGGTCGCCTGGGCCATCCACTAGTGCCCGACGAGGATCGCGACGATCTCGACTACTGCTACCTCACGACGACCGGGCGGAACTCCGGCAGTCCGCACACGATCGAGATCTGGTTCGCGCGCCGCGGTGACCGTGTCTACCTGCTGGCCGGTGGGGGCGATCAGAGCGACTGGGTCCGCAATCTTCGGCGCGAGCCGCGCGTCGGCCTGCGGCTCGGATCCGACGACATGATCTGCCGGGGGCGCGTGGTCGAGGACCCGGAAGAGGACGCGCTGGCTCGCCGCCTGCTGCTGGAGAAGTACGGTCCGCGTTCGTCGGACGATCTCGCCGAGTGGGGACGGACCGCCGTGGCGGTGGCGATCGAGCTGCCCGCGCCCGCGCGTTAGCCGGTGTCGAACCCGACCGAGAACAAGCGGTCGAGGTCGTGCCGCGAGAACACCTGGAACGCGATCAGCGTCTCGGTTCGCGCGACACCCTCGATCTTCGCGATGCCGCCGGGGATCACCCGCGCGAGGTCGTCGTGCGCCGCGACGCGCACGATCGCGACGAGGTCGAACTCGCCGGCCACGGAGTAGACCTCACTGACGCCGTCGATGTCGGCGATCGCCTGCGCGGCCTCCGAGATCTCGTCGATCTCGCACTGGACCAGGACGACCGCGTGGACGGCCACGGTCAACTCCGCTCGAGGACGACGGCCAGGCCCTGCCCGCCCGAGACGCAGAGCGTCGCGAGGCCGAGCGCCACGTCGGCGTCGCGCATCTGGTAGGCGAGCGTCAGGAGAAGCCGCGCGCCGCTCATCCCGATGGGGTGCCCGAGCGAGATGCCCCCGCCGCGCACGTTGAGCCGGTCGCGGTCGAACTTCAGCTCGCGCACGCACGCGATCACCTGCGCCGCGAACGCCTCGTTGATCTCGATCAGATCGATGTCCTGCAGCGACAGCCCGGTCTTCTCGAGCACCTTGTGCGTCGCCGGGACGGGTCCGATGCCCATGATCGCGGGGTCGACGGCCGCCCAGGACCACCCGATGATCCGGGCGAGCGGCTCGCGGCCCTCGGCGCGCGCCCGCGACTCGCCCGTGACGACCATCGCCGCGGCGCCGTCCGTGAGGCCGGACGAGTTCCCCGCCGTGACCGAGCCGTGCTCACGGAAGACGGGCTTCAGCGCGGCGAGCTTGTCGAGCGTCGTATCGGATCGCGGATGCTGGTCCTCGGCGAGCGTGATCGTGCCCGTGCCGGATGGGTTCGGCGCCTCGACCGGGAACATCTCGGCCGCGCGCGCCCCCTTCGTGGCCTCGGCCTTCTGCTGCGATTCGAGCGCGAACCGGTCCTGCTCGTCCCGCGCGATGTCGTACATGTCGACGAGGTTCTCCGCGGTCTCACCCATGATCAGTCCGCACAGCGGGTCGAGCAGACCGTCGCGGTACATCGCGTCGTACACGGTCGCATCGCCCAGGCGGTACCCCGTGCGCATCCGGTCGAGCAGGAACGGGACGCGCGACATGTTCTCCATCCCGCCCGCGAGCACCATCTCCGAGTCGCCGAGCGCGATCTGCTGCGCCGCGAGCTGCACCGCCTTCATGCCCGAGCCGCACGCGATGTTGACGTTGTAGCCGGAGACCTCCTTCGGGACGCCGGCCTTCACGCCGACCTGGCGGCCGGTGTTCGGCCCGTTCCCGGCCTGCCGCGCATGCCCGATGATCGTCTGGTCGATCTGCTCGGGCTCGACGCCGGACCGGTGCATCGCCTCGCTCGCCGCGAGCGCGCCGAGCTCGACCGTCGTCATCTCGGAGAGCGAGCCCAGGAACCGGCCGATCGGCGTGCGGGCGCCCTCGAGGATGACCGGCGTCTCCATGCGGTCCAGTCTAGCGAGCGGCGGCGTCTCGACCGTTCGGCCACCGGACCGGGCGCGCGCTCGCCCTCGGCGCGCCGGCCGGCCCCCGTTCGCGGTCCTCACGGGCGCCACGGAGCCGGGACAGCAGCGCGTGCAGCCGCGCGCCCCCGTCGACGGGCTCGCTCGGGGGGCGCTCGACGTGCTCGAGCGCGACCGGCGACGCGGAGAGCCAGGAGCGAACGGCCGCGAGCTCGTCGGCGCGCTCCCTGGGCGGCGGGGAGGGGATCGGCGCGGCGTGATCGCCTCGGACGAGGGACCCGTTCAAGAGCCGAAGCGGCGCGCCCTCGGCGTCGCGCAGTCGGAGCTCGCCGGCGTCGAGCAGCCACCGGTGCGTCCGCTCGCGGCGGAGCCCCTCGGCCAGCGCGCGGACGCGGTCGCGCGCGAGCGCGGCCTCCTCGAATCGCTCCTGCTGCGCCAGGTCGTCCATCCGGTCCTCGAGCGCTCCGAGGAGCCCGGCCGGGGTCGAGAGGGAGGAGAGGAGATCCCGGACGAGCTCTCCGTAGCGTTCGGGGTCGACGCGACCGTCGCACGGCGCCGCGCACCGCCCGATGTC
>DATAEU010000123.1:0-25396 GCA_036257835.1 Actinomycetota bacterium | reverse complement strand
CACCAACGAGGGCGCCTTCGTGCTCGCCTTTGGCTACAACGTCGTCCCCGGCGGCGGCAAGGGCTTCGAGATCTGCACCCAGACGACGGGTTGCAAGCGGGGGATCGCCGGAGCCCACGCCGGGCAGCTCTCCGGCCCTTCATACGTGGCCAGCGATGGGGCGGGAAGCATCTTCGTCACCGACCAAGCCAACATGCGCGTGAACCAGTTCACCGACGCGGGCGCCTTCGTGCGGGCCTGGGGTTTCGACGTCCTCCCCGGCGGCGGGGAAGGGTTCGAAATCTGTACTCAGGCCACGGGCTGCAAGCGGGGGGAGCCCGGCGGCCGTGCCGGTCAGCTGAGCTTCCCCACCGGGATCGCCGCGGTCGACGGCAGCCTCTACGTCGCCGACGGCAACAGTCGCATCAGCCAGTTCACCACCGAGGGTTCCTTCGTGCGCGCCTTCGGCTACGACGTCGTTCCGGGAGGTGGTGAGGGATTCGAGATCTGCACGCTGGCCACCGGCTGCAAGCCGGGCACCTCGGGCGGGGCCGCGGGACAGCTGAGCAGCTTCGTGCTGGGCGTGGGCGCCGATGCCGCCGGCAACGTCTACGTCGCCGAGTCCGGCAACTCCCGGGTGAGCCAGTTCACCACCGAGGGGTCCTTCGTGCGCGCATTCGGGCGCGATGTGATCCCCGGCGGCGCCGACGGATTCGAAGTCTGCACCCAGGCCACCGGCTGCCAGCGAGGGCGGACGGGGGGCGATCGCGCGCTGCCGCTCCCCTCGGCGGTGGCTGCAGATCCCGGCGGCGGCCTCTACGTCACCGACGTAGAAGGGGGCCGGATCCTATGCCTGGGCGAGCCCGGCAGCACACCGTGCGTCCGCAACCTGTTCGGCTTCCGCGAGCTGAAGCTGGACCGGAGCCGCGGCACGGCGAGCCTCGGTATAAAGGTCCCCGGGCCCGGGCTGCTTCGCCTCCGGGGGAAGGGCGTGAGGAGCGTTCAACGACATCCCAAAACGGCGACCATCGTCAGCCTCCCGATCCGTCCTCGCCACAGCACCCGGCGGGTGCTCGATCTCGAGGGCAGGGTCCACGTCCTGGTCCGCATCACGTACGTACCGACGAGCGGTGGACCGCACACGAAGGCGAAGCGCATCGAGCTACGGAAGCGTCGTTAGCGCCCTCTCTGCCTCGCGATCGTTAGGCCGCAGCATCGCGGCGCTCCACCACATCCAGACCGGCAACAGGATCGCGCCGACGAGCGGGACGAGAACGTCGCCGAGGGAGCCGATGCCGGTCAGGTTCGACCACGATCCGACCAGCAGCGCGATGCCGATCGCCGCGCCCAACGCGCCCCAGCGCGGCCGCCGGGGCGTCCCTCGGAACGCGTCGAGTGCGAACGCGAGCGCCCCCAGACCGAGGATGGCGAACGCCGTCATCTCGAGCGCGCGCGTGATCATGTCGATCGTGAACCCGATCCCGCTGATCGTCTCCGTCGGGTAGTCGTGCGTCGTCAGCAGGCCGATCCCGTAGTTCGCGCCGAGGTGCGCGACGCTCTCGGTCACCCACAGGACGACGCCGACGGCGACGGCCTCCGCCCCGAGGGCGGCCAGCGCCGACCCGCGCCGCGTCCGGATCGAGATGGCGGTCGCCGCGAGACAGAGGAACGCAATGATGGCGATGCCCGTGTACAGGCGCTCCTGCGGCTGCCTCGCGATCAGCCAGTGGAGGTAGATCAGCTCGTTCTGGTGGGCCGACAGCTTCAGGTTCTGCGCCGGCTCGCTACCCACGGTGACGCCACTCGAGACGAGCGTGGACCACACGGCGGCCACGAGGAACGCCGCTCCGCCGACGTACGCGACGACGGCTGCGGCCGGCGTCGTCCGCCGCTCCCGGACCCGTTCGACGGTGATCGCTTCCATGTCCGACCTCCTTCCGATCGACCTGGCGACCGTAGGAGGCCCTGGCCACCGGTCACATCGGGGTGGGCCCTCGAAGATGGCTCGGGGGTAGCCCCGATGCGGCCGGCGTGCTCGAATGGCATCTTCCTCGCATGTACCGCAGCGTCCTCATCGTCGACGACCACGACGGGTTCCGGACCCAGGTCCGGGCGCTGCTCGAGGCCGCCGGCTACCAGGTCGTGGGGGAGGCGGGCGACGGATCGACCGGCGTGGCCGAGGCCGTCCGGCTGGCGCCCGAGCTTGTCCTGCTCGACGTCCAGCTCCCCGACTTCAGCGGGTTCGAGGTTGCCCGGCGGCTCCGCGAGCACATCGGCTCGCCCGCCATCGTCCTGATCTCCAGCCGCGACCGCTCGGACTACGGCGCGCGCATCGAGCGGAGCGGGGCGGACGGGTTCATCTCCAAGAGCGAGCTCTCGGCGGGCGCGCTCCACGCCATCCTGGAGGCGCGAGCGTCATGACGCGCCGCCGCTGGCTCCTCGCCGCGCTCGCCCTCGCGGCGCTCGTGTGGATCCTCGGCGCCGAGTTGGTGAGCATCACCCACGGCATCGGGGAGAACCACTTCCTCGACGCGATGAGCGGCCTGGCGTTCGTCGGCGCCGGCATCGTCGCGCTCGACCGCCGTCCGGGGAACCTGATCGGGCCGCTGATGATCGTGTTCGGGACGATCACCTACATCCCCAACTGGTCGAACCTCGGGATCCCCGTCTTCCCGACACTCGCCCTGATCGCGAACAGCATCTCCGCGGCGTTCCTGGTCACGATCATGCTCGCGTATCCGAGCGGCCGCGTGGAGCGCCGATTCGACCGAGTCGTCCTCGGGATCGTGTACGGGACGATGGGCGGGGTCCTCGCCGTCGCCGTGGTCACGTTCCCGCGGCGAGGGCCCGGATGCGGCGGCTGCCCCTGGACGCCGCTGCTGCTCCCAAACGCTCGGATCTTCGACGCCGCCGGGTGGTTCGGCGACCACCTGCCGTTCGTCCTTGTTCCGCTGGTGTTCACGGCGGTGCTCGTGCGATGGCGCAACGCCTCGCCAGCTGAGCGCAAGGCGCTCGTGCCGCTGTGGGTCGCGGGGACGCTCCTGGGCATCGGTTACTTGCTCAGTGCGCTCGGCTCGTCCGACCCTGAAGATCAGTTCGCGTACCTGATGTGGGAGTTCCGCGGGCTGGTGCAGCTGGGCCTGCCGATCATCTTCTTATGGGGATTGCTCTCGACGCGCCTCGCGCGAAGCGCTGTCGGGGACCTCGTCGTGCAGCTCGAGGGGCCGCTGGAGCCGGGCGGGCTGCGATCGGCGATGGCGATGGCGCTCGGCGACCCGACGCTCGACATCGCGTACGCGATCGAGGGCGACGACCGGTGGGTCGACGCCGACGGCCGCCCGGTCCCACAACCCGAGCCGGCCGTCGGGCGCGTTGTCACGCTCATCTCGCGCGAGGACGTGTGCATGGCCGCGCTGCTGCATGACCCCGCCCTCGACGAGGCGCTCGTCCGCGCCTCGGCGGCCGCGGCCGGTATGGCGATCGCCAACGAGCGTCTCCGCGCCGAGGTGCGGGCGCAGCTCGAGGAGGTCCGAGCCTCCCGCCAGCGCATCGTCGAGGCCGGCGACCGTGAGCGCCGCCGCGTCGAGCGCAACCTCCACGACGGCGCGCAGCAGCGGCTCGTGACGATCTCGCTCGCGCTGGCCATGATGCGGGACCGGCCGAGTCTCGATCCGTCCGTCGCCGCCGCGCTCGAGCAGACGGCGGCCGAGCTGAAGCGCGCGATCGACGAGCTCCGCGAGCTCGCGCGAGGGATCCACCCCGCGCTCCTCACGGAGGAGGGGCTCGGCGCGGCGGTCGAGTCGCTCGCCGACCGGTCGCCGGTTCCAGTCAGACTGACGAGCGGGCTCGGCGGCAGGCTCTCCGAGCCGGTCGAGGCGACCGCCTACTACGTCGTGTCCGAGGCGCTCGCGAACGTCGCGAAGTACGCGAACGCCACGAGCGCGTTGATCGAGCTGACTCGTCGGAACGGTCTCGTTCGCGTCGAGGTCGCCGACGACGGGATCGGCGGCGCGTCGGTCGAGCGCGGCTCTGGACTGCGAGGGCTGCAGGACCGCGTCGCGGCGGTCGGCGGGCGGCTCGAGGTGCAGAGCCCGCCCGGCGGGGGAACGCGCGTCGTCGCGGAGATGCCCGCCGATGGCTGAGCGCGGCGCATCGCCGAAGACGTTCCTGATCGCCGACGTCCGCGGGTACACGCGCTTCACGCAGGAGCACGGCGACGCGGCGTCGGCCGGCCTGATCGAGTCGTTCCTCGGGACGACCGAGCCGATCGTCCGTCGGCGCGGCGGCGAGGTCGTCGAGACGCGAGGGGACGAGGTCCTCGCGGCCTTCGACTCGTCGCGCGCGGCGCTCGAGGCCGCCGTGGAGATGCAACGGGCGCTCGTGGCGAACGAGGGCGGCCCGATCCCGGTGGGCATCGGGATCGACATCGGGGAGGCCGTGCCGACGGGCGACGGGTACCTCGGGAACGCGCTGAACCTGGCGTCCCGCCTGTGTGGCGTGTGCCCGCCCGGCGAGATCCTGACGACGCGCGAGGTGGCGCACGTCGCCGGGACGCTCGACGGCGCGACGTTCGAGGACCGCGGCGAGCGGAGCTTCAAGAACGTCGACGTGCCGGTGCGCGTGATCCGGGTTGCGCCCGCGGGCGAGGACCCATCTAGGCGGTTCCGGGAGGTGGCGACACAGACGACGGTCATCGTGGCGGACGACTCGGTGCTGTTCCGCGAGGGCGTGGCGCGGGTGCTGCAGGATCGCGGGTTCTCGGTGAGCGGGCAGGCCGGGGACGCCGAGGAGCTGTTGTCGGCGGTGGAGCGCACCGCCCCCGACGTCGTGGTGACGGACATCCGGATGCCGCCGACCAACACGAGCGAGGGGTTGGTGGCGGCGCAGCGGATCCGCTCGGAGCATCCGGAGGTCGCGGTGCTGGTGCTGTCGCAGTACGTGGAGACCCAGCACGCGATGCGGCTGCTGCGGGACACGCCTGAGCGCGTCGGCTACCTCTTGAAGGACCGGGTGTCGGACATCGACGAGTTCGCGGACGCGGTGCGAAGGATCGCGCGGGGCGGCTCCGTCATCGACCCCGAGGTGGTGGCGCAGCTGCTCGGCCGACGCAGCGAGGACCACGCGCTTGAGGCGCTGACCGACCGCGAGCGCGAGATCCTCGCGCTGATGGCCGAGGGCCGTTCCAACCAGGCGATCTGCGAGCGGCTCTTCCTCTCACCGAAGACCGTCGAGACGCACGTCGGGTCGATCTTCTCCAAGCTGGGCCTGTTGCAGGCGGCCGACGATCACCGCCGGGTGCTCGCGGTGCTCGCCTATCTTCGCGCCGCCTGACCAGCCCCGGTCGATACGCTGCGGGTGATACGCTCGACCGCCTCGCCTGCTCCGCGACGGTGGCGCCGGGCCGCCACGGTTTCCGGCACGCTCACGCTGGTACCGTCGGTGTCGATGGCCAGACGAACGAGCCGATCCAAATCGACCACGCCGCCGAAGAAGCGGCCCGTCGAGCCCGGGCGCTCGTCGCGCAAGGCCCGCCTCGCCGAGGCCGAGCGCAAACGACGGAGGAATCGAACCGCAGCGGCGTCCGCGATCGCCGCGGTCGTCGTCGTCGCCGCCGCGATGGTCGCGATCGCGGCCCTCAGCGACTCCTCGGGGAGGGCGAAGCGCTCGGGCAGCGCCGGGCGTGCCGCCTCGCTCGTCCAGAACGTCCCGACCTCCGCGTTGGACGCGGCGGGCGCCGGAAAGGCCCGACCGCACGCGCTCCCCGCGAGCACCCCGCCCCTCGAGCAGGACGGCAAGCCCGAGGTCCTGTACATCGGCGCCGAGTACTGCCCCTACTGCGCGGCCGAGCGTTGGCCGGTGATCGTGGCCCTCAGCCGGTTCGGGACGTTCCAGAACCTCGCGGGTACCGAGTCCAGCGCGAGCGACGTGTTTCCGCGGACACAGACGTTCACGTTCCACGGCGCGACGTACTCCAGCGACGTCCTCGCGTTCACGGGCGTCGAGACGAACACCAACCAGCCGGCGCCGGGCGGCGGCTACACCTCGCTCGAGCAGCCGACGGCCGCCGAGCGTGCGGTGTTCGCACAGTTCGACCGGCCGCCGTACTCCACACAGGCCCAGGCGATCCCCTTCCTCATGATCGGCAACAAGTACGTCTCGGTCGGCACGACGTACGAGGCCTCGGTGCTCCAGGGCATGAGCCGCGATCAGATCGCGAGCGCGCTCTCTGATCCGACCAGCCCGGTTGGGCGCGCCGTGAACGGCGCCGCCAACGTCCTTACCGCCGCGATCTGCCAGGCGACGGGCGGGAAGCCGTCGTCGGTGTGCGCCGACCCGACGATCGCGAACATCGCACAGACGCTCCCGACGGCATGACGCCGCGGTGGCCGCCGCGCGTGTCGTTCGCGCTCGCGCTCGCCGCCGTCGGCACAAGCACGTACCTCACGATCGCGCATTTCACGTCGCCTGACGTGCTCGCGTGCTCGGCCAACGGGACGATCGACTGCGCGAAGGTCACGACGAGCGCGGAGTCCGAGTTCCTCGGGATGCCGGTTGCGGTCCTCGGCCTGGTCTGGGCGGTCGCGATGGCGGCGCTCTGCTCGCCGCCAGCGTGGCGCTCGTCCGTCGGGTGGGTCCGGGCCGCCCGCATCGTCCTGGCATCGGCCGGGATCCTGTTCGTGCTCTGGCTCGTGTACGCGGAGCTGTTCATCATCCACGCGATCTGTCTGTGGTGCACCGCGATGCACGTGCTCGCGTTCGCCCTGTTCGTGACCGTGTTGCTGTTCGGCTCATCCGACCGATAGACCCGATGGTCGGCCGCCCGTCGTCCCCCGATGCCGCGCGACCGCCGGCCCTCGGGTGAGGTCGTCCGCCCCTTCACAGCGCCGGATGGCGGCGAGAAGATGACGCCGCCGTCGGACGTATGGGTGTCGCCCGAGCGGTCCAACCCAACCCGAAAGGAACGGACATGACCCGGAACATCCGCCGCCTCGCGGTAGCCGTGCTCGTCGGGCTCGGCCTGCTGCTCCCCGCTCCCGCGGCGTTCGCCGCGCCCGGCGACGCGTCGGCGGTCAGCATCTTCCAGCTCACCTGCGACGGTGCGCTCTCGACGCTCACCGTCGGCGGCGGCCCGTGGTCGGCGGCGCACGTCGCCGAGACCGGCGCGACCTTCGTCCCCACCGCCACGCACGCCGTTCTCCAGGATCCGACGACCGGCGAGATCGTGTGGGAGCAGGACGACTTCAAGGGCGCCCCGAAGCCTTCGACGTCGACGTGCAGCGAGACCTTCGAGATGGACGGCCTGATCGCCACGTTCGTCGTCGAGGGCACGATGCACTGACGAAGCGTTGGCGCGTGGCTTCGAGCGGAACCGCCGATTCGACGACCGGCGAGACCGAACGCCCGGAACGCGGAGGGGAGGCGGTCAGGCGAGCTCGGCGAGCGCCGAGGTGAAGCGGTCGAGCGACGCGGCGAGCTCTCGGATCTCGGCCGTCGACCAGCCCTCGAGCGCCTCCTCGAGCATGCTGCTGCGAGCCTGGCGCAGCCGCTGCACCACTCGCTCGCCCTTTGGGGTCACCTCGAGGAGGTGCGCGCGCCGGTCGTCGGGGTCGGGCGCCCGGCGCACCATGCCCTCCTTCTCGAGGTCCGTGATCCGCCTGCTCACGGTCGACAGATCGAGTCCCATCCGGTCGGACAGCTCGCTCGGCCGGATCGGGCCCCACATCGCGATCCGCCCGAGCAACGGGAACGCCGCGAAGTCGACGCCCGCACCGACCGCCTCGGTCACGCGCTGGCGGAGGCGCGGGAGCGCCGAGCGGGACATGAAGCCCGCGAACGCGTCCTCGACGCCGCGAAGCGCCGCGGTCCGATCGTCCCCGATGGCCGTCCGCATGCGGCCAGTATGTCAGGTATAGTTGCTTGGTGCCAGCAACTATCTGGTCGCAGGGGCCGAGCGCGCCGTGAAGCGGCTCCTCCTCGACGTGCTTCGGCCCTACCGGCGGCAGATCCTGCTGGTGCTGGGTCTTCTGCTCGTTCAGTCGATCGCCAACCTGTACCTCCCGACGCTCAATGCGGACATCATCAACAACGGCGTCGCGAAGGGCGACACGCACTACATCGTCCGGACCGGAGGCGAGATGCTCCTCTTCACCCTGTTGATGGGCGTCGCCGCGGTGATCGCCGTCTACGTCGGCGCTCGCGTGGCGATGGCGTTCGGACGCGACGTCCGGAGCGGGCTGTTCCGGCGCGTGCAGTCGTTCTCGCACATGGAGCTCAACCGGTTCGGGGCGCCGTCGCTCACCACCCGGACCACCAACGACGTCCAGCAGGTGCAGATGCTCGTGCTGATCGGGCTCACGCTGCTGGCCTCGGCGCCGATCATGGCGATCGGCGGCATCTTCATGGCGCTCCGGCTGAACGCCCGGCTGTCGCTCCTGCTCGTCGTGATCCTGCCGCTCATGGGCGCCGTCGTCGCGTTCATCGTCAGGCGCGCCATCCCGTTGTTCCGGCAGGTCCAGGTGAAGCTCGACCGGATCAACCTGGTGATGCGCGAGAAGCTCTCGGGCGTCCGCGTGATCCGGGCGTTCGACCGCGACCGGCACGAGGAGCGCCGGTTCGAGCTCGCCAACGCCGACCTCACCGAGACCTCGTTGCGCGTGACGCGGCTGTTCGCGCTCCTAATGCCGACCGTGATGCTCATCATCAACCTCTCCACCGCCGCCGTGATGTGGTTCGGGAGCCTGCAGGTGGGTCACGGCGAGATGCCGATCGGCGATCTGACGGCGTTCCTCACCTACCTCATGCAGATCCTCTTCTCGGTCCTCATGGCGACGATCCTGTTCGTGCTGGTCCCACGGGCCGCCGCCTCCGCGGACCGCATCCAGGAGGTCCTCGACGTCGAGTCGACTGTCCTCGATCCCGCGACGCCGGCCCCGTCCCCCGAACGGCTCGGCACGCTCGAGTTCCGCGACGTGACGTTCGCCTACCCGGGCGCCGACGAGCCCGTGCTCTCGAACATCTCCTTCACCGCGCGCCCCGGGGAGACGACGGCGATCATCGGCAGCACCGGCGGCGGCAAGTCGACACTCATCAACCTGATCCCCCGGCTCTACGACGTCTCGGACGGCAGCGTGCTGGTCGACGACGTCGACGTCCGCGAGCTCGGACAGCAGGATCTCTGGTCGCGCATCGGCCTCGTGCCGCAGCGAGCGTTCCTGTTCGCCGGCACGATCGGACGCAACGTCCGCGACGGCCGCGAGGGCGCGACCGAGGACGAGATCTGGCACGCGCTCTCGATCGCGCAGGCTTCGGAGTTCGTGCGGGAGATGCCCGACGGGCTCGAGTCGCCGGTGGCGCAGGGCGGGGCCAACCTCTCCGGCGGGCAGCGGCAACGGATGGCGATCGCGCGCGCGGTCGTCAAGCGCCCCGAGATCTACATCTTCGACGACAGCTTCTCCGCGCTCGACTTCGCCACCGACGCACGCCTGCGGACCGCGCTGCACGCGGAGACGAGAGACGCGACGGTGCTCATCGTCGCGCAGCGCGTCGGGACGATCATGCACGCGGACCGCATCATCGTGCTCGCCGACGGCCGGATCGCCGGCATCGGGACGCACGACGAGCTGCTCGAGACGTGCGACACCTACCGCGAGATCGTGTTCTCCCAGCTCTCGCCCGAGGAGGTCGCGTGAGCGACCAGCGCCCGCGCCGGCCGCCCGGTCCGATGCCCGGCCGGGGCTTCATGGGTCCCGGCATGATGCCGCCGGCGGCGAAGTCGAAGGACTTCCGGGGCTCGGCGATCCGCCTGACCGGGCGGCTCCGGCCCGAGCTCCCGAAGCTGATGGTCGTCGTCGCGTGCGCGATCGCCAGCGTGACGTTCATGATCCTCGGGCCGAAGATCCTCGGCCACGCGACGAACATCCTCTTCGAGGGCGTGATCTCCGACCGCCTGCCCGCGGGCGCCACGCAGGCGCAGGTGATCGCGGGCCTCCGGGCGCAGGGACGGACGCAGCTCGCCGAGATGCTGTCCGGGATGACGCTGCATCCGGGGCAGGGCGTCGACTTCGCGCGGATCCAGGCCACGCTCGCGCTGTTGATCGTCGTGTACGTGCTGAGCGCCGGGTTCGGCTGGATCCAGCAGTACGTGATGGCCGGCGTGGCGCAGCGGACGATGTTCCGCCTGCGCGAGGAGGTCGACCACAAGCTGGCGCGGCTGCCGCTGCGGTATTTCGACGACCACCCGCGCGGGGACCTGCTCTCGCGCGTGACCAACGACATCGACAACATCGCGAACACGTTGCAGCAGAGCCTGACGCAGCTGGTGACCTCCGTGTTCACGATCCTCGGCGTGCTCATCATGATGCTCACGATCAGCCCGCTTCTCGCGCTGATCTCGCTGATCGCCGTCCCGCTGTCGTTCGTCACGACCGTCGTGATCGCCACGCGATCGCAGAAGCAGTTCGCGGCACAGTGGAAGCGCACGGGCGACGTCGACGGCTACATCGAGGAGATGTTCACGGGGCACGAGATCGTGAAGGTGTTCGGCAAGCAGCAACGGGCGATCGCGGCGTTCGACGCGCAGAACGAGGACCTGTACGAGGCGAGCTTCCGCGCGCAGTTCATCTCGGGGATCATCCAGCCCTCGATGATGTTCATCTCGAATCTGAACTACGTCGCGATCGCCGTGATCGGCGGGCTCAGCGTGACGAACGGGTCGCTCTCCCTCGGCGACGTGGTCGCGTTCATCCAGTACGCGCGGCAGTTCACGCAGCCGATCATCCAGACGGCCTCGATCGCCAACGTCCTGCAGTCGGCGGTCGCGTCGGCCGAGCGCGTCTTCGAGCTGCTCGACGAGGCCGAAGAGCAGCCCGACCCCGCCCACCCGGAGGTGCTCGAGCATACCGAGGGGCACCTCACGCTTTCCGACGTCTCGTTCCGCTACCTCGCGGACGCGCCGCTGATCGAGGACCTCGACCTCGAGGTGCCGGCCGGCGAGACGGTCGCGATCGTCGGCCCGACCGGCGCCGGCAAGACGACGCTCGTCAACCTGTTGCTTCGGTTCTACGAGATCGACTCCGGCACGATCGCCGTCGACGGCGTCGACGCGCGTCGGATGACGCGGAGCGGGCTTCGGCGACTGTTCGGGATGGTGCTCCAGGACCCGTGGCTGTTCCACGGGACGATCCGCGAGAACATCGCCTACGGGCGACAGGGCGCGACCGACGAGGAGATCCATGCGGCGGCGCGGGCCGCGCGCGTCGACCACTTCGTGCTGACGACGCCCGACGGATACGACACCGTCATCGACGACGACGCCTCGAACGTCTCGCAGGGCGAGAAACAGCTGCTCACGATCGCGCGCGCGTTCCTGGCCGACCCCGACATCCTGATTCTGGACGAGGCGACGAGCTCGGTCGACACGCGGACCGAGGTCCTGATCCAGCAGGCGATGGCCGAGCTGATGCGTGACCGCACGAGCTTCGTGATCGCCCACCGCCTCTCCACGATCCGCAACGCGCGCACGATCCTGGTGATGAACCACGGCCGCATCGTCGAGCACGGCAACCACGAGGAGCTGCTCGCACGCCGCGGCTTCTACTACGACCTCTACGAGAGCCAGTTCGCGGAGGCGTTCGAACAGACGGCCTCGTGACGACGCACGGGCTGGCAACGAACCATCCTCTTCATCGACTTTCCGCCGTTCGTCGGGTACAACTGTGCCCATGACCGTCGACCGCCGTCGTCGACGTCGCCCGCTCGGACGGCCGGCGTCGATCCTTGCCATGGTGGCGCTGCTCACCGGATGCGCGAAGGCGCCCTCGGACGTCCAACCGGCGGCGGTGGCCGGCGCCGGGAATGGCGGTGCCGAGACACCGCGCGGGGCGATGCGGCGCGCCGCCCAGGCCTCACTCGCTCCCGTCGTCCTGATCGTGCTCGAGAACCACGAGGCGTCGGCGATCCTCGGCTCGCCCGCGGCGCCCTACCTCAACTCGACCCTGATCCCGACCGGGCGGCTGTTCACCAGCTACACGGCCGTCACGCACCCGTCGCTGCCGAACTACCTCGCCATGACCTCGGGGGGCACGCAGGGCAAGGTCGGCACCGACTCCGTCTACGCCGGCGAGATCCACGCGCGCAACCTCTTCGGGCAGCTGTCGCGCGCGGGCGTCATGTGGCGCTCGTACCAGGAGACGATGCCGAAACGGTGCTACCGGCTCTATGCGGCCGGCACCGATCCGCAGCAGTACGCGCTCAAGCACGACCCGGCGATGACGTACGCGGATATCGCCAACTCCCGCCGGTGCCGCCTGGTCGTCCCGCTCACGGAGCTCGCCCCCACGCGGTTGCCCCCGTTCTCGTTCGTCACGCCGAACCTGTGCCACGACATGCACTCGTGCAGCATCTCGGCCGGCGACCGATGGCTGGGCCGACACGTGCCGCCGCTACTCCGCAACGGCGCGATCGTCGTCGTCACCTTCGACGAGGGCTCGACGAACGTGGGCGGCGGCGGCAACGTGCTCCTCGTCGAGGTAGGCCCGGGCGTCACCGCGGGCGACACTGTCGGCCACGCGTACGACCACTACTCGCTGCTCGCGGCGCTCGAAGAGCGGTTCGGCGTCCGGCGGCTCGCGAACGCGCGCTTCACCGACGCCCTCCCCATCTAGCCGCTCGACCCGAGGGCCGATCGGCTCCTTGACTCACGTTTCGTGACGTGGCTACCGTCGGCGGACTCGAGACGTGTGGAGGGGAAGCATGCGCCGGTTGCTCGTCGCGTTTGGCATCGTCGGAAGCCTCGTGCTGGTCGTCGGCGCGCTCGTCGTGGTTCGACCGTGGGACGGCGATCGTCGGTCCGATTCCCGGGCGGCCACCGAACGCGTGGCCGAGGGCGAGGCCCGCGCCGGATCCGAGGAGGCGCAGGAGGAGCAGCAGGTGACGTCCGAGCGACTCGCGGCGCTCGCGCAGGCTCGGAGCGACGGCACGTTCGGTGCTCCGGCCGCCGCCACCACTACAGCAGCTACGGGATGGAACGGATCGCAGCTGCTCAACCCGGCGACCGACGACTGGGAGCCGGCGGTCGCGGCCGACCCGAGCTCGTCGTACGTCTATCTCCTCACGACACGGTACGGAGAGCCGAAGACGTGCTCGAGCCACTGCCCGACGCCGTACATCGTGCTCACGATCTCGAGCGACGGCGGCGCCACGTGGGGAGACCAGGTGCCGCTCTGCGTCTGCCGGGGCTCGGGCGCCCAATACGACCCGACGATCGAGACCGTGCCCGGCACCGGCGGCAGGGTCGTGTACTCGGCGTTCCTGAACGCCGATCGCGCCAACGGGTTCTCCACCGTGTTCACGAAGTCGACCGACTACGGGGCGACGTGGTCGACGCCCGTTCACGTGTACGGCAACGTCTCGTGGACCGACAAGCCCGAGATCACCATGAGTGCGAAGGGCAAGGAGAAGGGCAAGGACGTATACGTGTCGTGGAACGGACCGCAGGGGGGCGACCTGTACGTCGGGCAGTCCCACGACTATGGCGCGACGTGGACGCAGCAGAAGCTGTCGGACACCAAGCGCTACTACTACGCGTACGACGGCCGCGTGCTGCCCGACGGCACCGTCGTCTTCTCCGAGTCGAGCCTGCTGTATTCGGGCTCGACGACCGTGACCGGCGACGTCTGGCACCACGTCATCGTCTCGCGTGACGGCGGCCAGACGTGGCAGAACATCGTGGTCGCGAAGGTCCCCGTCGGCGAGGCCTGTGTCGCTGACGGGTGCAGTCCCGATTTCTACACCGGGCAGACATCGGTCGTGTCCGACTCCACCGGACATCTCGTGTTCGCGTTCGAGGGCCCGGCCACGACCGGCGGCCCCCAGCAGGTGTTCGTCAGCACGTCCTCGGACGAGGGAATCACGTGGAGCGCGCCGACGGCGCTGTCGGTCGCCGGGGAGGACGCGACCGGACCGCGGCTCGCCTCCGCCGGGGGCGGCGACGTCCGGGTCTGGTACATGCAGACGGCCGGAGGGGACAATCCCGACGCTTGGAACGTCTGGTACCGCTCGTCCTCGGACGGCGGCAGCACGTGGTCGGCCCCGGTCAAGATCGACGACGCGCCGGCAGGCGCGGCGGGGTACGTCTCGGCCGACGGGTTCGCCGAGATCTACGGCGACTACGGCGAGATCGCGATCACGAGCGGCGGCCACACCGTCGCCGCGTGGGGCGAGGGCTTCAGCTGGACCGGTCCCGGCGGCACCTGGTTCAACGTCCAGAGCTAACCACCGGGCGTCGGCTCACGGCGGGCCCTGGTCGCGGCCGGCTCCTCGGGGGGCGGCTCCGGCACGTGCCGGAACGTCGCGAACAGCAAGAGGTCGTAAACGATCTTGAGCCCACCCGCGACGACGAAGGGCGCCCCGATCGCGAACCGCATCAGCGCGCCGCCGATCAACGGACCGGCCGGCCGCGTCACGTACCGGGCCGTGTTGGTGAACGCCGAGGCCGCCGTCCGCTCCTCGGGCTCGACCATCGTCACGACGTAGGCCTGCCGGGCGGGCACGTCCATCTGCGAGAGCGCGAATCGGAGCAGCAGCACGGCGATCGCGAGCGGCAGGTTCGGCATCAGCGGCACCATGATCAACAGGACGTTCGAGGGCAGGTGCGTGAACACCATCGTGTTCAGCAGCCCGAGGCGCGTCGCGAGCCGCCCCGCGACCACCGAGGACACCGCCTGCAGGAGGCCGGCCGCGAAGAACGTGATCCCCATGGCTTGCGGCGACGCGCCGAACCGGCGCTCGAACCAGTACACAAGGAAGGTCTGCACCACGAAGCCGCCGGCGAACGAGTCGAGGCCGAACAACGCGGCGAGGCGGAGGACGATGGGCCTCGAGCGGTCGAGCGGCGCGCGGCGCTTGGCTCCCTCGGGACGTGCGGTCTCCGCCGCCGTCGACAGACGCGAGCCGAGGGCGGCGCACGCGATCGCGATCGGCACGAACACCAGGAGCGCGCGCTGATCCGCCGTGGTCGCCGACGTGCCACGGAACGCGGCCGAACCGCCCGCGGCGAGCGCCCCGACGGCGCCGCTCAGGTACGCCACCGCGTTGTAGCGGCCGAAGACGCGCGAGCGCATGTCCCGCGGCGCTCCGGCCATCATCGCCTGCTCCAGCGACGTGATCGGCCCGGATTCGTTCGGATCGGTTGAGAGCGTGCCGGTGAGGGCGGCGAGCAGCAGCAGCGGCACGAACCGCGTTAGCGCGAAGACCGCGCCGGTCACGCCCATCAGGACCAGCAGGACGACGTACGTCCGCCGCCGGCCCGCCCGGTCGCCGAGCAGCCCCACCACGACCGAGCTCAAGGCCATCCCGGCGAGCATCGCGGTGAAGACGAGCCCGACCTGCAGGCTCGAAAGGCCCGAGGCGCCGAGCACCGTCCCCAGGATCACGCTGCCGAAGCCGTAGGCGAACGCGCGCAGCGCCTGGACGGCGAGGATCAGCCGGAGATCCCGTTCGACGGGCATGGGCGACGATGCTACGCGGACGCGCCCCTGCGGGTACTGTGCACCCGTGCCGAGCCCGAAGGACTCGGCGCACGCAGTTCGGACCGGCGTGCGCCACGACGCGACCAGGTCGTCGCGAACGACCGCAGCCGGGGTTCGCTCGTGATCGCCGGCATCGCCGAGTGGATCCTGTCGCTGAGCGGCGGATGGGCGCTCGCGGTCGTGTTCCTCGGACCGGCGCTCGAGGCCTCGGTGTTCCTGGGGATCGTCTTCCCCGGCGAGATCGCCGTGATCCTCGGGGGGGTCCTCGCGTACAACGGCCGCGTCGGGCTCGGCTCGGTAGTCGTCGCCGCGGTGCTCGGCGCCATCGTCGGGGACACCGTCGGCTACTGGGTCGGCCGCGAGTGGGGGCAACAGATCCTGCGATGGATCGGCCGGCACCTGCCGTTCCTCAAGCACCGGGTCGACGAGGACATCGAGCGCGCACGCCGGTTCATCCGCAAGCGGGGCGGCGCCGCCGTGCTGGTCGGACGGTTCGCTGCGGCGCTCCGCGCGACGGTGCCGGGGCTCGCCGGCATGTCGGACCTGCACTATCCGACGTTCCTCGTGTACAACGCGGTCGGCGGGCTGATCTGGGGGGCCTCGTTCGTGCTCCTCGGCTACTTCGCCGGCGCGGCATGGCAGCGTGCCGCGAGCGACGCCAGCAAGATCGGGCTTGCGGTGCTGGCGCTGATCGTGCTCGGCCTGATCGGTTCGCGCATCGTGCGGAACATCCGCGACCGCGGCGAGCGGGTGCCGGACCGGCTCGCACGGATCCGCCCGATCGCGTGGTTCCGCGAGCTGCACCCGCCGACGGCGGCGTGGCTCGCACGCCGGGTCGATACGTCCTCGCCGGCGGGGTTCCTCCTCAGCCTCGCCGTCGCGCTCGGCGCCCTCACCGCGTGGTTGTTCGGCGCGATGATCCAGGACATCGCCGCCCACGAGGAGGCCGCGCTCTTCGACCCTCGTGTGCTGCGCTTCGTCGTCGACCACCGAACCGGGTGGCTGAGCACGGCAGCGAAGACGACCGCGTTGCTCGGGAGTTCGGTCATCGTGATCCCACTCGTGGCCGCCGCCGCCGCCGTGGCGTGGCGGCGCGACATGGGCGGGTCGGCCGGCATCGTCGGCCTGGCGGCGATCGCGGCGTCGGCGATCGCTCGCGGGCTGCAGCCGCTCGTCGCGCATCCGCCGCCGCCGCCGGCCGACCGGTTGGTGAGCGTGGCCCGGTTCTCGTTCCCCTCGTTGCACACGGCGCAGGCGGCCGCGGGGTGGGGAGCGATCGCGCTGCTCGTCGTCCTCGGCGGGTCGCGGGTTCGCGTTCCGGTCGCGATCGTCGCCGTCGTGGTCGCGGTGACGGTTGCCGCGGCCGATGTGTACCTCGGCGCCGCGTGGCGGACGGACGCGATCGGCGGCCTGGCGCTCGGGGGAACGTGCCTGTGTGCGAGCGCGACGATCGTCTGCCTGATGCGGGCGCGGGCCGCCTCGCCGACATGAACGGATCAGAACGCGGCGTACATCCCGAACCTCGCCGCGACCTCGCCGATCTTGTTGACGACGTAGCCGCCGTTGGCGCACCCGTGGCACCACGAGGATTCCCGGATCGCGTTCGCGGTCGTGTACGGCGTCGCGCACGCTCGCAGATCGCTCACGATCGAGTCGTAGCCGAACGACGACCGCCCATCGAACAGCGTGGCCTTGTTCGCCAGCAGGCCGGTCGAGAGCGAGGGGTAGTTCTGAACACCGGCGCCGTTGTACGTCCACGAGCCCGGCATCGGCGTAGTCGTCGCGAGCGGGTTCCACGCGGCCTGGGTGAACTCGGCGAGCTGCCACGACACCAACACGATCTCGTTCGAATGGCATACCGGCGCGCCGAGCGCCTGGAGGAACAGGGCCGCCCACCGTCCGTAGCTCGTGTGCGCCGAGCCCTGGAACGCCGTCCCGACCGCCGGGAACAGCCGCGCGGCGAGCTGCCGCCGCAGGCCGTGGATCAACCCGATGATCCGTTCGCGGGTGGCGGTCAGCCGCCGGACCGCGTCCTCGTGTCGCGCGTTCAACAGGTGCACTCGCCGGCGCTGCGTCGTGAGCGTGTGCAGGAGCTGCGCCTTCTCGGAGCTCAGATCGCGCAGCGACGCGAGCCGGGTCGCGAGCCGGGTACGCGCCGCCGCGAGCTCGGACGCGGTCGTTTCCGTCTTCGCCGAGACGCGCGAGGCGAACTCCATGCCATCCGTCATCTGGATGAGGGACCCCGACCCGAGGACCAGCCCGAGCACGAGGCCGAGCTGCCCGCCCGTCTGGTTCATGTAGGACGTGCTCGCGAGCTCGTCGAGGCGCCGCTGCAACGTCTCGAGCCGCGCCTCGAGCGCCTCCACCTCCTGCTTCAGCTCACGCACGCGCTGCTGGACCTCGGCGAGTCGGGCGACGACACGGTTGATCTCGACGTCGAGGACGTCGAGCCGGTCCTGCGTCGTGGCGACGACGGCCTCGTTGGCGGCGATCCGCGTGGTCAGGGTCCGGAGCTCGCGCCGGGCCCGGTGCAGCTGCGCCAGCGACGCCGCGGACGCCGGCGTGGCCGACCCGACGACGAGGCCGACGGTGGCCACGAGGGCGAGAGCGCGAAGACGAACCGAACGGAGCCGCGGCATGCTGCGGGCATCGGCCGTCGACGGAGCGTCCTTGAACCGTGCTCACGGCGGTCGCCCGGCCGACGGGATGGCGTCAGCGGTAGACGCCGTTGTGGCCGATGCTGAACCGCCCCGGCTGCGGGAAGAACGTCAGCCCGTGCGGGCTGCTGCCGACGCGGATCGTGTGCAGGATCTGGCCCGTTCGGGTGGACACCACCGAGACCGTGCCGTCGTAGCGGTTCGACACCCACAGGAGCTTGCCGTTCGGCGAGACCTGCAGCATGTCCGGGCTCCCGCCGACGTGGAACGTTCGCGTCACCGATCGCGTCGCGAACCGGAGCACCGAGATCGTTCCGGCGAGCCTGTTGCTCACGTAGACCGAGCGGCCGTCGCGCGCGACCGCCATCCCGTGCGCGCCGGCGCCCGTGCGGATGAACGCGATCTCCCGCATCCGGCGCGGATCGATGACCGAGACGCCGCCCCTGTCCTGGTTCGCCACGAAGAAGACGCGGCCATCGGGCGAGACCTTGACATCGACCGGGCTGCCGCCGACGTCGATGGACCCGACGACGGCTCGTCGCCGCAGGTCGACCTTCACGACGCGGCCGCCGAACTCGGTGCTCAGCAGCAGGTACCGCCCGCTCCTCGAGAAGTCGAGATGGTCGGCACCGCTCGACGGGATCGAGACCGTTCCGGCCGGCGCCCACGTACGCCGGTGGTACAAGAAGAGCGTCGAGAGTCGCTCGGCGACGTCGATCGCGAGGCGGCCGTCCGGCGTGAAGTACAGGTTGTACGGGTCGGGCACGTCGATCGTCCGGACCGGGCGCGCCGTCCGCGGATCGATCACCGTCAGGGTGTTGCTGTACGTGTTGCCGACGTAGAGCCACCGCAGGTTCCACGACGGCGTGATGTGCTGCGGGCCGCCGCCGACCGCGAACGTCCGCGCCACCTGGAAGGTCCGCGGATCGATGACGTCGACGGTGTTCGAGTGGTTGTTCGGCACGTAGACGAAGGGCCGGATCCCGGCCACGCGAGGCGAGAGCCGTCGGGTTTCGATGTCCTCGTACACGCTGCGATCGCCCCGGTCCGTCGAGGGCCGCGGGGAGGGCCTCGCCGGAAGGGTCGGCGAAACGAGGGCGGAGGCCGACGGGCGAGGGGCGGACCTGGCGGCCGATGGCTCCTTGGCCCTCGCCGGGGCGCACGCGACCACCGCAAGCGCGACCATGAGTGCGAGCGACGACCGGCGCGTGCGACCCTCCTTCCCGATCGGAGCCCCAGCCTCAGCCCGCCGACCCACAGGTCTAGCCCTCGGGCACCGGCTCGAAACCTCGCGCACGTCGGTGGCTGGCCCTGATGGGCGGTCCGGCCGGATCAGACGCGCTCGATCGTGAGGTGGTAGCGGCCGCTCGAATACCAGCCGTTCACCTGCACGTAGTAGGGGCCCGACCGGGCGGCCTTGAACGTCGCCTGCTCGTCGGCGGTGGGGCCGCCGGAGTCGGCCTGCAGGGCGGGGCACGCCCGGCCGAGGAAGCAGCCGGCCGTGAACTGCGAGATCTCCTTCGTGCCCGGCTTCCACACCCACAGATCGAGGTCCGCGTCGGCAGGGCCGCGGAGGACGACGCGGTAGCGCCGGCCCTCGATCAACCGTTCGCGGTAGACGTCGTTCACGTCGGTCGGCCACGACACGCGGCCGACGACGTCGTGGCCCCGCAACGGCCGCGCCCCGTCGATATTGCCGTCGGAGCGAAGCGTGGCGTTGGTCGTGGGGGCGCCGATCGCGGCAAGGGCGTTGACCCGGCCGTTGGTCCGCGTGAAAGCGCCGGTCAGCGGGTGCTTGCCGACGTGCGTCACCCCGGCCCACGCGTCGTACAGGGGCATCGCCGACGGGCGGTCGACCGAGTTCATGATCGCGTTCTTCACGTCGAGCGGCGTGTAGTCCGGGTGCTCGGCCAAGACGAGGCCGGCGATGCCGGCGACGAGCGGCGAGGCCATCGATGTCCCGTCCATCACGGCGTAGTCCGGGTCCGTGAACGTCCCCTGCCCCGTCGTCATCGTGCTGAGGATGTCGACGCCCGGCGCCGCGACGTCGACGGAGTCGTGGCCCCAGCTGGTGAACGCGCACCGCCACGTCGGCCAGCCGAGGTCGCGGCACTGCGAGACGTACGCGTACTGATCGCGGTCGTTGGTCGCCGCGACCGCGAGGATGTTCGGCAGCGTGTACGACGCCGGGTACGTCGGGGCCGAGACGCTCGAGTTCAGATAGAACGGGATGTCGTTGTCGGCGCTCGAGTTGCCGGCGGCAGCGACGACGAGGATGCCGGCGCGACCGGCGGCGGCGAGGGCGGCGCGTTCGGCCTCGGACCACACGGGCGAACCGAAGCTGAGGTTGATCACCTTGGCGCCGTTGTCGATCGCGAACTGGACGGCCTTCAGCTCGTTGCCGAGGGTCAAGCGGTTGGCCGTCCCGATCTTGAGGGCCATGATGCGGCAGCTCGGACACACGCCGGTGATGCCGACCCCGTTGCTCTGCTCGGCGGCGATGATCCCCGCCACATGAGTGCCGTGCGCGTTGTCGAACGATCCCGCCTCGGGGCTCGGGTCGGTGTCGTCGGCGACGAAGTCGTACCCGACCCCAGACCAGAGCCGGCCGGCGAGGTCGGGATGGTGGATGTCGACGCCCGTGTCGATCACGGCCTCGATCACCTCGCCGCGCAGCGTCTGCGCACCCCAGGCCTCCGGCGCGTCGACATCGGCGTCGGGCGTTCCTGCGCGGCTCTGCCCGGGACCCGCGCCCTGATCGGTGACCGGGTGCGACTGGCCGACGTTGTCGAGGTACCACTGGTCCGGGAAGAACGGGTCGGTGGGCGTGACGACGGCCGCCGCCGTCGCGATCCGGTCGGGCTCGGCGAATCTCACCAGCGGTGACGAACGCAACGACCGCACGGTCGCGGCGACGCTCGCGCCGCCACGGACGCGCATGACATCGACGCCGAGCCGGGGGGTCGGGCGGAGCCGGGCGGCGTCGATCCGAGCCGCGACGTCGCGCATCTGCAGCCGGTCGACGCCCCGGCGCCACACGACGACGACGCGGCCCGCCGCGAACCGGGCGGCGTGCGACGTCCACGGGAACTTCGCGCGCTCCGCATCGAACGACGACGAAACGACGCGGACCGGGACGACGGCTCTCTGCCCGACCGTCACGACGGACGACCCGACGACCAATGCGAGCCCGATCGCGGTTCCGGCCATAAGGAGGTTGCGCCGATGCGACATGGGCCGGTCACGGTAGCACGCGTTGGCCACGCCATCGAAGGTAGGCCGCGACGGAGAACGCGGCGACCGGCGCCGAGGGCGTTCGGACGCGGCCGCTCCTCACCTCCGCCGAGCCTCCCCGCCCCGGCGGAAGACCAGGACGAGGAGGAACAGGACGAGCACTGCGCCGATCGCGATGAAGACGACGGTGCCGGCGCTCGACGGCCCGGACGCGGCGGATGAGGGGCTCACCCGGGCGAGGCGGGTCCCGGCTGCTGCCACGTCGCCCAGCGTCCGCGCCGAACCGATGAGCTGCGCGGACCCGGGGTGATCGGTCGCCTTGGCCGTTTTCCACGACTTCCCGTTCGGCGACACGAGCAGGACGTGTTGGCCGGAGTCCGTCACCACGAACGGGTAGATGAGGACCACCTCGATCGCTTTCTTCGGACTCGCCGGATCGCCACTCGGCTGATACGTCGCCCGGATGCGGACGACGTTGCCGAGGATCACGAGCGACCGGGGGGGCTGCCCGACGGACTGCGGCGCGAGGGGATCGACGGTCAGCTCGATCGCGCGCTGGCCCGGCCGGGGCGCGAACGCGTCGCTCGGCACGATGAGGGTGACCTGCACGTCCGGTGTCGCGAACGCGCCGCCGCGGAGGCCGCTGCCCGAGAAGGGCAGCGTGAACCGCCCCGGCGTCGGGGGCTTGTTGGTACTCGCGAGGCTCGACGGAGGGCTCGCCCATCGGTACGGGGCGACGGGAAGGGTCCCGTCGAGCAGCGGCCGCCGAGCAAACGGCGAGAGGTGCGCCGAGACGAGGGCGCCCGCCAGGTACAGGGCGACCACGGCGCCGCCGGAGACGGCAACCGTCGTGCGCCGCGTCATGGACCGAGCGGGAGCAATCGAACGGGGTGCTCGACGAACCGCTTCGGCCACACGACGACCGGCTCCGTGTCGCCCCCCCACTGCTCGACGACGCTCATGGCGCGCAGGTTCGACTCGGCCTCCGGCGACCCGGCGGCGCCGAACCGGAGCCCGCTGCCGTTCGGCAACCCGCCGATCGGGATAACGGTCGCGCGCGCGGCGGCCGCGACGGCGCTCGGCGTGAGGCTGGATGCCGACGGCAGGACGTCGTGGAACAGCGCCCACCCGGCCGCGAAACCGGCAAGCGCGGCCTCGCTCATCGTGGCGCCGTACCGAGCGCGGTACGCGCGCCCCGCGCGCTGCAGCACCGCGCGGGCCGACGGCGTGAGCCCGTCGGTCCCGAGCGTCACCTCGTCCGGCTTGTCCGAGGCGAACACGCCGACCGCGTCCCGGCCGAGCGCCGCGCCGAACGCCGGCATGCAGTAGCTCGACGACGTCCCAATCATCGCCCGCAGGTCGACGCCCTGCGCGACCACCTGGCGGCGGAGCTCGATCCCGTCCTTCACGTACGCGGCGACGAAGAAGACGTCGGGATGCGTCGCCGCGACCTTCTTCACGACGTGACGGGTGTCGGCGACGCGCGGGTCGTACCCGAACCGTCCAACGAGGTCGAGTCCGCGCCGCGCGATCTCGTCCTCGGCGCCGCGCGCGACGGAGCGGCCGTAGACGTCGTTCACGAACGCGATCGCGAACCGGAGCGAGCGTGGATCGCGGTGCCACGCGGCGGCGAGACGATCGGCGACGAAGGCGATGGCCCGCGCGCCGAGGAACAGCCCCGTCGGCGGGACCCGGAACACGAGGTCGCTGGGCGTCGCGCTTGCCATGAACCCGACGGCGCCGGTCTCCCAGAACAGCATGCCGCGGCGCTGCGCCTCGACGCCGGCGGGCACGGAGATCGTGCTCCCGTAGCTGCCGACCACGAAGCGGATCCCGCCCCGGTCGAGCTCGTCCACGGCGGCCGGCGCCGCATCGCCGCGCGCGACGTCCATTGGGACCAGCGCGATGGGCCGCCCGCCGACGCCGCCGGCGTCGTTCACGAGCTGGGCCGCGAGCCGCACCCCGCGATACTCGTCGACCCCGCCGGGGCCCTGCGCGCCCGAGAGCGGATAGATCGCGCCGATCCGGATGGGCTCCGGCGACGAGGAGCTCGTGCATCCGGCCGCGACGACCGCGGCGACGGAGAGGACGATGGCGATCGCACGCCTCATCGCAGCACCGTCACGAGGTTCGCCACGACGTGCGTCGCCGCGGGGACGGTCCAGGTCCCGCTCACCGCGCGCTGCCACCCGAACAGCAGGCCGGCGCCGAGATCGACCGGCAGGGCCGACGCTCCGTAGACCGGAACGTGCACCAGCGCGAACAGCACCGCCGTCGCGACCACGGCCGTCACCGGCCCGAACCGCGCGAGCCAGCCGAACGCCGCTCGCCGGAACAGCGCCTCCTCGCCCACGGCCGCGAGCGCGTTCATGACCAGGGCCAACGCCGGAACCGGCACCGGGATCGACGGGCCGGCGACGGTTGCGGCCGCGACCACGGCGCCGGCGCCCATCAGCGTCGCGGCGATGATCGGGCCGGTCGACGGTCGCCCCTCGAGCCCCGCCGGGACTCGGACGAGGATCGCACCGCTGAGGATCGCGACGTACGTCGCCGCGAGCAGCGGCGCCGCCCCCGACCGTCCGAGGACCTGGAGCCGGAGCATCAGCAGCGCGCAGCCCAGGACCACGACGGCCGCCGCCGTCGCGCACTCGGCCGCCGATCCGGGGCGGATCGTCTCCGCTCGCGCGCTCACGGCTTCACCTCGAACGACGTCACGGCGATCACGCGCGGGTCGAACGGTGCGTGATCGCTCGCGACGAACTCGGCCTGTAGCAGGTGCGGGCCGGGCGTCACGTCGGGGATGGCGTTCTGCAGCTGGTAGTTCATCGAGATGAGTTGTCCGTCGAGGATCACGTGGATATGCCCCCGATCCGGCCGGATGTCCTGGGTCGTGGCGGGGACGATCTTCGCGCCTTGAAGGCGAAGGCGCAGCTCGACCGTGGAGCCGTGGACGACACTGCCGTTGGCCGGCTGCACGATCGTGAGCCTAGCCGTGCTGCTCGGCCGCGGGGACGCGCTCGACGCCGGGGACGTCGTCGGGGAGCCGCCGGCACTCGACGAGCACGCGGTGAGGCCCACGAGGAGCGCGGCGACGCCCAGGGCGACCCGCACCGTCGGAACCGCGGTCATCCCGTCCCTCCGATCCGCTGTGTGAAACGGGCGTCCAGCGTCTGCCCGGAGTGTGTCAGAGCCCGGATCTCGAACGTCCACCTCCCCGCGGTGAGCGGGACGTTCGCCGCATAGTGCCCCGCGCTGAACGGCTCCGGCTGCAGCGCGACCGACGGCCCCGAGGGCGGGATCGCGATCAGCGACACCGAGTGCAGAGGCAGCTCGGTGCCCTGCGGATCGAACGCGGTCGCGTGGAGCTGGTTCGGCCCGGCCGTCCCCGGATCGACGTAGGACTGGATCGAGCTACCGTCGGCGTAGGTGGTCGTGTACAGGCTCGGCTGCCCGGACGCGCGCGAGACCGCCAGACGACCGGTCGGCACGCGCGGGGATGCCTCCATCGTCACCTGCGTCGAGCCGGACCCCGTCTGGACCGTGGCCACGATCCGCCACCGGTCGTCGACCGACATCGCCGCCCCGGTCCCCGTCCATTCCCTCGGACCGGCGCGCCGCAGCTGCATCGTCGAGGGCGCGAGGTTCGCATCGGAGACGGCCGAGAACTCGAGCGTCACCCGGGCCGCGTCGATCGGACGGCCGGTGTCGTAATCCGTCGCGCGGAGATCGAACCGGTTGGACCCGACCGTGCCGGGCGTGATGACGAGCCTCGTGCGCACCGTCGTAGCGAAGTCCGAGCCGGTCACCACCACGTCATTCGGGCGCGGCACGCGTTCGGGAGCCGCGGTGACGGCGGGCGGAAGCCCGGTCAACAGTCCCGTCAGACCGAACAGCCCCGCGGCGAGGACCAGCTCGCCGGTAGCGACGCGCGTCAGCGAGGCACGGCCGCCACCGCCGTTGGCGGCGCGCGGCACGTTCACGTAGCGGTTCCACGCTCCC
>DATAEU010000122.1:0-17547 GCA_036257835.1 Actinomycetota bacterium | reverse complement strand
TCCTTGGCCTTCTGCGCCGCCGCGATGATCTTGTCGGCGAGGTGCGACGGCACCTCCTCGTAGTGCGAGAAGCGCATCGTGAACCCCGCGCGGCCGCCGGTGAGCGAGCGCAGGTCGATCGCATAGCGCGCGACCTCGGCCTGAGGCACCGACGCCTTGATCCGCTGCTTGCCCGCGCCGGCCGACTCCATCCCCTGGATCTTGGCGCGCTTTGAGTTGAGGTCGCCCATGACGTCGCCGGTTGCGTCCTCGGGCGCGATGACCTCGACCTCGACGATCGGCTCGAGCAGGACGACCCCGGCCGCCTGCGCCGCATCGCGAAGCGCGAGCGACCCGGCGAGCTGGAAGGCCATGTCGCTGGAGTCCACCGGGTGGAACTTGCCGTCGACCAGGGTGCACCGGATGTCGACCATCGGGTTGCCCGACATCACGCCCTGCGACATCGCCTTGACGACGCCCTTCTCGACGGACGGGATGAACTGGTTGGGGATGGCGCCGCCGAAGATCTTGTCGACGTACTCGAACCCGGTGCCACGCGGCAGCGGCTCGACCTCGATGTTGCAGATGGCGTACTGGCCGTGGCCGCCCGTCTGCTTGACGTGCCGGCCGAGCCCCTTGGCGGGCTTCTTGATCGTCTCCCGGTAGGCGATCTTGGCGGGCGCCGTCGAGACCTCGACGCCGAACTTGCGCTTCATCCGCTCGATCGTCACGTCGAGGTGCGCCTCGCCCATCCCGTATACGACGGTCTCGTGCGTCTCGTCCGATCGCTCGACGCGAAGGGTGGGGTCCTCCTCGCGCAGTCGTGACAGCGCGACGGAGAGCTTGTCCTCGTCGCCCTTGGTCTTCGGCTCGATGGCGAACGCGAGGAGCGGCTCGGGCATCTCGATCGGCCGGACCTGGACGGGATCGTCCTTGGTGGAGAACGTATCGCCGGTCGTCGTGTGCGACAGCTTCGCGACGGCCGCGAGGTCGCCCGCGGGCACCTCGGAGACGGTCTCGTGTTCCTTTCCCCGTAACGCGAACAGCTGTCCGACGCGCTCCTCGGTGTTCTTCGTCGCGTTGAACACGGTCGAGTCCGGCCGCAACGTGCCCGAGAACACGCGCAACATCGTGATGTGCCCGACGTACGGGTCGGAGATCGTCTTGAACACCAGCGCGCAGAGCGGCTGCTTCGGGTCGCAGGTCCGCTCCGCCTGGGAGCCGTCCTTCTTCACGACGGAGATCGGACCGCGGTCGAGCGGCGACGGGAACTCCTCGGCGATGAACGACAGGAGTCGGTCGACGCCGATCGGCTTGGCGGCCGACGCGACGAGCACCGGCGCGATCGTCGCGCTCGCGAACCCCGCCTTCACGCCGTTCACGACCTCGTCCTCGGAGAGCTCGCCCTGCTCGAGGTACTTCTCGATCAACGTGTCGTCGGACTCGGCGACGGCCTCCATCAGCTTCTCGCGGAACGGGTCGGCCTTGCCGCTGATGTCGTCGGGCCACTCGCCCTCGGCGCCCCGCGGACCGCCCCGGTAGGCCTTGCGGTGCAGGAGGTCCGCGGTGCCTTCGAAGTCGTGCTCCTCCCCGAGCGGCAGCTCGAGCGGCGCCACTTGCGTCCCGAACGACTGCACCAGCTGCTCGAGCGTCCGCTCGAACGACGCGCGCTCGCGGTCGAGCTTGTTGATCACGATGGCGCGGGGGAGACCAGCCTCGACGGCGAGCTCCCACGCCACCTCGGTCTGCACCTCGACGCCGTCGACGGCGGAGACGACGAGGATCACCGCGTCGACCGCCTGGATCGCCGTGCGGACGTCACCGATGAAGTCGGCGTACCCGGGCGCGTCGAGCACGTTGATCTTCACGCCGTTCCACTCGACCGGTGCCATCGCGAGCGAGACGCTGATGCCCTTCTTGACCTCCTCGGGCTCGAAGTCGGAGACGGTGTTGCCGTCCTCGACGCTGCCCATCCGGGTCGTCGCGCCGGCGGTGAACACCATCGACTCGAGCAGCGTCGTCTTGCCCGCTCCGCCGTGGCCGACCAACAGGACGTTCCGGATGTTCGCGGCGTCGTAGGTGTTCATGCCACTCCGTTCGCTCGGTCTCGGCGCTCGTCTCGGCGCTCGGTCTTCGCGCTCGGTCCGGGCGCTCGGGCCACCGCGCTGCGCGGGCCCGGTTCGGCATTCTATCCACGGGCTCGCCGCCGCCCGCTCGGTGTCGTCGCCGCAGGTCCCGGCGTTGATAGGCTCGCCGCGGTGGCCGCTGTGAGCACGACGGCGCGGATAAGACGGCGTGGCACGGCGCTCGCCGCCTCCCTCGTCGCGGCCCTCGCGGCGATCGGCGCCGCGCTCGCGATCCTCGACCGGCGGCTCGACCTGGGCGCGCTCATGACGGCGGTGGCGGCGGCCGGGCTCATGGTCGGCGGCGTCCTCGCCCACGGCGGCCGACTGCTACGCGAGCGGACGTTGGACTCGTTCGTCGACCGGCTCTTCGACGGCGCCGTCCTCGGCTCGATCGTGTGGATCGAGCGCGGGGACCGGCCGGAGGCGGCCGCTGCCGCGCTCGTCGCGCTGGCCGCCAGCTTCCTCGGGAGCTACGTCCGCGCCCGCGGCAACTCGCTGGACTACCGCGTCGAGGAGAGCATGGTCACCCGGGGCATCCGCTACGGGTTGATCGTGCTCGCGCTCGCGCTCGGCCTGCCGGACTGGCTGCTCTGGGTGCTCGCGGTGTTCGCGATCCTGGCCGCGTTCGTCCGCGCCAGCCAGGTCGCCAAGGAGGAACGGGCGTGAGCGACGGCGGCGCGTCGCGGCCACGCGCGCGCGAGACGCCGAGGGAACGGCTCGCCTACTGGACGTACCGCTCGGCCGAGGCGCTCGGCGGGGTCATGCCGGATCGGATCGGACGTCCGCTCGCGCGGATGGCCGGCGACGTCGGCGCCCGGCTCCTGCCGGGTATCCGAGCGACCGTGACCGAGAACCAGGCGCGGGTGCTGGGTGTGGATCCCGACGCCGAGGTCGCGCGGGTCGCCGCGCGCGAGGCGTTCGAGCTGTACGCCCGGTACTGGTACGACACCTTCCGGGTCCGCGCCATCGACGACGACGAGGTCATGCGGCGGACGACAGCGAGGGGGCTCGAGCACATCGACGCCGCGCTCGAGGACGGGAAGGGCGCGATCTGCGCGCTTCCGCACATGGGCAACTGGGACGCGGCCGGACGGTGGCTCACGACGCTCGGATACCGGATCGCCGCCGTCGCGGAGGTGCTGCACCCGCCGCGGCTGTTCGAGCTGTTCCTGCGGCATCGCGAGGAGCTCGGCATGCGGATCGTTCCGCTGGCCGGCGGGACGGGCCGGCGGCTCGGCGGTCTCCTTGCCGACAACTGGATCGTCGCCCTCGTCGCCGATCGCGACCTCACCGGCCGTGGGATCGAGGTCCAGATGTTCGGCGCCCGGCGGCGGATCCCGGCGGGTCCCGCGCTGCTGTCGCTGTCCAGCGACGCGCCGCTCCTTCCGTGTGCGCTCTACACCACGCCGGACGGCTGGCACGTCGAGATCTCCCCGCCGGTCGACGTTTCGACCACGGGCGACCGACGGGCGGACGCGACGGCGATCGCGAACGTCCTCGCGTGTCACTTCGAGCGCGTGATCGCGGCGCACCCCGCCGACTGGCACCTGTTCCAGCCGGGCTGGCCGGCGTGAGGATCGCCCTCGTCTGCCCCTACGACTGGTCGGCCCCCGGCGGCGTCCAGGTCCACGTCGGCGAGCTCGGGGAGTGGCTTCGCGCTCGGGACCACGACGTCCTCGTGCTTGCCCCGTCCTCCCGACCGATCGACGACGGCCGCGTGGTCGTGTGCGGCGTCCCCCTCGCGATCGCGTACAACGGTTCGACGGCCCCGATCGACCCGAGGCCGTGGCGGATCGGCGAGATCCGGGCCGCGCTGCGGCGGTTCGATCCGGACGTCGTGCACGCGCATGAGCCGCTCGTCCCGAACACGTCGATGTGGGCGGTGCTCTGCTCGCCGGCGCCGGTCGTCGCGACGTTCCACTCCGGCGCGGACCGGTCGTGGCTGTTCGACGCGGCCGCGCCGGTGCTCCGCCTCGTCGCGCGCCGGATCGACGCACGGGTCGCGGTTTCCGAGCGGGCGGCCTCGTTCGTCCGCGCCCGCGTCCCGGGCGACTACCGGATCGTGCCGAACGGCATCGACGGGACGGCGTTCGCGGCCGCGCCGGCGGCCGATCTCGGGCCCGGCCGGAAAATGCTGTTCGTCGGCCGGTTGCACGCTCGCAAGGGGTTCTCGGTCGCCGTCGATGCGTTCGCGGCGTTGGCGCCGGCGTACGCCGACCTGCGTCTGATCGTCGTCGGCGCGGGCGCGCAGGCGAGCGCGCTCGACCGGCTGTCCGCCGACCTCCGCGAGCGGGTCACGATGCTCGGAGCGGTCGCCAACCGGGAGCTACCGTCGATCGAGCGCGCGTGCGACGTCTTCGTGGGGCCGTCGCTCGGGGGCGAGAGCTTCGGCGTCGTCCTGCTCGAGCCGATGGCGGCCGGCCTCCCGGTCGTCGCGAGCCGGATCCCCGGCTACGACGAGGTCGTCGAGGACGGCTCGACGGGTCTGCTCGTCCCGCCCGGCGACGGCCGCGCGCTCGCGGCGGGTGTCGCCGGGCTGCTCGACGATCCGTCGCTCACCGCGCGCCTCGCCGCCGCCGCCCGCGAGCGGGTCGCGTCGCGCTACGAATGGGACGTGGTGGCGGGCGAGCTCGAGGACGTCTACCGCTCGGTGCTCTGACCGAGAGCGCCGTCGACAGGAGCCGCCAGGATGACCCGCCGGTACCATAGGTGTCGATGCTCGTGTGGATCGTCCTCGGCGTCGTCGTCCTGATCCTGTTGATCGGGATCGTTCAGTTCAACCGTCTCGTGTCGCTGCGGAACCGCGTCGACAACGGGTGGTCGCAGATCGACGTGCAGCTCCGGCGCCGGTACGACCTGATCCCGAACCTCGTCGAGACGGTGAAGGGCTACGCCGCGCACGAGCGCGAGGTGTTCGAGCAGGTCGCCGAGGCGCGGACGCGCGGGATGGCGGCCGGGTCCGTCGGCGATCAGGCCCAGGCGGAGAACCAGGTGACGCGGGGCCTGCGGCAGCTCCTCGCGGTCGCCGAGGCGTACCCTGAGCTGAAGGCCAACCAGAACTTCCTCGCGCTGCAGGAGGAGCTCACCGCGACCGAGTCGAAGATCGCCTACGCGCGGCAGTTCTACAACGACCAGGTGATGCGGTTGAACACGTTGATCCAGTCGTTCCCGTCCAACCTCATCGCCTCCGCGTTCCACTTCATGCCGCGCGAGTTCTTCGACATCGAGGATCCGGCCCGCGGCCCCGTCCAGGTCGACCTCTCCTAGCGCACCGTGTACGAACAGATCGCCGCGAACAAGCGCAAGAGCATCCTGCTGATCCTCGGGGCGGTGATCCTGCTCGGCGCCGTCGGCTACGCGCTCGGCTCCATCTGGGCGACGGGGCCGGTGGGCGCGGTGATCGCCCTGATCATCGCCGCCGTCATGTCGATCGGCTCGTACCACTACGGCGACCGCATCGTGCTCGCGTCGACGCGTGCGAAGGAGGTCACCCCCGAGCAGGAGCCGCGGCTGCACAACATCGTCGAGGGGCTCGCGATCGCCGCCGGCATCCCGAAGCCGCGCGTCTACGTCGTGCCCGAGCAGGCGCCGAACGCGTTCGCAACCGGGCGCGACCCGGCGCACTCCTCGGTCGCCGTCCCGCGCGGGCTGCTCGATATGATGAATCGGGTCGAGCTCGAGGGCGTGGTCGGGCACGAGCTCTCGCACGTCGTCGACCGCGACATCCTGCTGGGGACCATCGTCGCCACGCTCGTCGGCGCGGTGGTCCTCCTCTCCGAGTTCTTCATGCGCAGCTGGTGGTGGGGCGGCTTCCGCGGGCGCCGCGGGAACGACTCGGGCGGCGGGGGAGCCGAGGCGTTGATCTTCGCGATCGGGTTCGTTCTCGTGATCCTCGCGCCGATCGCGGGCCAGATCATCAAGATGGCCGTCTCGCGCGAGCGTGAGTACCTCGCCGACGCACAGGGGGCGATGCTCACCCGCTATCCGCCCGGTCTCGCCGGCGCGCTCCGCAAGATCCAGGCGGCGCCGCACGCCATGCGTTCCGCGAACAACGCGACCGCGCACCTGTGGCTCGAGCAGCCCTCGCGCGTGCCCGGCGACGGGACCACCTCGCTCGAGCGCCTCTTCTCGACCCACCCGCCGATCGCCGAGCGCATCAGGCGTCTCGAGGAGATGTAGTGGGCCGCCGAAGGGCGCTCCGCTCTGCCGGGCAGGCGCCCGGCGGTACACTGCCATCACAAGCAGCGGTTCGCGTACGTCGTGACCGTCACGTGCTGAAGGAGGGGACGATCGTGGAGCGCGAGACCGGCACCTTCCGCGTGAAGTCCGGGCTGGCCGAGATGCTCAAGGGCGGCGTCATCATGGACGTCACGACCGCGGAGCAGGCCAAGATCGCGGAGGACGCGGGCGCGGTAGCGGTCATGGCGCTCGAGCGGGTCCCGGCCGACATCCGCAGGGAGGGCGGCGTCGCGCGCATGGCGGATGCCACCAAGGTCGAGGAGATCATGCAGGCCGTCTCGGTCCCCGTGATGGCCAAGGCGCGGATCGGCCACTTCGTCGAGGCCCAGATCCTGCAGGCGCTCGGCGTCGACTACGTCGACGAGAGCGAGGTGCTGACGCCGGCCGACGAGGAGTACCACATCGACAAGTGGGCGTTCACCGTGCCGTTCGTCTGCGGCGCGCGGAACCTCGGCGAGGCGCTCCGGCGGATCGCCGAGGGCGCCGCGATGATCCGCACCAAAGGCGAGGCGGGCACCGGCAACGTCGTCGAGGCCGTCCGCCACCAGCGGACGATCCTCGAGGAGACGGCGGCGCTCCGCGGCATGCGGCCCGAGCAGTTCGTCGCGGCGGCCAAGGAGCACGCTGCCCCCGTCGAGCTGGTCCGGATGGTTGCCCAGCAGGGCCGGCTCCCGGTCGTGAACTTCGCCGCCGGCGGTCTCGCCACGCCTGCCGACGCGGCGCTGATGATGCAGCTCGGCGTCGACGGCGTGTTCGTCGGATCGGGCATCTTCAAGTCCGAGGACCCGGCGACGCGGGCGCGCGCCATCGTCGAGGCGACGACGCATTACCAGGACCCGGACGCGCTGGCCAAGGTCTCGCGGGGGCTCGGCGAGCCGATGCCGGGAATCGACATCAAGGAGCTCGGCGAGGAGAACCTGCTCCAGGTTCGCGGCTGGTAGGTCCCCAAAGAGAGCGACCGAACAGAGAACCGGAGAGGGCGAGGGGAGAGAGCCGCGGGATGAAGGCCGGCGTCCTCGCCCTGCAGGGTGACTTCCGCGAGCACGAGGCGGTTCTCACGGATCTCGGCGCGACCCCGATCGAGGTCCGGACCCCCGAGGACTTCGCCGGCGTCGACGCCTTGATGATCCCCGGCGGCGAGTCGACCACCATCTCGAAGCTCGCCCGGTCCGCAGGTCTCGTCGAGCCGATCGTCGAGCGCGCGCGCGCCGGCATGCCGATGCTCGGCACGTGCGCCGGCATGATCGTGATGGCGGCGCGTGTCGAGGGCGGCGAGCCGTTGCTCGCGCTCGTCGATATCGGCGTCCGGCGGAACGCGTACGGGCGGCAGATCGACTCGTTCGAGGCGGACTTGGACGTCGAGGGCGTGGAGGGGTCGGTGCGCGCGGTGTTCATCCGCGCGCCGGTGGTGGAGGACGTCGGCGACCGCGTCCGCGTGATCGCCGAGCACGAGGGACATCCGGTGGTGCTCGAGGAGGCCAACCTCGTCGTCGCGTCGTTCCATCCGGAGCTCGTTCGCGAGGGTGCGCTGCATCGATACGTGTTAGACAAGGCCTGAGGGAAATGGCCTGAGGGAAATGGCCTGAGGGAGTGCCCGAGGGAGAGCCCGAGGAAGTGGCACGAAGGAGTGCTCTGAGGGAGTGGATCGCTAGGCGATGTCGGGCCATTCCAAGTGGAGCACGATCAAGCGCAAGAAGGGCGCGGCGGACGCCAAGCGGAGCAACATGTTCGCGAAGCTCCTCCGCGCGGTCGAGGTCGCCGCGCGCGAGGGCGGCGGCAGCGTCGACGGCAACATGACGCTCGCGTCGGCCGTCGAGAAGGCCAAGGACGCCTCGGTCCCCAACGAGAACATCGAGCGCGCGATCAAGCGCGGGACGGGCGAGCTCGAGGGCGGCGCGCGGTACGAGGAGGTCGCGTACGAGGGCTACGGCCCGGGCGGCGTCGCGATGTTCGTCGAGTGCCTGACGGACAACCGCAACCGGACGGCGCAGGAGGTCCGCCACGCGTTCACCCGCAACGGCGGGAACCTCGGCGAGACCGGCAGCACCGCGTGGATGTTCCAACGCAGGGGCGTCGTGCAGATCGAGAAGACCGCCGCGCCGGACGACGACAAGCTGCTGGAGATCGCGCTCGAGGCGGGGGCCGAGGATCTCGCCGACGCGGAGAGCACGTGGGAGATCCGCACCGACCCCACGTCGCTGGTCCAGGTGCGCGACGCGATCGGCGCAGCGGGCATCCCGATGCTCTCCGCCGAGCTGACGATGCTCCCGCAGAGCACCGTGCCGGTCGAGGGCGGCCAGGCCAAACAGGTGCTGGCGCTGCTCGAGGCGCTCGAGGACCTCGACGACGTCCAGAACGTCTACGCCAACTTCGACATCTCGGATGCGGTCCTCGCGGAGATGGCGTAGTCGGGACACCGACCTCGAGGGTGATTGCCCCGGTTCGGGCCCGGACCTAGAGTGAACACGTGTTCGATTCCGTCGTGCTCGGCGTCGACCCGGGGGTCGCCTCGGTCGGGCTCGCCGTCGTCGCGAAGAGACGGCCCCGCATGAGCGTCGTCTGGTCGGAGACCGTTCGAACGGACGCCACCGTCGCCGAGGCCGAGCGCCTCCGCCGGATCTCGCAGGCCGTCCGAGGCGCGATCGCCGCGCACCGGCCAGCGGCGCTCGCGCTCGAGCGCGTGATGTGGGGGCAGAACCGCACCAGCGCGCTCTCGGTCGCCCGCGCGACCGGCGTCATCATGCTCGCGGCCGCGGAGGCGGGGATCCCCGTCGACGAGTACGCGCCGCTCGAGGTCAAGATGGCGACCACCGGCATCGGCAACGCGGACAAGGGGCAGGTCCGCACCGCGTTGATGCGCGTGCTGAGGGTCGACGGCGTGCCGGCGCAGACCGACGCGGCCGACGCGGTCGCCGTCGCGCTATGCCACCTGCAGCAGTCGGCGCTTCGCCGGGCCGCGAGGGGAGCGGGCGCCCGGTGATCGCGTCCCTCGACGGCACCGTCGCCGAGAAGGCGGCCGACCGCGTCGTCGTCGATGTCGGCGGCGTCGGTTACGAGGTCGCGGTCCCGGTCTCGACGGCCGCAAAGCTCCCGGCCGTCGGGCGTCCGGCTCGGCTGTTCACGCGTATGCACGTCCGCGACGACGCGATGCTGCTCTTCGGGTTCGCCTCGCCGGACGAGCGCTCATTGTTCGATCTTCTCGTCACGGTGAACGGGATCGGTCCGAAGGTCGCGCTCGCGTTCCTGTCCGCGCTCGCCCCGGATGCGCTCCGGCGTGCCGTCGTCTCGGGCGACGTCGCCGCGCTCACGGTGGTGCCCGGCGTCGGGAAGAAGGTGGCGCAGCGGGTCGTGCTCGATCTCAAGGACAAGCTCGGCGGGGACGTCGTCGTGCTCGAGGGCCCGCTGGTCGACGTGCGCGAGGCGCTGCTCGCGCTCGGGCTGTCGCCGCAGGAGGCGAGCGACGCGGTGGGCGCGCTCACGGCAGACGGCGGCCGTCCGGTCGAGGACCTGTTGCGCGAGGCGCTGCAGCATGTGGGCGTGGGGCCCGGGGGCTCAAGGAGCGAGCGCGAACGCGCGAGCGGCCGCCCCCGGAGCAACCGGGGATAGGGTGGCCGCGATGTCGGGCGACGACGCGCGCGAGGATCGGGCGGCCGCCGACCGCCTCGTCGAGCCCGAGATCGCCGGCGACGAGCTCGCGTTCGACGCCGCGTTGCGGCCTCGCTCGCTCGACGAGTTCGTTGGACAGGAGCGCGTGAAGGAACAGCTGGCGCTGCTGATCGACGGGGCAAAGGCGCGCGGCGAGCCGGTCGACCATCTCCTGTTCTCGGGGCCGCCGGGGCTCGGCAAGACGACGCTCGCGTCGATCGTCGCCAACGAGCTCGAGGTCGGCTTCCAGCCGACCAGCGGTCCGGCACTCGATCGGCCGGGCGACCTCGCCGCGATCCTCACGAACCTCGAGGAGGGAGACATCCTGTTCGTGGACGAGATCCACCGGATGCCGCGCGCCGTCGAGGAGGTCCTGTATCCGGCGCTGGAGGACTTCAAGCTCGACGTCGTGCTCGGCAAGGGGCCGAGCGCGCGGAGCATCCGCTTGGACCTGCCGCGGTTCACGCTCGTCGGAGCGACGACGCGGCCCGGCCGCATCACGCTGCCACTGCGCGAGCGGTTCGGCTTCTCCCCGCGGCTCGACTACTACTCGCGCACCGACCTCACCCGCATCGTCCGGCGCTCGGCCGGCATCCTCGACGTCAAGGTGGAGACTCGAGGCGCCGAGGAGATCGCGCGCCGCTCGCGCGGCACCCCGCGCGTCGCCAACCGACTGCTGCGCCGGGTCCGCGACTTCGCCGAGGTCCGCCACGACGGTCGCATCTCGGCCGGCGTGGCCCGGAGCGGGCTCGAGCTGTTCGAGGTGGACGAGGAGGGTCTGGACAAGGTCGACCTCGCGATCCTCGGCGCGATCGTGCAGCGATTCGGCGGGGGACCGGTGGGTCTGTCGACGCTCGCCGCGTCCGTGGGCGAGGAGACCGACACGATCGAGGACGTGTACGAGCCGTACCTGCTCCAGCTGGGGTTCCTCAGCCGGACGCCGCGGGGTCGCGTGGCCACGGGGCGCGCATTCCGGCACCTCGGCGTTACGGCGGAGGGCGTCCTGCCACTCGGGTGAGGTCCCGCCGGCGCGAGCCGGCCGAGCGCTTCGAGCGCCGCCGGCGTCCGTACCGCGGGGCTTGTATGCTGCCTCGTTCGTTCCGCACGAAAGGTTTCCGACGTGACCACGCTCTCCTTCCTCGCGGCCGCCTCGTCGCAACAGAGCGGCGGCGGGCTCAGCCTGGTCTTCCTGCTCGTCCTGATGGGCGTCTTCTTCTACTTCTTCCTCATGCGACCCCAGCGGCAGCAGCGCGCTCGGCAGCAGCAGCTGTTGAACGCGCTCGAGGTCGGTGACGAGGTCCTCACGGCTGGCGGCATGTACGGCACGATCGCCGAGATCGACGAGGAGGACGACACCATCCTGGTCGAGGTCGCGCCCGGCACGCGGATCCGGATGGTCCGGCGCGCCGTCACCCAGCGCCTGACCGAGGACGAGGACGAGGACGACGGCGACGACGCGGACGCCGAGGACGAGACGCCGGGCGAGGAGGCCGAACACCGGCCGTGAAGCGCTCGACCGAGCCCGCCGCCGGAACCGTCGTCGAGCCCGCCCCGAAACCGGTGACACCGGCGCCCGCCGAGCCGAGCATCACCCTCGACCTGGTGCAGCACAACGAGGAGCTGTCCTCGTTCATCGCCGCGGCCGACCGCGTCATGGAGGCGCTGGGGTACACCGAGCACGGGTTCCGGCACGCCAATCTCACCGCGCGGATCGCGTACAACGTCCTCACGCGCGCCGGGTTCGACGAGCACACGGCGAACCTGGGGTCGGTGGCCGGCTATCTGCACGACGTCGGCAACATGGTGTCCCGCGAGGTGCACGGCCAGACCGGCGCGGTGCTCGTCTACGACGCCCTGAAGGGAGACGTTCCCGGCCCGGACCTGGCGACGATCGTGGCCGCCATCGCCAACCACGAGGAGCCGAACGGTGCCGCCGTCTCGCCGCCCGCCGCGGCGGTGATCCTGGCCGACAAGTCCGACGTCCATCGCAGCCGTGTGCGGAAGTCCGGCCAGATCCAGTTCGACATCCACGACCGCGTCAACTTCGCGGCCGAACAGTCCTTCCTCCGGGTAGACTCGGCGGCGAAGACCGTGACCCTCGAGCTCACGATCGACACCGAGATCTCGCAGGTCATGGAGTACTTCGAGATCTTCCTCGGCCGCATGCAGATGTGCCGCAGGGCCGCCGAGGTCCTCGACTGTCGTTTCAAACTCACCATCAACGGAGCCGAGCTGGCGTGAAGCGCGCGACCCGCAACCTGTGGATCTCGATCATCTTTGTCGGTGCGCTGGTCGTCGCCTCGATCGCCGCGTTCGTCACCGGGACCCGTCCGGTCCTCGGTCTCGACCTGGAGGGCGGGGTCTCGGTGATCCTGTCGGCGCCGCCCAGCACGCCGCACGACGTGATGGAGCGAGCCCTCGAGAACATCCGCCGGCGCGTCGACGCGTTCGGCGTGGGCGAGCCGCTGCTCTATCTCTCCGGCACCAACATCGAGGTCCAGCTGCCGGGTCTCGCACGTGGCACGATCCAGCAGCGGCCGATCGATCGGTACCGGATCGTCGATCAGAAGGACGTTCCGTACGGCACCTACACCGGCAAGGACGCCGCGGACACCGCCCTACAGAAGCTTGCGGTGGCGCCCGGTGCGCAGACCTTCTGCCTGACGGGCGACATCTACTCGGGCACGACGACCGGTGGCGCGTCCCCGGCGCCGTCGCCCTCGCCCGGGACGACATCGACGGGCCCGTGCTTCGGCAGCCGGAAGGACGCGAACACCGTGCTCTCGAAGATCACGGTCGTGCCGGCGTCGAAGGCCTCGCCGGCGCCGGCGACGGGAACGACCAAGAACGGCTCCTATTGCCTGAACGGCACCCAGCTGCAGACGGCGCCCTGCTTCGACTCCAAGGAGGCTGCTACACAGGCGAAGTCGGGCATCAGACTGGACGTAACGACCAACACCTACTGCGTGTACTCCGCGCCGGGCAAGAGCATCAGCAGCAGCACCGGCGACGCGTGCTTCCCCGAACAGGCGCAGGCCCAGAAGCTCCTGTCCGACCTGACGGTCTTCCATCAGACGACCAACTACTGCGTGGTCAGCTCGGCCGGCACGGCCCTCGGCTGCTTCCTCACCCGCGACCAGGCGACCGAGCAGCTCCAGGCCACCGGCCAGGAGCGACTGCTCCAGGTCATCGGCACGACGGCGCGCCTCGAGCAGCGCCAGGTGACGGGGACGCTCACGCCGAGCGATCCCAACTACGAGGCGACGCCGGTGACCTGCGGGACGCCAGAGGAGCGTTCGACGCCGGCGTGCAGCTTCCAGGCGCTCGCCAAGAAGCCGATCGTCGTGTACGGCGCCGGCAATCTGAGCTCGACCAAGTACCAGCTCGGGCCCGTGCTCATCACCGGTGACGAGATCAAGAAGGCGACCGCCGTCTACAACAGCGGCGGCAGCAGCAGCGTCGCCACCGGGTGGGAGATCGACTTCCAGATGACGAGTTCGGGCGCCAAGACGTTGAGCGACGTGACGTCGCAGATGGTCGGCAAGAACCTCGCGATCGTCGTCGACAACCGCGTCATCTCCGCGCCGGTGGTGAACGAGGCCATCCCGAACGGCAACGGCGTGATCCAGGGCTCGTTCACCAAGGCGCGCGCGCAGGACCTCGCGACCCAGCTGAACGCCGGCGCGCTGCCCGTCAACCTCAAGAAGGAGCAGGTGCAGACGGTCAGCCCCACGCTCGGCAAGGAGTCGCTGCACCAGGGCCTCGTCGCGGGCATCGCCGGCCTGATCTTGCTGGCCATCTACCTCCTCTTCTATTACCGGCTCCTGGGTCTGGTCGCGTGGGCCGGCATGACGATCTGGGCGATCCTCGCCATCGCACTCGTGTCGATCGCCGGCCGAACCGTCGGGTACAGCCTCACGCTCGCAGGAATCGCCGGTCTGGTGATCTCGCTCGGCGTGACCGCCGACTCGTACATCGTGTTCTTCGAACGATTGAAGGACGAGGTCCGTCACGGCAAGACCCCGCGGGCGGCGGTGCAGCCGGCGTTCAAGCGTGCGTATAAGACGATCGTGGCGGCCGACGTGATCACCGGTCTCGCGGCCGTCGTCCTGTACCTGACGGCGATCAGTTCCGTCCGCGGGTTCGCGCTGACGCTGGGTGTCGCGACGCTGCTCGACCTGTTCGTCGTGTACTTCTTCAAGCGGCCGACCGTGTTCCTGATCGCTCGGAACGAGCGGTTGGTCAACATGCACGGCTTCGGCCTGACCAGCGGCGTGGCGGCCGAGCCGCTCCCGGGTGAGATGCGGCCGGCCATCGCGGGAGGGTCGAAGTGAACGTGCGCGAGGCCGTCGCCGTCTTCCGCGGGCACCGCGAACCGCGGTTCCGGCTGATCGAGCACCGCAAGTGGTGGTTCTTGCTCTCGGGGAGCGTGATCCTGCTGTCGCTCGCCGGGCTGCTCTTCCGCGGCCTCAACCTGTCGATCGACTTCGAGGGCGGCTCGCAGATCACCTACCCGGACGACGCGCACGTGACCGCCGAGCAGGTATCGTCCATCTTGACGGGCGCGCCGTTCCACCTGAACGACTCCGAGGTGCAGCTGGTCGGAGGGAACCAGATCTCGATCCGAACGCGCAGCCTCACCGAGCTCACTGAGACCCAGCGCACGCAGTTGATCAACCAGCTGGCACGGCAGGCGCACGTGACGCCCGACGACATCAACCGGACGGACGTGGGTCCGACGTGGGGTGGCGAGATCTCGCGCAAGGCCCTCGAAGGGCTGATCGTCGTCCTGCTCGCCATCACGGTTTACATCGCGTTCCGCTTCGAGTGGAAGATGGCCATCGGCGCGCAGGTCGCGATGCTGCACGACGTCATCATCACGGCCGGCATCTACGCGCTGGTCGGGCGCGAGGTCTCGCCGGCGACCGTCATCGCGATCCTCACCATCCTCGGGTTCTCGCTCTACGACACCGTGGTCATCTACGACAAGATCCAGGAGAACACGGAGTCGCCGGCGATGCTCGCGAAGGACACGTACGGGGGCGTGGTGAACCACTCGCTGAACCAGGTTTTCATGCGCTCGGTGAACACGTCGCTGGTCGTGCTCTTCCCGATCCTGTCGCTGCTGTTGTTCGGCGGCTCGACCCTGAAGGACTTCGCATTCGCGATGATGATCGGCGTGACGACGGGTGCCTACTCGTCGATCTTCGTCGCCGCCCCCCTGCTCTCCGTCCTCAAGGAGCGCGAGCCGCGCTACCAACAGCTCCGCGCCCGGCCGCCGCGCGGCGCCGGCGCACGTCCGCTCCGCGCGGTCCCGACCCCCGGGCAGCTCGACGCCGACACCGGCAATGGCGACGCGGCCGTGCCCGCACGGGTCGGTGCGGCGGCGGCCACGCGGACCACGGCTCGGAGCGGCCAGCCCGCACGTCCGAGGGCCAAGGGCAAGAGGAAGCCACCGGCCAAACGCAAGCGGAGGTAATGGATGGAGCTCGGGCAGATCCGGTCGTTGATCCGCGACGTCCCGGACTTCCCGCAGGAGGGCGTCCTGTTCAAGGACATCACGCCGCTCCTGGCGGATCCGGTTGCGTTCTCGACCGTAATCGACCTCGTGGTCGTCCACTTCGGCCGCGGGAGCGTCGACAAGGTCGTCGGGATCGAGGCACGGGGATTCATCATCGCCTCGCCGGTCGCGTATCACTTCGGCGCGGGCTTCGTGCCGGTGCGGAAGAAGGACAAGCTCCCGTGGCAGACCGAAACCGCTGAGTACTCGCTCGAGTACGGCACCGCCACGCTCGAGGTTCACACCGACGCCGTGCAGCCGGGGGAGCGCGTCCTGATCGTCGACGACGTCCTCGCGACCGGCGGCACCGCCCAGGCGACGGCCGACCTGGTCGAGCGCATCGGCGGCAAGGTCGTCGGGCTGGCGTTCCTCATCGAGCTCGGCTTCCTGAACGGCCGCGACCGGCTCGAGGGCTACGACCTCTTCACGCTTCTCGACTACTGAGCGGGTCTACACTGGCGTTGTCCCTCGGGGGGACTCAAGCAGCGAGCGCGGAGCGCGAGCGGTAGTCCCCCCTAGAAGGTGAGGCGCGTCGTGGACAGCCCAAGTCCGCAGAAGGAACAGCTCAAGACCGAGAAGCGCGGCGGTCTGCTGTCGCGCCTTCGCTCTGCCGAGTCCGACGCGACGCCGGAGGGGCTCGAGGCCCTCCTGCGCGCGGTCAAGGCCTACAACCCCAAGGCCGACCTCGGTCTGATCCGCCGCGCGTACTTCTTCGCCGAGGCGGCGCACGAGGGGCAGCTTCGGCTCTCGGGCGAGCCGTTCATCGAGCACCCGCTGGCCGTCGCGACGATCGTGGCGCAGCTCGGGCTCGATACCACGTCGTTGGTCGCCGCGCTCCTGCACGACACCGTCGAGGACACGCCGGTCACGCTCGAGGAGCTCGACGCCGGGTTCGGGCCCGAGGTCGTACGCATCGTCGACGGCCTGACCAAGATCGAGACGATCGGGTTCAAGACCCGCGAGCACGAGCAGGCCGAGAACGTCCGCAAGATGATCGTCGCGATGGCGGGCGACATCCGCGTCCTGCTGATCAAGCTCGCCGATCGCCTGCACAACATGCGCACGCTGTCGGCGCTGGCGCCCAACAAGCAGCGGGCCAACGCGACCGAGACGCTCGAGATCTACGCGCCGCTCGCGCACCGGCTCGGCGTCCAGCAGGTCAAGTGGGAGCTGGAGGACCTGTCGTTCAAGACGCTGCATTCTGGTCCGTACCACGAGATCGCCAGCCTGGTCGAGAAGCGCCGCGGCGAGCGCCAGCAGTACATCGACGGTGTCCTGCACGCAGCGCGCACCCGCCTGCGAGAGGCGGGCGTCAAGGCCGAGGTCGACGGCCGGCCGAAGCACCTGTATTCGATCTACGAGAAGATGGTCGTCGGCGGCAAGGAGTTCAACGAGATCTACGACCTCGCCGGCCTCCGCGTCCTCGTCGACTCGATCCGCGACTGCTACGGCGCGCTCGGCGCCATCCATTCGCTCTGGAAGCCCGTCCCGGGACGCTTCAAGGACTACGTGGCGATGCCCAAGTCCAACATGTACCAGTCGCTGCACACGACCGTCGTCGGACCACAGGGCCGCCCGATCGAGGTGCAGATCCGAACCAAGGAGATGCACCGCACCGCGGAGTTCGGGATCGCCGCGCATTGGCGCTACAAGGAGTCGCGCGACGGCAAGAAAGCGCGCGAGGCCGCCGACCTCGCGTGGCTCGGCCAGATGCTCGAGTGGCTCAAGGACATGGCCGACCCGCGGGAATTCATGGAGGGGTTGAAGATCGACCTGTATGGCGGGCAGGTCTTTGTGTTCACGCCGAAGGGCGACGTGTTCAACCTGCCTGCCGGCGCAACGCCGGTCGACTTCGCGTACGCGATCCACACCGAGGTCGGCCACCGCACGATCGGCGCCAAGATCAGCGGCAAGCTCGTGCCGCTCGACTACGAGCTCCGCACGGGGGACACCGTCGAGGTCCTCACGTCCAAGGCGCAGGGCGAGGGGCCGTCGCAG
>DATAEU010000106.1:0-13080 GCA_036257835.1 Actinomycetota bacterium | reverse complement strand
TCGACACCGATGCCGGCCTCGATCATCCGCAGCACCATGGCCGAGCGCAGGTCCTGGTAGTGGTCGGTGGGTGGGACCGGGAAGTAGCCCTCCTTGTAGCGGGGCTTGTAGCCGAGGTTGTGGCCGCCCTCCTCGGCCCCTGAGTTCCAGATGCCGGCGACCGCGTCGATCGCGTAGTACCCCTCGTGCGCGTTCTGGTCGAACCGGATGGAGTCGAAGATGTAGAACTCGCATTCGGGTCCCCAGAACGACGTGTCGGCGATGCCGGTCTGCTTGAGGTACAGCTCGGCCTTACGCGCGATGAACCGCGGGTCGCGGGAGTACATCTCGCCCGTCACCGGGTCCTTCACGAAGCAGTGCAGGTTCAGCGTCGGATGCTGCGTGAACGGATCGAGGTAGGCGGTCGAGGCGTCGGGCACGAGGAGCATGTCCGACTCCTGGATCTCCTGGAACCCTCGGATCGACGAGCCGTCGAAGCCGAGCCCGTCGGTGAAGCTGTCCTCGGTCAGCTCGGAGACCGGGACCGAGAAATGCTGCATCAGGCCCGGGAGGTCCGAGAATCGCAGGTCGACGATCTGCGCTCCGGAGTCTCGGGCCAGCTGCATGACGTCCTTAGGCGTTGCAGCCACCGCGTCTTCCCCCTTCCGCCGCCCGTCGACGGTGGGCGACGACCCACCGTACGCCGCGACCCCGTGGACGCGGTTCCGCTCTCGTTAATTGTTCGTTACGACGCCCGCTGCGGGGCGGTCGCCCGCGCCCGGCCGGTTCGTTTCCCGGATCCGCCCGACGGGAATCTCCTCGGAGGCTGTAGGAATCTCCCTCCCGGCCCGATACACAAACCCATGAGGGTGCTCGCATCACCGGAGGCGCGCCGACTGCTTCGCGACCGCGGCGGCCTCCTGTTCGTCCGGATCCGCCGCGCGGCGAACATCCGCGGGGCGATCCGCACGCTGGTCGCCTCGACCGAGCCGCCGGGAACCGAGGCGCTCGACTTCCAGCGGTTCGACGCGGGCGACGGGATCATCGTTTTCCTGCCGCCGAACGTGCGCCCTCCACAGGAGCTCCACCTGGAGGTGCGCGGCTGGTTCACGCGCCGGATCGAGGCGTTCTGGAACGGCCTGGCATACGTCGCGCCCGAGCTCGGCCCCGCGTAGTTCCTCTCCGGACGCTCACGCCTCCGCGGCCCGGTAGCCGACCCCCCGGACGGTCTCGATGAGGTCCTCGTGCTCGGGACCGAGCTTCGCTCGGAGGCGCCGGACGTGGACGTCGACCGTTCGGGTGCCCCCGTAGAAGTCGTAGCCCCACACCTCGCGAAGCAGTGTCGGGCGGGTGAACACGCGCCCGGCGTGCGCCGCCAGGAACCGCAGCACCTCGAACTCCTTGAAGGTGAGATCCAGTGGTCTCCCGGCCACCGTCACGCGGTATGTGTCGGCGTCGAGCGTCATCGGGCCGAGCCGGATCGTCGAGCCGTCGCCGCCCCCCGAGTGCCGGCGGCGCAGCATCGCGATGCGCACGCGGATCTCGGCCGCCGGGGCGCCCGTGAAGAGGATCTCGTCCGCGACCTCCTCCCACGCGAACCGGTCGAGATCGCCGCGTTCGAGGACGCCGACGACCGGGGCGACCGGATCGCGGTCCCGAAGCGCGCGGAGCACCGCGTACCCCTGGCCCGCGTTCTCGGCGGCGTCGACCAACACGAGCTCCGGCGCGAACGCGAGGACGTGGTCGATCAGCGCGACCGAGAGGTGCTCGACCTTCACGTCGATTGCCGCATCGGCGAGCGCGGGCAGGACCAGCAAGGGGGATCGATCGGTGAGGAGCGCGACGAGGGCCACGACCTGGGCCAGGGTACCAGCGGGCCGGTGGTCGGCAGTACCCTTGAGCTGCGATGACGTCCGTGAAGATCCGACTGTTCGCCGCGCTCCGCGATCTCGCGGGTGCCTCCGAGGTCGACGCCTCCGGCGCCACCGCGGGCGAGGTGCTCGACGACCTGTGTGTGCGATACGGCGACCGATTCGCCAGGGTGGCGCGGGCCGGTTCGATCGTCGTGGACGGCGAGCGTGCCTCTGCCGATCATCGGCTCGCCGGCGGCGAGGAGGTCGCGATCCTCCCACCGGTGTCCGGCGGCTGAGCCCCCGCGAGCACGGTTCGCCCGCCCCCTCCTGGGATACTCCGCAGGTCGTGGCGCAGCGATTCGGTCGTGTCCTTCTCGTCGTCAATCCGGTGGCGCGCACCGTTTCGCGCCCGACGCTGGCGGTGATCGAGAAGGCGCTGTCCGCTGACTTCAAGCTCGAGGTGCTCGAGACGGTCGAACGCGGGCACGCGACCGAGATGGCCGCCGACGCCGCCGCGGACGGCATCGACCTCGTCGTCGTGTTCTCCGGCGACGGGACGATCAACGAGGCGCTGAACGGGCTCGTCGGCACCGAGACCGCGCTCGGCGTGCTGCCCGGAGGCGCAACGAACATCCTTGCGCGCGCGCTCGACATGCCGCTCGACCCCGTCGAGGCGACCGGCGTCCTGATCGCGCGTGCGCTCGACGGCGAGGCGCGCACGATGCACCTCGGCCGCGCCGACGACCGATACTTCGCGGTGAACTGCGGCGCCGGGATCGACGCGGCGGCGATGAAGCGACTCGAGGCGCGGTTCCCGAAGAGCAAGTCGAAGTTCGAGCGCGCCGCGTTCCGATCGGTCGCGTGGGAGCTCCTGTCGAGCTACGCCGGAAAGGTCCCGGATCTCGCCGTGCGCGTCGACGGGGGCGAGCGCTCACCGTCGCTGTCGGTGATGATCGGCCGGACCGATCCGTACACCTACTACAAGGACCGCGGTGTCCGGGTCACGCCGGACGCGTCGCTCGACGCCGGGCTCGACGTCCTGTCCGCGCGCTACCTGCCCCGTCGGAGCGTGCTGCGCATCGCGTGGCAGGTCCTCGGCTCCGCCCGGCACGTGCGTGGCCGCGACATCGACTACTGGCACAACGTCTCGACCATCGAGGTCCGATCGGCCGTCGCGTTCCCGGTCCAGGTCGACGGGGACGTGATGGAGGATCGGACGTCGCTCCGCGTGGACCTGGCGCGCGACGCGCTCCGCGTCGTCGCTTGAGGCTCAGTCGAGCCGGACCACGTCCTGCCTCGCGCTCTCGCGGGCGTGGATCCCGCACTCCCACGTGGACATGCCCGCCCAGCGACCCGCCCGCTCGGGCTCGTCGGCGAAGCGCATCCGCGTGCACGGCGCGCAGCCGATCGAGGCGTACCCGAGGTCGTACAACGGGTTGTGCGGGAGGTCGTTCGCCTTCAGGTAGTCCCAGGTGTCGCGGCGCGACCACGTCGCCGCGGGATTGATCTTCACGATGAATCGCCCCGGCTCGAGCTCGTATCGGTCCACGATCGGCGTCGTCGCGCGCGTCGGCGAGGAGTCGCGGCGGAACGCCGTGATCCAACCATCCAGCGCGCGCAGGGCCTCGAACATCGGCCGCACCTTGTTGATATCGCAGCACCGCGCCGAGTCGCGTTCGTACAGCCGCGGTCCGAGCTCACGCTCCTGCGACTCGACCGTGTGCTCCCCGACGAGGTCCACGACGTTCAGGCCGAGCCGCTCGGTCAACTGGGTCTTGAAGGCGAGCGTCTCGGCGAACTGGAATCCGGTTTCGAGGAACAGGATCGGGACGTCGGGACGGATCTGCGTGGCCATGTGCATGACGCACGTTCCCTCGGCCTGGAACGCCGAGGCGATCGCAATCCGCTGGAGCCCCGACTCCTCGAGCGCCCATCGGACCACCTCGAAGGGCTTCTCGGTCTCGAACCGGGAGTTCAGCGCGGAAAGCTCGTGCGGCGCAAGAAGCGTCTGCATGGTGGGGGCCCGCCTTCCCTCAGAGGCTTGGCGAGTATAGCGACGGTCGTCCGGACCGGGACAGGGCCTTTCGCGGCCCGATCCGGGGGTCCGCGTGGGCCACTATCCTGGGTGCATCGTTCCTCATCCGACGAAAGGCCACGCATGACTGAGCACGGCTCCGAACAGACCCGTTCGCCTCTTGGCGCGCCCCACGGTGGCACGCTCGTCGATCTCCTGGTTCACGAGGGCGAGCGCGACGCCGCGCGCGAGGAGGCCGCGAACCTCCCGAAGCTCGTCGTGAACGAGCGAGAGCTCTCGGATCTCGAGATGCTCGCCGTCGGCGCCTTGTCGCCGCTCCGCGGGTTCGTACACGAGCTCGACTACCGCTCGATCCTCGAGACGATGCATCTCACGGGGGGACTGCCGTGGACGATCCCCGTCACGCTGTCGGCGAGCGAGGAGGACGTCAAGCGGATCGGGCGGTCGGACGCCGTGGCACTGATCCCGGCCGATCGCGCAGAGCCGATGGCCATCCTCCGACTCTCGGAGGCGTACAAGCGCGACAAGACGGCCGAAGCGCAGTCCGTCTTCGGCACCGAGGACGTCGAGCACCCCGGCGTCAAGGCGTTGCAGGCCGCCGGCGCCTACTGCCTCGCCGGGGACGTTCGCGTTCTGGCGCTTCCCGAGCACGACGACTTCCTCGAGTACCGGTTGACGCCGGCGCAGACCCGGGCCGAGTTCGCGGGCCGCGGCTGGCACACCGTCGTCGGCTTCCAGACGCGCAACCCGATCCACCGCGCGCACGAGTACATCCAGAAGTGCGCGCTCGAGATCGTCGACGGCCTGCTCGTCCACCCATTGGTCGGTGCCACCAAGGGCGACGACGTTCCGGCGGACGTCCGGATGCAGTGCTACGAGGCGCTGTTCGGCGGCTACTACCCGAAGGATCGCGCGATGGTCTCGGTGTTCCCGGCCGCGATGAGGTACGCGGGGCCGAAGGAAGCCATCTGGCACGCGATCGCGAGGAAGAACTACGGCTGCACGCACTTCATCGTCGGTCGCGACCACGCTGGGGTCGGCGACTACTACGGCACGTACGACGCGCAGAAGATCTTCGACGAGTTCGAGCCGGACGAGCTCGGCATCATGCCGTTGCGCTTCGAGCACTCGTTCTATTGCCTGAAGTGCGAGGGCATGGGCTCGCCCAAGACGTGCCCGCACGGCGACGCGGACCGCGTGATCCTGTCGGGCACCAAGGTCCGCGAGATGCTCCGCAACGGCGAACGACCGCCGCAGGAGTTCTCGCGTCCGGAGGTGGCCGACATCCTCATCTCGGCGATGCGCGAGCGTACGAGCGGCTAACGTCCGGTACGACCGCCGGGATGCGCTATCTCGCACCCGGTTGCGTTGCCGGCGTGACGGTCAGACGTCGTCGATGAACTCCTCGACCAGCAGGCCCATCATCAACGAGTCCACGTGCGCGCCGCCGACGAACTCGAACCGTCGACGCGTGCCCTCCGGCGTGAACCCGACCTTCTCGTACGCGCGCCGGGCGCGTTCGTTGGTGGCGACGAGGTCGAGGCCGATCCGCTGCAAGTTCAGAAACCGGAAGCCGTACCGGCAGAGCGTGCGCACGGCATCGGTCCCGTAACCCGCATCCCAGTACGGGCGCCCGAGCCAGATGCCGAGTTCCGCGCGACGCGTGGCGGGGTCGATGTCGTGGAGCCCGCAGGCGCCCATCGTCCGGCGGTCCTCGAGCCGGTCGATCACGAGCCGGATCTCGTGCTCGCTCCCGCGGATCCGCTCGATCCAGCGTTGGTGCTCGGCGGCCGACTCGGGCATCGGCGCGGTGATCCCTTCCAGCACCTCGGGGTCGGAGAACAACGCGGCGAGGGGTGCGAAGTCGGCAGGCTCGTGCGCGCGGAGCCGCCCGAGCCGGCCCTCGAACGGGGGGAAGGGGGCGGCCACCGGCCGAGGATAGACCGAGCGCCGGCGGGCTCCGCGTGTCCATGCGTCCGCGGCGCCGACGGCCCGGGAGCCGAGGAGTACCATGCCGGGACCAGTCGGCGTCGAGGAGGAAGGAGTTCCGTTGTCTGAGCCGAACGGCAACCGCCGGATCGACCGGATCCTCGACCCCGGCTACGTGCTCGGCCTGCCGGATCTCTCCCTCGACGAACTCCGCGCTCGCCGCGACGAGTGCCTGGCCGAGCGCGAGTACCTATCGCTCCTCCGGCGCCTCGTGCAGGGCCGCGCCGAGATTCTTCGCGACGAGCTCGACCGCCGGGGCGGTATGAAGGAGGACGAGCCGCTGGTCGAGCGCCTGTCCACGATCCTGGCCACCGAGGGGCACAGCCCGTCGCGCGGCGAGGCCGTTCGGGTCGGCCTGCCGGAGGAGGAGATGCTCCTGGCCCGCCGCCGCGTCGAGCGGCTGGTGGCCGATGCCGGCCTGTCCGACCCCGGTGCGCTCGACGACGAGCGGCTCGGGAAGGCAGTCGAGGCGCTCGCCTCGGAGGAGCACGAGGTCTCGCGGGCGCGTACCCACGTGATCGACGCGCTCGACCGGCTCCAGGACGAACTCAAGCGCCGGTACAAGCAGGACCCCTCGTTGATCCTGTCGTAGGCAGCACGGTCCCGACCCGCGGTAGCTCCCCCCACTCCCGCTCCCGGGGGATGCACGTTAGCCCCATCGACCCTATGGACGCCCTCGTCCGAAAACGCCAGGGTAGATGCGCTCCACCGGCCGATCGGTGGGGTATCGTGCGGCCCCCAAAGAGATGGACACACTCCCCACCATCCCCGACGACCTCACCGGCGCCTTCTACGACCCGGAGCGCCCGGCGGTGTACGAGCAGCTGATCGTCTTCGCGCGCGAGCTCGGCGAGCTGTACCACCTCGAGCGTGAGCGGAGCGCCGAGCTCGAGCGGGTCCTGGCGAACCTCCAGGAGACGTACCTCGCGACGATGACGAGCTTGGCGCAGGTGGTCGAGGCCAAGGACCTGACGACGCGGGGTCATCTCGAGCGCGCACAGTCCTTCGGTGTGGCGCTGGCCCGGCGGATCGATCCGGCGCTGGCCGACGGCCCCGAGCTCGGGTACGCGTTCTTCCTGCACGACATCGGAAAGGTCGGGATCCCGGAGTCGGTCCTGTGCAAGACGGGCCCGCTGTCGCCCTCGGAGTGGGACGTGATGCGCAGCCACCCGACGATCGGGGCGCAGATCGTTGCGCCGATCCGGTTCCTCGGTGATGCGACGCTCGTGATCCGGCATCATCACGAGCGCTTCGACGGCACCGGATATCCGAAGGGGCTTCGCGGCGAGGACATCCCCCTCGCGGCGCGGATCTTCGCGATCGCCGACTCGTTCGACGCCATGACCAGCGATCGCCCGTACCGCAAGGCGCTGCATGTCGAGCGCGCGCTGGGCGAGATCCGGGACGGCGCCGGCACGCAGTTCGACCCCGAGGTGGTCGAGGTCTTCGTCGACCTCGTCGAGGAGGAGCCCTCACCGCTCTGGGGTGCCGCGCTCAGGCTCGCGCCCGCCGGGTAGCCTTCGCGCCGAAGGCCGCGATGACCGATCGTCCCGCGCTGGTTCGCGTCGTCCGCAACGGGCTCCAGGAGTCCGAGCACGACGTCCACGTCGCCGTCGCCGACCAGGACGGCGCGCTCGTCGCGCACGCGGGGGACGCGCGCCGGATCGTGTTCGCCCGATCGTCGATGAAGCCGTTGCAGGCCGCGGTCGGGCTCGCGCACATCCGCGCGCGATTGAGCGACCGGCACGTGGCCCTGATGTGCGCGTCGCACAACGGCGAGGCGGTCCACGTCCGCATCGTCCGAAGCCTGCTCGCGGCCGGCGGGCTCGACGAGTCGGCGCTCGGCAACACCCCGGGATGGCCGCTCGACCGCGAGGCGGCCGCGCGCGCCGGCGGCCCGAGTCGGATCCGGCACAACTGCTCGGGCAAACACGCGGGGATGGTCGTCGCCAGCGCGTTCGCGGGCTGGCCGGTCGAGACCTACGTGCGTCCCTCGCATCCCCTGCAGGAGCGGATCCTCGACGCGGTCCGCTCCGCGAGCGCCGTCGACGACGTCGCGGTCGGCGTCGACGGATGCGGGGCTCCCGTCTTCGGGCTCCCGCTCGTCGCGATGGCCACCGTCTTCGCGCGCCTCGCGCGGCCGGAGCGCCTCGGCGACCTCGAGCCGCAGGTCGCAAGGGCGACGGCCGCGATGCGCGCGAACCCATACCTCGTCGCCGGGCGCGGACGCGAGGACACCGCGGTGATGGAGACGGCACCGAACCTGGTCGTGAAGTCCGGCGCCGAGGCGCTGATCTGCGCCGCCGACGTCGAGCGCGGGGTCGGGGTCGCCGTCAAGGTCGCCGACGGCGGCGACCGGGCGGCGGCGCCGGCGCTGCTGCGGTCCCTCGAGGTGCTCGACGTCCTGTCCTCGACGCAGATGCGGGCGCTCGACCGGTACGCCCGGCCCTGGGTCACGGGCGGAGGCGGCCCCGTCGGCCGGCTCGAGACCGAGGTGCCGCTGATCCTGGACCGGCGCTGAGACTCGTCTCGCGCCAGCTTGCAGCTGCAACGATTCGGTGATCCTCCCGTAGCATCGGAACGATGGGCGAGGGAACCGCCAACGGCCGGCCGCGAGTCGCGGTCGTCAGCCTGCACACCTCGCCGCTCGATCAGCCGGGGACCGGAGACTCGGGTGGCATGAACGTCTACATCCGTGCCGCGGCCGACCGTCTGGCCGCCCGCGGACTCGACGTCGACGTCTTCACACGCTGCCGTGGCGAGGACCTCCGCGAGGTCGAGGACCTGTCCACGGGCCCGCGCATCGTCCGGGTGAAGGCGGGTCCGTGCGCGCCCGTCCCCAAGGAGGAGCTGCCGCGCTACCTGCCCGAGTTCCTCGGCGGGGTCCTCCGGCGGCAGCGGCTCGAGCGTCGTCCCTACGACGTCGTGCACACGCATTACTGGCTCTCGGGGTGGGTCGGCCGCGGCGCGAAGGAGTTGTGGGGCGTGCCGCTCGTCGCGTCGTTCCACACACTCGGCAAGGTCAAGAACTACTCGCTCGCACTTGGCGAGCCGCCCGAGCCGCCCGCCCGGCTGGCGGGCGAGCAGGCCGTGATCGCCGAGGCCGATCGGATCATGGCGGCCACGCCGGCCGAGGCGTCGCAACTCGTCGGCCTGTACGCGGCCCATCCCGACCGCGTCCGGCTCGCCCCGCCGGGCGTCGACCACGAGGTGTTCTTCCCGCGGTCGAGGGCCGAGGCCAAGGAGCGTTTGCATCTGACCGGGGTTCGCCTCGTGCTGTTCGTCGGCCGGCTCCAGACCCACAAGGGTCCGGAGGTCGCCGTCCGGACGCTCGCCGAGGCCGTCTGGCGCGCGTCGCGCGACGCCGAGGATCTCGTCCTCGGTGTCGTCGGCGGGCCGAGCGGCAGCGGCCACGGCGGCGAGATGGCGCGCCTGGCCGAGCTCGCCGCCGCGCTCGGCGTCGCCGATCGCGTGATGTTCTTTCCGCCGCAGCCACAGGCCCGGCTGGCCGAGTTCTACGCGGCCGCCGACGCCCTCCTCGTGCCGTCGCGGTCGGAGTCGTTCGGCCTCGTCGCGCTCGAGGCCCAGGCGTGCGGCACCCCGGTCGTCGCGGCGGCGGTCGGCGGGCTCCGCTACTCGGTCATCGACGGTGTGACCGGGTACCTCGTCGACGGCCACGACCCGGCCGATCACGCGGAGCGGCTGCTGGCGCTCCTGCGGGACGAGCGGCGCGCACTCGACATGTCGCGCGCCGCAGTCGATCACTCGACGCGGTTCTCGTGGGACGCCACGGCAGGCCAGATCGACGCCGTGTATCGGGAGCTCCTCGGCGCCCGCAGGCCGGGGCCGCTCGCCGCCGCATGATCCGCGGCGAGCGCGTGTCCCTGCGTCCGGTCGAGCCGCGCGACCACCCCTTCATCGCCGCCTGGCAGAACCAGCCCGAGGTGTGGTGGTGGATGGATTACGACCGACCGTTCTCGCTGGCGGACGTCGCCGAGGGCGAGAAGCACGCGTCCGAGGAGGGGCATCCGTTCGTCATCGAGGCCGATGGCCGTCCGATCGGCCGGATCGGGCTGAACGCGTTCCGGCCGCGCGACCGGATCTGCGCGCTCTACGTGTTCATCGGCGAGCCGAGCGCGTGGGGGAGGGGCCTCGGCCGCGACGCCGTGCGAACGCTCGTCGCCTTCGCGTTCGACCGATTCGATCTGCAACGGATCGAGCTCTGGTCGCTCGCGAGCAACGAGCGCGCGATCCGCGCGTACCGCGCATGCGGGTTCGAGGTCGATGCGACGCTCGAGCGCCGTTCGTTCCGCGGCGGCGAATGGGTCGATCGCGTCGTCATGAGCGTGACGCGCGACGCGTTCGCGCGCGCCGGCGCCGGCGGCTGAGGTCATCGCGGGTTGGTCCGGCGGACGCGCGCCGGTCGTCGGCCGGACGCGTTCTTGTCACTCTTTCGGACGACTCCGCTACCAGGGCATATGACCTCTGACCTGCGGCGATGGTCGGTTGACCGACCCGGGGGCCGTGGCTATCGTCCGCGTTGCTCCGAGCAGCCGGAGCGGCTGAGTCAGGGAACCGAAGCGGGGACCCCTGGGAAAGCCGTAAGGTGAACTGGGCGCACTTGGTCGTACGGTTGGGAAGGCCAACTAGCTGTGCGGGCGGGGAGGCTCGGGACGCCCCAAAGCCCAACGAAAGGGTTTACCGCCAGGAAACCAAGACAGCGGCACGAGGTTGCTCGGGGCGCTTGAGCCCGAGGGGCTGACGGTGGTTGGAGGCTTCGGTCTCCGGCGAGCCGGAGGTCCCTCGGGTTCTTCTTTTCCGCCCATCCCACGCACAGCCGGCGGGGATCGCGTCCGCTTGTGACCGGCGGTCGCAGCCCGTACCGTTCCTGCGATGGGAACGGAGCACGCGTCCTCGCCCGAGACGCCCCCCAAGCGCGACCTGATCCTCGAGGTGGCGATGCGGCACTTCGCCGACCAGGGCTACCGCGGCGCGCGCGTCGAGGACATCGCCGCCGAGGTCGGCGTCGCGAAGGGCACCGTCTTCCTGCACTTCGGTAACAAGGAGGGGCTGTTCCTGGCGGCGTACCAGAAGGCCGTCGCGATGCTGCCCGGGTGGCTCGACGCGCCCGCCGAAGTGTGCGGCGCGGGATTCTGGGCGGTCCTGGACTACTGGCTGCAGCGGACCGAGGAGGTCCTCTCGGAGGCGTGGGTGCCGAACCGTGTGGCGATGATCGGTCGGTACGACACGGGGCTCGGGCTGCGTCGGCCGATCAATCGGTTCATGCGCAGCGAGGACCCGTACGGCACGCTCGAGTTCGTGGAGTTCGGCGTCCGCACGGGCGAGATCCGCGAGGACGTCGACACCGAGATGATCGCGTCCATGCTCGACTGGGTGGCGGAGCGGTTCCAGGACGCGCTCGGCAGCGAGGAACTCGATCCCGGGCTCGTCCACCGCAAGCCGTTCCGACCCGAGCGCCGCGAGAACCGCATCCGGGAGTTCACCGACCTGCTGCGCGGCGGCATCGGCGTGCCGTCGCCCGTGCCGTCGGCCGAGGGCGCCGGCGCGTGAACGGCCCGTTCCTGCGCGGCCCCGTGCTCGCGCTGGCACGCGCCCGCTGGTTCCGTGCGATCGCCGGCTCCCGGATCGGGTGGGCCGTCGCCTCGCGGTTCGTGGCCGGCGAACACCTCGACCAGGCGATCGCGGTGTGCCGCCGGCTGCAGCGCGACGGGATCGGCGCGGTGCTCGACCACCTCGGCGAGAACGTCGAGGCGCCCGAGCAGGCGGCCCAGGCCGTCCGGGACTACATCCGCGCGGTCGAACGGATCCTCGACGAGGGCGACGCCGACGCGTATGTCTCGGTCAAGCTCACGCAGCTCGGCCTCGACTTCTCCGACGAGCTTGCGATCGCCAACGTCGAGGAGGTCCTCAAGGCGGCAGCCCCGGGCAACGTCCTCGTGATGATCGACATGGAGAGCTCCGTCTACGTCGACCGCACGCTCCGGGTGTTCCGCGACCTCCGGCAGCGGCACGACCGGATCGGCGTCTGTCTCCAGGCGTACCTGCACCGGACACCGAGCGACGTCGACGCCCTCCCGCCCGGCTCGATCGTCCGGCTGGTGAAGGGCGCGTACCTCGAGCCACCGGAGGTGGCGGTCGGCAGGCGGCGCGAGGTCGACCGGGCGTTCGCACGTCTCTTCGCGACGATGGTCTCGCGCGGCCACGCCGTGCACGTCGCGACCCATGATCCGGAGCTCCTCGACGGCGCCCGGCGGTACGTCGAGCGCGAGGGGATCGCTCGCTCGCTCGTCGAGTACCAAATGCTCTACGGTGTGCGCCGCGACCTGCAGAGCAGGCTGGCGGCGGACGGATTGCCGGTCCGCGTATACGTCCCGTACGGCACCGAGTGGTACCCCTACCTCACCCGGCGCCTGGCGGAGCGCCCGGCCAACATGTGGTTCTTCGCGTCGAACGTGGTGAGGTTTCGGAGATGACGGCCAGATGACAGACGGCCAGATGACAGACGGCCAGATGACAGACGGACGGAAGGTCGCCTTCCTCGGCGGCGGCAAGATGGGCGAGGCGCTCGTCTCGGGTCTCATCCGCTCGGGCGGCCGCAGCGCCGACGAGATCACCGTGACCGTGCGCCGCGAGGAGCGCGCGCGCGAGCTCGCCGAGCGGTACGGGGTCGCGACGACAGTTTCGAACGCCGAGGCCGCGCAGGCGGCGGACACGCTGGTCCTGATGGTGAAGCCGCAGGATATGGAGGCACTGCTCGGTCAGATCGCCGGAAGCGTCCGCGGAGATCAGCTCGTGATCAGCTTCGCGGCAGGTATCCGGACGTCGTTCGTCGAGAAGCACCTGCCGGCCGGCGTCCCCGTCGTCCGCGTGATGTCGAACGTGGCGGTCCTCGTCGACGAGGCGATGTCCGTCGTCGCGGCCGGATCACACGCCGACGACAAGCACCTGTCCGTCGCCGAGGAGCTCCTCGGCTACGTCGGGCGCGTGCTGCGGCTGCCCGAGACGCACCTCGACGCGATCACCGCGACCAGCGGCAGCGGGCCGGCGTACTTCTTCCTCCTGGCCGAGGCGATGATCGAGGCGTGCATCCTGCTCGGACTCTCGCGGGACGTCGCGACCGAGCTGATCATCCAGACGATGCTCGGCTCTGCGAAGATGCTGCGCGACACCGGCAAGCACCCGGTCGAGCTGCGCGAGATGGTG
>DATAEU010000104.1:0-13938 GCA_036257835.1 Actinomycetota bacterium | reverse complement strand
GTAGTAGCGGTCCTTGGGGATCGTGTACCCCTGCTCGACGTCCCAGGGATCGGTCGCGGTGACCTCGATCGGCACGCCGATGTCGCGCAGGATGTCCTTGTCGCGCTCGAACATGCGCTTCGCGGTCGCGACCTCCTGCTGGGCGTACGCCTCGGGCATCGCGTCACGGATCTGATCGAACGTGAGCGGGAGCGGCGACTCCAGCAGGAGCGCGACGAGGTTCACCAGACGCTCGAGCGGGTGCATCCGCGCGGCATCATACTCGGGCCATGTCCGCCGACTTCGGGGGTACGAACGACCCCGACGCCCCCGCGATCCGGCTCCGAACGGGCACGGTCACGGCCGTCATCGAGCGACGTGCGGGTCTCCTCCGGCTGCGCGTTGAGGTCGACGGGGATGGATCGGACGCGATCGCGTACCCGGGCCTCGTCGGTCACGTCGAACCGGGCGACCGCGTGATCCTGAACACGACCGCGGTCGAGCTCGGCCTGGGGACCGGTGGTGCGCATCTCGTCGTCGCGACCGAGCCGACGCGGGAGGCCGATGTCGCGCACGACGGGCGAGCGATGAAGGCCCGGTATCTTCCCCACCAGGCCGCCGTGCGCACGATCGAGGAGACGAACGCCGCAAAGCTCGAGGCGGCGCCCGGACTGCGCGGCGCTCCGGTCGTCGCGGCGCCGCTCCACTCGATGATCGGGCCGATCGCCGCCGGCGCCAAGGCGTCCGGGCAGGCGCGAGTCGTCTACGTCATGACCGACGGTGCGGCGCTCCACGGCCGACTCTCGGACCTCATCTCTCGGCTGATCGAGCGCGGTCTGCTGGATGCCTTCGTCACCGCCGGGCAGGCGATGGGAGGCGACCTCGAGGCGGTGACGCTGTGGAGCGGCCTGCTGGCGGCCGTCGTGGTCCTCGGCGCCGAGGTTGTCGTCGTCGCCGACGGTCCGGGCAACCTCGGGACGGCGACGACGTGGGGCGTCTCGGCGCTGGCGAACGGCCACGCGCTCGACGCCGCCGAGACGCTCGGCGGCCGGCCGGTGGCGGCGCTGCGCATCTCGTTCGTGGACCCGCGTGAGCGGCACCGGGTCGTCTCCCATCATTCGCTCACCATCCTCGGGCAGGTGTGTCACGTCGCGGCGAGCGTCGCCGTGCCCGCCCTCGACGACGAGGGGCAGCGCGACGCCGTGTGGGGCACACTGCGCGAGCGGAGGCTCGAGGAGAAGCACCAGCTCGTGGAGGTCGACGGCCGCCCCGCGCTCGAGGAGCTGGCGCGACTCCGCGTGGCCGTCACGTCGATGGGCCGCTCCCCGGCCGACGACCCGGCGTTCTTCCTCGCCGCCGGCGCCGCCGGTGTCCTCGCCGGCCGCATGGCCGCGAACGCCAGGCGCTACCGCCCGGCGTGACCATGGCTCACATGTGGGCGATGAGCTGCTCGACGCGCTCGTCGACGCTGCGGAACGGGTCCTTGCACAAGACCGTCCGCTGTGCCTGGTCGTTCAGCTTGAGGTGCACCCAGTCGACCGTGTAGTCGCGCCGTTTCTGTTTCGCGTGCTTGATGAAGTCGCCGCGGAGCTTGGCCCGGGTGGTCTGGGGCGGTTCGCGCATCGCGCGCGAGATCTCGCGCTCGTCGGAGACGCGCTCGACACGGTCCTGTCGCTCCATCAGGTAGTACAGCCCGCGGGTCCGGTTGACGTCGTGGTAGGCGAGGTCGAGCAGCGCCACGCGCGGCGAGGACAACGCCAGCCCGTGTTTGACCCGGTAGCGGTCGATCATCAGCTGCTTCGCGACCCAGTCGACCTTGCGGACCAGCCGCTCGGGCTCGCCGGCCGCGAGCGCCTCGAGCGCCTCCCGCCACTCGAGCAGGAGCTGCTTGGATTGCGCGTCGGCGCCGCGGCGTTCGAGGAACCGCTCGGTGCGCTCGAGGTACTCGAGCTGGATCTCGATCGCGGTCAGCTCGCGCCCGTTGGCGAGTCGAACCTTCTTCTTGCACGCGAGGTCGTGGCTGATCTCCCGGATCGCCCGGATCGGGTTCTCCAGCGAGAGGTCGCGCATGACGGTGTTCGCCTCGACCATCCGCAGGACGAGGTCGGTCACGCCGACCTTGAGCCATGTCGTGAACTCGCTCATGTTCGAGTCCCCGACGATCACGTGGAGCCGTCGGAAGCGCTCCGCGTCGGCGTGCGGCTCGTCCCGCGTGTTGATGATCGGCCGAGACCGCGTGGTCGCGCTCGAGACGCCCTCCCAGATGTGCTCGGCCCGCTGGGCGATGCAGAACTGCGCGCCGCGCGGTCCGTGGAGGACCTTGCCGGCCCCGCAATACACCTGCCTGGTGACGAAGAACGGGATCAGGACGTCCGCCATGCGGGCGAACTCGCCCTGGCGCGCGACGAGATAGTTCTCGTGACACCCGTAGGAGTTCCCGGCCGAGTCGGTGTTGTTCTTGAACAGGTAGACCTGGCCGCTGATCCCCTCCTCGTGCAGCCGCACCTCGGCGGCCGCGAGCAGCGCCTCGAGGATTCGCTCCCCCGCCTTGTCGTGCGCGACGAGGTCGACGACCGAATCGCACTCGGGGGTTGCGTATTCGGGGTGCGAGCCGACGTCGAGGTACAGCCGGGCGCCGTTCTCCAGGAAGACGTTCGAGGACCGCCCCCAGTGGACGACCCGGCGGAACAGATAGCGGGCGACCTCGTCGGGCGAGAGCCGGCGCTGGCCACGGAACGTGCAGGTGACGCCGTACTCGTTCTCGAGCCCGAAGATCCGCCGCTCCATGCCTCGAGTGTAGGCCCGGGCCCGGGCGAAGACGAGCAGGGGTCTAGGCGGACAGGATCCGCGCGATCTCGTCCTCCTCGAGCCGGCGGAACTTCCGCCTGCTCGAACGCGTCCGGTCGAGGACCCCCGCCTCGACGGACGTGGGTTCCACCCGACGCTGCTCCGCACCGGAGATGGCCTCGACGGCGTGCCGAACCGCCGTCGCCAGGTCCCATCCCTCGCGGTACGCGGCCTCGAGCGCGGTCCCGAGCTCCTCGGCGTGGCCGCCGATCGCGACGCAGCCGTGCTCGTCGTTGACCGAGCCGTCGAACAGGACGTGGTACAGCTCGTTGTGGCCGTGGTCGTCGGCGACCTCGCCGACCAGGACCTCGACCTCGTACGGCTTCATCTGCTGCGTGAAGATGGTCGACAGCGCCTGTGAATAGGCGTTTGCGATGTCCTTTGCCTTCACGTCCTCGCGGTCGTACGAGTAGCCGCGGACGTCGGCCAGCCGGACGCCGGCGATCCGCAGATCCTCGAACTCGCTGTACTTGCCGACCCCGGCGAACGCGATCCGATCGTAGATCTCGCTGATTTTGTGCAGCGACGCGCTGGGGTTCTCGGCGATGAACAACAGCCCGTCGACGTACTCGATCCCGACGACGGACTTGCCCCGCGCGATGCCCTTGCGCGCGTAGTCGGAGCGATCCTTCATCTGCTGGTCGACGGCGACGTACGGCATGAACGACATCAGCGCGCCCCCCGGCTCACGGTGTCGAACGCCGCCTGCACCTCGGCCTCGGGGACCTCCTGCACGCCGTCGGTCGTCACGACGAGGATCAGCGGGTAGATCCCCCTCGTGGGATCGACGCCACCCGTCGCGACGTCCTCCTGGGACGCGTCCACGAGCGCCTCAACCGCCACACGGACGGCCTCCTCGCGCTCCATGTCGGGGCGCCAGCGCTTCTTGAGCGAGGTCCGCGCCGGCCTGCCGCCCGACCCCGTGGTGTGGAAATCGCGCTCCTCCCACCGGCCGCCGGTGGCGTCGTAGTAGAAGATGCGCCCCTCGCCCCGGCGGCCGTCGAACCCGCCGAACAGCGGCACGACGACCAGGCCCTGCACGGCGAGCGGGAAGTTGCCCCGGATCATCTGCGCAAGGCGGTTGGCCTTGCCCTCGAGCGACAACCGGTCGCCGGTGATCTTCTCGTAGTGTTCGAGCTCCAGCTGGAAGAGCTTCACGATCTCGACCGCCTGACCCGCGACGCCGGCGATCGCGATCGTCGAGTAGTCATCCGCGGCGAACACCTTGTCCATCCGGTCGTCCGCGATCGCGTAGCCCTCGGTCGCGCGGCGGTCGCCCGCCATCAGCATGCCTCCGCGGAACTTGAGCCCCAGGACGGTGGTGCCGTGCGGCACCGGGAAGCTATCGGTCGGAGCCGACCGAACGAGATCCGAACGGGTGCGCGAGACCAGATCGAAGAAGCTGGGGTTGGCGCCGATGGGACCGCCGCCCGTGAACGGCGGCGTTGGGTGGTCGTCGGTCATTCGCCGCCCTTCTGGACGTAGCTCTTGATGAACTCCTCGGCGTTCTCCTCGAGGACCGAGTCGATCTCGTCGAGGATGTCGTCCATCTCCTCTTTGAGCTCCTCGGCCTTGGAGGAGGACTGGACCTGGCCGGCTTCGTCGTCCCCGCCGCCGGTCTTGCGCTGGGTTCGCCTCTGCTCCTGTTCCTGCGGCACCTCGGTCTCCTCCCGTGCGGCCGTGGTCGATTCTACGGGACGAGCCCGACACCTCAGGCAGGCATCGGCGCCGCGCGGACGCGCGTCGAGGACGCTACCGCTGCAAGAGGTCGACCAGCGTGGCGGCGTCGGGCGCGTCGGCGAACAGTTGCTCGACGTGCTGGCGCGTCCCGCGCAGGGGCTCGCGCATCGGGATCCGCTGAAGGGTCTCGCGCCCGGTGTCGAAGATGATCGAATCCCAGGACGCAGCGGCGATCGCCTGGGGGTAACGCGCGATGCACCGTCCGCGGAAGAACGCGCGCGTGTCCTCGGGTGGGTCCATGATCGCGCGCTCGATCTCGGCATCGGTGACGAGTCGCTCCGCCTTGCCCGTGTCGGCGAGGCGGTAGTAGAGGCCTTTGTCGCTCCGGACGTCGTGGTACTGCAGGTCGATCAGCCGGAGCTTCGGGTCCGACCACTCGAGGCGGTCACGTTGGCGGTACCCGTCGAGGACGCGGAGCTTGGCCACCCAGTCGATCTGGCGATGGAGCATCGAGGGGTCCGTCTCGAGGGCGGCGAGGACCGACTCCCAGCGCCGAAGGAGCTCGGCGTTGGCCGGCGTGTCGTCCTCCTGCTCGACGTACTTCTTCGCGCGCTCGAGGTACTCCCACTGGAGCTGCACCGCCGTGAGCCGGCGGTCGTCGGCCAGCCGAACGGTCTCGGTGCACGTGAGGTCGCGCGAGATGCGGTGCAGAGACGAGACCGGGTTCCCGAGCGTCAGATCGGGGAGGTACTCGTCCTCGATCATCTTCAGCACGAGCGCCGTCGTGCCGAGCTTCAGGTACGTAGCGACCTCGTTCATGTTCGCGTCGCCGATGATGACGTGCAGCCGGCGGTACTTCTCCGGGTCGGCGTGTGGCTCGTCCCGCGTGTTGATGATCGGGCGTTTGAGCGTCGTCTCCAGGCCGACCTCCGCCTCGAAGAAGTCCGCGCGCTGCGTGATCTGGAAGAGGTGACGGTCGCGCTCGTCCCAGGGCGCCTCGCCGCCGACCTTCCCGGCGCCGGTGAAGACCTGCCGGGAGACCAGGAACGGCGTGAGATCGCGGACGATGTTGCCGAACGGCGTCGCGCGGTCCACCAGGTAGTTCTCGTGCGTGCCGTACGAGTTCCCCTTGCCGTCGCTGTTGTTCTTGTAGATCGCGATCCGGTGCCCGGGCGGCAGGGCCTTCTGCATCTCGATCAGCGAGCGCTCGAGGATCCGCTCCCCCGCCTTGTCGTGGACGACGAGGTCGCGCGGCGTCGAGCACTCGGGCGTGGAGTACTCGGGATGCGCGTGGTCCACGTAGTACCGCGCGCCGTTCGGGAGGATGACGTTGGCGAGGCCCAGGTCCTCCTCGGCTGGCTCGCGCACCTGGACGGGCTCGAAGCCGCGCGCGTCGCGGAGCGGCGACTCCTGCTCGTAGTCCCAGCGGATCTTGCGGAGCGTGCCGGCGTACGTGCTGATCAGGAGCGAGGACGACAGGACCGGGTTGAACTCCGGCGAGCCGACGGCCGAGATCCCGTATTCGGTCTCGGTCCCGATGACCTTGGGGATGGCCACCGGCAGAGCCTACAGGTACTGGCCCGCGCTGATCCGTTCGACCTGCCGGCCCTCTCCGCCGACGCCGTCGCCGAGCAGCGTCCGGACGTAGACGATCCGTTCGCCCTTCTTGCCCGAGATCCGCGCCCAGTCGTCAGGGTTGGTGGTGTTCGGCAGGTCCTCGTTTTCCTTGAACTCGTCGCGGATCGCCTGGTGAAGGTCCTCCGCCTTGATCCCCTTCTCGCCCATCGACAGGAAGCGCTTGATGGCCTCCTTCTTGGCGCGGCGCACGATGTTCTCGATCATCGCGCCCGAGTTGAAGTCCTTGAAATACAGGATCTCCTTGTCGCCGCTGGCGTAGGTGACCTCGAGGAAGCGGTTCTCGTCGCTCGGCGCGTACATCCGGTCGACGGTCTGCGTGATCATGCGCGTGACCGCGGTCCGGATGTTGCCGGCGCGGTCGATCTCCTCGGGGTGGATCGGCACCGTCTCGTTGAGGTACTTGGTCATGATGTCCGAGGCCTGCGCGGCGTCCGGCCGCTCGATCTTGATCTTCACGTCGAGGCGGCCCGGGCGGAGGATCGCGGGGTCGATGAGGTCCTCTCTGTTGGACGCGCCGATCACGATCACGTTCTTGAGCGTCTCGACGCCGTCGAGCTCGGACAGCAGCTGCGGCACGATCGTCGACTCGACGTCGCTGGAGATCCCCGACCCGCGCGTGCGGAAGATCGAGTCCATCTCGTCGAAGAACACGATGACCGGCAGGCCCTCCTCGCTGCGCTCCTTGGCGCGCTGGAAGATCTGGCGGATCTGCCGCTCGGTCTCGCCGACGTACTTGTTGAGGAGCTCCGGGCCCTTGATGTTGAGGAAGTACGAGTGCGCGTCCTGGCGGCCCGTCCGCTCGCGCACCTTGTCGGCGAGCGACTTGGCGACGGCCTTGGCGATCAGCGTCTTGCCGCAGCCCGGCGGCCCGTAGAGCAACACGCCCTTCGGCGGCTCGAGCTGGTGCTCGGAGAACAGCTCGGCGTACAGGAACGGCAGCTCGACGGCGTCACGGATCGCCTCGATCTGGCCCTCGAGGCCACCGATGTCCTCGTAACTGACGTCGGGGATCTCCTCGAGGACAAGCTCCTCGGCGTCCTCTTTCGGAAGCTTCTCGATGGCGACCATCGAGCGCGCGTCGATCAACAGCCGGTCGCCGGCGCGGACGCCCTCGCCGCGCAGGGACGCCGCGAGTGTGGCAACGATCTCCTCGTCGCCGCGGCCGATGATGACCGCGCGGTCGTCGCCCAGACGGTCCTTGACCGTCATGACCTCGCCCGCGCGATCGGGGTCGAGGACCTCGACCACGTTGAGCGCCTCGTTGAGGATGACCTCGGCGCCGCGAGGGACCTCGGACACGTCGACCTCGGGTGCGGCGTTCACCCGCATCTTGCGGCCGCCGGTGAACACATCCACCGAGCCGTCCTCGTTGCGGGCGAGGAACACACCGAACGTCGCCGGCGGCTGGGAGAGCTTCTCGACCTCCTCGCGGAGGGCCTCGATCCGCTCTTTCTCGGCCTGGAGCGTCGAGGCGAGCTTCTCGTTCTGTCCGAGGGCCCGGGAGAGGTCGCTCTTGGACTCGAGCAGCTTCTCCTCGAGGATCTTGACCTGGCGTGGCGCGTTGGTCAGGCGGCGACGCAGGAGCGCGACCTCGTCCTCGAGGAACCGCAGCTGCGTCTGGAGCTCGTGTATCTGCTTCTCGTAACGCTCCTGTTGCTCGCGCGGGTCGACCTCGGGCATCGCCACCTCCCGGTGAGGCGCAAGTATACGTCCGGCCCCTTGTGCACCCGGGAGGCTCGGGCACGTCCTTCGCCGATGGTTACGATGGGGCGGCCGGGGTCGGTTCGGCCGAAACGGGACCGCCCGCCGTCGTGCGACCCACCGTGATGAAGCCGGTGTGGCCGATCATGCGGTGGTCGGGTCGCACGCTCCTGGCCGTGACGTGCCACGAGCGGTGGAGGACCTCGAACGTCTCGATCTGTTCGTACCCGGCGCGCTGCATCCCGAGGACGAGCTCCTGGGTCTGGATCGTCGTCGGCAGATAGCCGCAGACGACGGCCCCGGGGTCGAGAACCGCGGTGAGCGGCCCGAGCAGCGGCCAGGGCTCGGGCAGGTCGAGGATCACGCGGTCGAACCGGTCTCCGCTCGTGGCGATCTCGGTGAGGTCGCCGTGCCGGAGCTCGAGCTGCGGCGGCTGCTTGCCGAAGAACCCCTCGATGTTGGCGGACGCCGTCCGGTGGAAGTCCTCGCGGAGCTCGTATGAGACGACGCGCCCCTCGGGTCCGACGGCCCGGCAGAGGCCGATCGTCACCGCGCCGGACCCGGTCCCGGCCTCGAGCACGCGCGCGCCGGGGTAGACGTCGGCCCAGACGAGGATCGCGCCGAGATCCTTCGGATACACGACCTGCGCGCCCCGCGGCATCTTGAGCACGAAGTCGGCGAGCGTCGGACGGAAGCACGTGAAGAGCATGCCGCTCGCGGTGCGGACGCGTGTGCCCTCGGGCCTGCCGATGATGAGGTCGTGCGCGACTGCCCCGCCGTGCGAGTGCCACTCGTCGCCCGGAAGCAGCTCCTTCAGCAGGTAGCGGCGCTCGCGCTGATCGATCAGCAGGACGCGCTCACCCGGTTCGAACGGCGCGGTCATCCGCTCGCCCGTCGGTCGATCTCCGGCGGCGGGACCTCGCCGGCGAGCTCGAGCCTGCGATCGGGGTTGCGGAGCCGCACCGTCAGCACGCGGAAAGGCTAGCGCACCGCCTCCCGCCTAGGTCTGCGGCACGGGGTTCGTCCCGAGCGTCACGGTCGCGGTCCTCCGCGCCCATCCGTTCGAGCGCTGGAGGATCGTCACGTCGACGCGATCGCCTGGCCGGTGCGCCCGGATCGCGTTCCCGAGCGCGTCCCAGCTCGAGGTCGGCTTCCCGTCGAAGGCCACGATGATGTCACCGACCTTGATGCCGGCCTTGTCGGCCGGCCCGCCCGGCGCGACCGAGACGACGGCCACCCCCCTGGTCGTCGACGGGTTGAGCTCGAACTGGATCTGCGGGTTCGAGGCGTCCACACCGCCGACGCCGAGGAACGCGACCGGCGCCTGCGGGTGCTCGGCGGCCTGGAAGACGATCGGCTTGGCCGCGTCGATCTGGATCGCGAAGCCGACGTTCTCGGCGTTGCTCGCGCTCACACCCGCGGTGTTGATGCCAACGACCTGTCCGACGAGGTTCACGAGCGGCCCGCCGGAGTTCCCGGGGTTGATCGCCGCGTCCGTCTGCACGACGTTGCCGTATACGCGCTGTCCTTTCGAGCACACCGTGCACCGCGGGTCGGGAACCGTGAGCTTCCGTGTGAGGGAGGAGACGACGCCGGCGGTCACGGAGGGGCCGCCCTGCAGGCCGAGCGCGTAGCCGATCGCGACCACCGGCTGCCCGAGCTGCAGCCTGGCCGAGTCGCCCATCGGCACGGTCGCGAGGTTCGACGCGTCGATCTTCAGGACGGCGACGTCGGCGGTCGCGTCGCCGCCGATGAACCGGGCGTCGTACCTGACGGGCTTGTCCGCCGACGTCAGGACGGTCACCTTGGTGGCGCCCTCGACGACGTGGAAGTTGGTCACGATGACGCCGTCGGAGCGGACGACGAAGCCGGTGCCCTCGCCCGTCCCCGTCGTCGTGGTCGACACCACGTTCACGACCGCCGGCATCACCTGCTTCACGACTCCGACCACGCTGCCGACCGCCCCCGGGATCGGTGAAGCCGTCGGGAAGCTCGCCTGCTGCGCGGCATCGAACGGCGTCGGCGAGGCCGACGGCGAGACGGTCGCGCTCGAGCTGGGCGGCGAGGTGCACGCGGCGCCGAACACGGACAGGGCGAGCAGGACGGGGACGACGAAGCGCTTCACACGAACCTCACGGTGCCGGCGAACGGATTGGAACCAGACCAGCGGAATCGTGGGATGCCTTCCTGAGCGGCGTCTGAGAGGGGCATGAGTCGCGGCGAAGAGCGGCGCCTCGCCGTCGCCGATGCGTCACCCGGCCGGGACGCGCTGGACGCGCTCGCCGCCGCGGCGCAGGTGCGCGTCCTCGATGACCTGAAGGATCGCGTCCGGGTTCCGGATCGACATCAGGTGGACGCCGGCGACGCCGGGGATCGCCCGCATCGCTTCGACGGTCTCGAGCGCCATTCGGATCCCCTCGTCGCGCTGGCGGTCGGGCGGAACCCCCTCGATCCGGTCGAGCACCTCCTGGGGCACATCGATCCCCGGGACCTGGTCCCGGAGGTACCGAACGGCGCGAGCCGATCGCGGGACGAACACGCCGCCGAGCACCCACGTCCGGTCGAGCAGGCGGAGCTCGGCCGCGCGCGCCATGAACAGGCGCAGGCGCTCAACGTTGAAGCAGATCTGCGTCTGGATGAACTCCGCGCCGGCCTCCATCTTCTTGCCGAGCCGCATCGGCCGGTAGTCGTGCGGGGGCGCGAACGGGTTCTCGACCGCGCCGATCAAGACGTTCGGGGACTCCTCGAGCCCGCGGCCGGAGACGTACGTGCCGCGGTCGCGCATGATCCGCGCGATCCGGATCAGGTGGATCGCGTCCAGGTCGAAGATCGGCTTGGCCTCGGGGTGATCGCCGGCCGTGACGTCGTCGCCGGTCATGCACACGACGTTCCGCACGCCGAGCGCGGCCGCACCAAGGATGTCGGCCTGCAACGCCAGCCGGTTCCGATCCCGGCAGGCGAGCTGCAGGATCGGCTCGACGCCGCGGTCGATGAGCAGGCGGGCGGCGGCCATCGGCGCGATGTGGGGGTGCGCGGCGCTGTTGTCCGTGCAATTGACCGCGTCGACGTGGCCGCGGAGCCGATCGGCGAGCGCGTAGACGGATCCCGGGGTTGCGGCGTCGGTGGTCTCGAGCTCGGCCGTGACGGCAAAGCGTCCCTCGAGGAAGACGCGGTGAAGCCCGCTCCGTGGCTCCTCGCTCACGGCGGCTCCTCGTACGCTCGCCATCCCTCGGGCGCGTGTGCGTCCCGGCGCGTGGCCAGGTTCTCCCAGGACGACGTCTCCTGCAGACGCCAGTCGACGGGCTTGTTGACGTGCAGCATGTGATCGCGCCACAGGGGAAGCTTGCGCGAGCCCTCCCACGCCTGTACCCAGACGCAGGGCCGGTCGGGGAGAACCTCGCAGTTGCCGTCCACCAGGACGCCGCCGCACGGACCGTTCCGAAGGTTCTTCGGGCAGCGCATCGGGCACGTCATGCCGGTCGAGTGCAGGATGCACTGCCCGCACATCCGGCAGTCCCAGATCTCCTCTTTCGTTCGCTTCTCGATGAGGAGGATCGCCTTGCGCAGCCCGTGCGGTTCGGGTGCGGTGGCCGGCGGTCGTCGGTCGAGTCTGCGTCTGCCCAACCGCACCCCCCTGGCTACGAGCCCTGACGCAGGGAGGCCGCCGGGATCTCCTTGCGCGGGTCGACGAACGGGATCGCCGCCGTCCGGCCGGTGAGCGCACCCTGCTCGGACTCGACGTCGAGCTCGGTCCCCGGCTGGGACAGCTGGACCGGCACCCAGACGTAACCGATGTTCTTCCTCAGGCCCGGCGACCACACGGCGTCGGTCACGATGCCGACCTGTGTGCCGTCCTTGGAGACCGGCCAGAACCACGACAGCTCGGCGCGGAGCTCGTCGCCCTCGAGCTCGATGCCCACGAGCTTGCGCTTCACGCCCTCCCGGCGGATGCGCTCCAGCGCGTCCTTGCCGATGTAATCCTGGGGCTGCTCCTCGACGAGGCGTTCGAACCCCATGATCTCGAACGGGTTGTTCTCGAGGGTCATGTCCGAGTTGAGGTTCATGATCCCTGCCTCGATGCGTCGCGCCTCGACGGGCGCGACGGGCCGGATGTCGAACTCCTCTCCCGCCTCGAAGATCGCGTTCCACAGTTCGTCGCCGCCGTCGCGCCCGAGGATGTTGACCTCGAAGCCCTGGACGGCCGTCCATCCGGTCCGTGTGATGACCACAGGGATGTCCTTGATGTCGAAGCGCTCGCACCAGTAGTACTTGAGGTCGTAGATCGACGCGCCGACCAGCTTCTCCATCGTCTTGGCCGCCTTCGCGCCCTGGATCTGCATCGGGTAGACGTCCGGAAGCGTCACCTCGACGTCGAGGCCGCTCCGTGCGGCGATCCCCAGCGCGTACAGGTGCGCGTCGCCGTCGGCGAGCTGCATCCACCAGGTGTTGTCGTCGACGTGCATCAGCACCGGGTCGTTCACGATGCCGCCGTCGGGCGCGGTCACGATCATGTACTTGCCCTGCTTCACGGCGCATGTCGTGAGATCGCGGCACGTGATCAGGTCGACGAGTCGATCGGCGTCGGGGCCGGCGATCTGGACCGTGCGCTCGACCGCGACGTCCCACACGGTCACGTCGTTGCGCAGCGCCCAGTACTCTTCCTGGGGATCGTCGTAGTACGCGGGCAGCAGCATGTGGTTGTACACGTCGTAGGCCGTGCACCCCGACCTGCGTGTGGCCTCGAAGAAGGGCGATCGCCGGTACCACGGTCCGAAGTAGATCGTCGCGCTCTGCTCGAGCATCTCCTGCCGCTCGTTCGTCACGTGCCGTCCCCCTTCAGCCGCCGGCGCCGCTCGCCGGAACGTTCGGCTGAATCATGATTCAAATCGTCTCGTTCGAGCAAATCACCGGCCGCGGCCACCTGCGCCGCGGCCTGAACGCGGCTTCAGCCCGGGGCTCCCCCGCATCGCGGCCCGCCGCCGGGGCCGGGCGGGCCGTGTTACGACACGGGGATCTGCTTGGAGGGATCGACGAAAGGCATCTCGACGACCGTCGCGCCTCTCGTGCCCCACTCCGTCTCGACGCTGAAGCGCTCACCGAGGTTCGACCGCCCGGCCGGGAGCCATGCGTAGCCGATGTTCTTCGACAGCCTCGGCGAGTAGATCGCGGAGGTCACCTTCCCGAGCGTCGTCCCGCCGTCGACCGCCGGCCACTTGACGTTGTTCAGCGCGGGGAAGGGGTCGCCGTCGAGCTCTACGCCGTTGATCCTGCGCGTGATGCCATCGGACTTGATGCGGCGATACGCCGCGAGCGAGATGCTCTGCTCGTCCGACAGCGCCTCGAGGTCGACGAGCCGGTCGAGACCCATCTCGAACGCGTTGTTCTCGTACGTCATGTCGGCGCCCCAGTTGAAGATCGCGCCCTCGATCCGGCGGATGTCGCTCGGGCCGGTCGGCTTGAGGCCGAATTCCTGCCCGGCCTCCATGATCGCGTCGTAGACCTCTGTGCCCTTGCTCGTGTCGGTCAGGTACACCTCGTAGCCCACCTCGGACGTCCACCCGGTCCGCGTGACGATGACGGGTGCGCCGGCGATCTTCGCCTCGGTCCAGTAGTAGTACTTCAGATCCAGGATCGAGTCCCCGAGGAGCTTCTGCATCAGCGGCTTGGACTTCGGGCCCTGCACCTGCAGCGGGGCGACGTCCGCTTCCCTGATCGTTGCGTCGAGGTCCGGATAGGCGTTCTTCAGGCCGCGCGCGAACAGGAGCGCGTCCGAGGACGCCAGCGCGAACCAGAACGTGTTCTCGTCCATCCGGGTGAGCACCGGGTCGTTGATGATGCCGCCGTCGACGTCGCAGATCAGGACGTACTTGCCCTGGCCGACCACGCACCTCGACAGGTCGCGCGGCGTGAGGAGCTGGGCGAAGCGGAAGCCGTCGGGGCCCGAGATCTCCAGGCACCGCTCGACCGAGACGTCCCAGACGGTCACGTCGTTCAGCAGCGCGTCGAACTCGGCCTCGAACGAGTCGTACCGGATCGGGAAGTACATGTGGTTGTAGACGGTCATGCCGAGCGGTGAGTGGCGCTGCTCGGCCT
>DATAEU010000017.1:0-6850 GCA_036257835.1 Actinomycetota bacterium | reverse complement strand
CTCGGGGATCGGGATCGGACGCCAGACGGGGTCGCCATCCGGTTGCCGGACGACGAGCGACGCGCCGGCCGGCGCCTCGGGAACGTGCACCTCGACGCGGTCGTCGCGAGCCGACACCGTGAGGCGCGACACCGCGCGCTCGCGAGCGAGCCACCACCGCGCCAGGCCGGCGGTGCTCAGGACCGCGACGTCGTCGCGCGATGCCGCGCGCGCAAGCCACCGCTCGACGGCGAAGGCGTAGTCGGGGCGGTCGCCATTCAGCCGTCCGTAGCCGGCATCGGGTGGGTCGATGAACAGGTGCGCCAGACCGCGCCGGTCGGCGGCCCGGTCGACGACCGACTGCAGGACGTCCTCGTACGCGCCGGGCTCGGCGGTCCGCGACCGGACGCCCTCGCCGAGGGTGTTATACGAGCAGCATCCATGGCGGAACTCCGGCGCGGTGGGGTCCGAGCTGATCGGCAGCTGCAAGAACGGCCGGCGGCCGGCCGCGTCGGGATGCGTGCGGGCGTATGCGGCGTCCTCGGGACGTTCGCTCCACGCACGGCGAGCCGGATGGTCCGGCAGGCCGCCGGTGACGGAGACGTTCCCCCCGATCGAGGAGTCGGCGAGGTAGCCCAGGCCCTCGAGCACGTCGTAGGTGCGGTCGCACGCCTCGAGCTGGAAGTGCGGGAGCCGGAACATCCGGTGGTCGTCCGCCCCGAGGTGCCGCCGGAAGGCCTCGTCGCTGCGAACGAGCTCCTCGCGCATCTCAGCTTCGTCGAGGTCCTCCCAGGGACGCGCGTTCCAGTGCGAGTACGGGTGGGTGTACGAGTGGTTGTAGTACTCGGCGCCGGCCGGGAACGATGACGGCTCGGCGTCGACGTTCGCCGCCGCCGCGAAGACACCGTACCCCCGGTACCCCGCGCGCCGCGCGGTCTCGATCGCCGGCGCCACGTACCGCGCGCACTCGGGGTCGACGCCCGTGGGATGGTCGACGTCGCCGTCGACGACCAGCGCGAGGTCCTTCCCGTCGGGCCACCTCCACACCGCGATTGCCCCCGACCTCGCCGTGGTGAGGAACGCGCGTTCGGCGGCGTCGACGGCGTCCTCCGTCGTCCACGGATCCAGCGCATCGACCGAGCGCTCGTACCGCACGACCCCCGCACGGGCACCGATCGCCTCGCCGGCCGGGCCGTCGGAGCCGCAGACGACGATGTCCGCCCGATCGAGCCCGTCGACGGCATCCGCGACCGACACGTCCGCGCACCCAGGAACGATCAGGGTCGTCCACCGCGTCGCCGCGACGTCGCGAGGGCTCGTGACCACCACGGGCACGCCCCAGGCCTCGAGGAGCGCCAGCCACCAGGCGGCGTCGGTCCAGCCGGGCCGGCCTTCGCCGGGGACGACCACACCGACGACGGGCGCGCACGTCCAGCCGTCGAGTCGTACGTCGCTCACGGGCACCCCCCTCGGCGGGGCGCGCCCCGCGGCGCGCCTATGCTAGCGGCGCTCGCGGCGGGGAGGTCGCGACGGGAGGTCACGACGGGAGCTGTCGACGGCGAGGTCGCGACGGGAGGATCGATGGGATCGGTCGAGGAGCTGTTGACGCGCTTCGACGGCGCGCTCGCCGGGACGTCGGCCATCGTGACCGGCGCCGGGAGCGGGATCGGTCGCTCCGTCGCGCTGGCATTCGCTCGAGCCGGTGCCGACATCGCGTTGGTGGGTCGTCGCGCCGACAGGCTCGAGGAGACGGCCGAGCGCGTCCGCGCCGCCGGCCGCGCCGCGGTCGCGATCGCCGCCGACGTGGCGGACGATGCCGCGATCCGAGCGGCCGTCCGGGTCGCGACGGACGCCGTCGGTCCGATCTCGATCGCGGTGGCGAACGCGGGCGCCAACGGATGGGGCGAGATCGGGGAGCAGACAACGGATCTCGTGCGCTCGGCGCTCGCCGTGAACGTCGAGGGCGTCGCGAACCTCGTTCGCGCGACGGTCCCCTCCATGCGCGAGCGGGGTGGCGGCAAGATCCTCGTCGTGGCGTCGGACAACGGCCGCCGCGCGGAGGCCGGCGGGAGCGCGTACGTGGCGTCGAAGTTCGGCGCGGTCGGCCTGTCCCTCTCGTTCGCCCAGGAGCTCTACGCCGACGGGATCGGGGTCCACGTCATCGAGCCGGGGTGCGTCGACACGGAGTGGTATTCGGCCGAGGAGGACGCGCCGCGCGACCGGATGCTCTCGGCCGACGAGGTCGCCTACGTTGCGCTGTTCCTCGCGTCCCTTCCCTCCTCGATCGTGCTCGAGGAGGTCCTGATGGTGCCGCGCGCCCTGCTCGTCGCTCCGTGGTGAGCGTCGGCGTCGTCGGCAACGTCAACATCGACCTGCTCGCCTGGCCGGTGGCCGACGTCCCCGACGCCGGCACCGAGCGCTCGATCGGCCGGATCGACCTGCGGGTGGGCGGCGCGGCCGCCGTGACGGGAGCTGCGCTCGCGCGCCTCGGGGTCGCCGCGATCGTGGTCGGGTGCGTGGGCACCGACGCGTTCGGCCGGGTGGCGCTCGAGGACCTGCGGCGGTACGGCGTCGACGAGCGGCACGTCCGGCGGCTCCAGGACCAGGCGACCGGGGTGTCGATCGCGTTCGAGGCGCCGGGGCGCGAGCGGTCGTTCGTGATCGCGCTGGGCGCGCTCGCGTCGTTCGACGCAGACATGGTTCCCGAGGAAGCGCTCGCAGCCGATCACGTGCTGGTCTGCGGGTACTTCAACCTTCCGGCCTTCCGAGACGCGGGCGCCCGGCGGGTGCTGGAGGACGTCCGCTCACGCGGGGGGACGACGCTGCTCGACACCGGGTGGGACCACGCCGGGTGGCCGTCGTCGACGCGGGCGGAGCTCAGGTCACTGCTACCACTCGTCGACGTGTTCCTGCCGAACGAGGCCGAGGCGGGCGCTCTGTCGGGTCAGGCGGGCCCGCCGGCTGCGGCCGAGGCGTTGGCTCGGATGTCGGGGGGGTGGGTCGTGGTCAAGCTCGGCGCCGATGGAGCGATCGCCGTCGACGCCGCGGGGCGATCGCGGCGGGTGCCGGCGCCGACGGTGGACGTGGTGGACACGACGGGCGCAGGCGACGCCTTCAACGCCGGCCTGCTCGACGGGCTCGACCGCCACGGCGATCCGGCCGACGCGCTCGACGATGCCGTCCGGATCGCGTCGTCGGTGGTGGCGCGCCCGTCCGATGACCGATACCCGACGCGCGACGAGCTCGTCCCGAACGACAAGGCCTAATCGGCCGGGACGGCCACCTCGACCGACCGACCGGAGGAGGCCGCGTCGTAGATCGCGTGCACGAGCGCGCTCGCGCGCAGGCCTTCCCTGCCGGTGACGGGTGGCTCGGAGCCGTCGAGGACCGCCGCCGAGAAGGACTCGAACGCGGACGCCCGCGCGCCGAGCTCGCGCTCGGGTGCCTCCTCGGTCCAGCCGGTGTCGCGGTCGAACCGAGCGAGCCCGTCGACCCCCCACGGACTCGGCAGCAGGAGCTGGCCCTGCCTGCCGTAGACGCGGTTGATCCATCGCGCGTCCGGCGCCTCTCCGCCCGGCAGCGCCGCGAGCGCCTCGATGCTGCCGAGCGCGCCTCCGGAGGCTTCGAGGATCGCGTACCCGGCGTCCTCGACCTCCCCCGGACCCCACCCGGTGGCGACGGCGCCGTGCACCCGCGCGATCTCGAGACCGGTGATCCACAGGATCGCGTCGAGGTCGTGGATCGTGTTCATCAGCAGGACGCCACCGCCCGCGCTCGACCAGTGCATCCGCCAGTCCCCCGACGCCCGTCCCGACCACCCGCCCGTCCAGTAGGACCGCGGCTTCTCGCCGCGGTACGTGAGACGGAACCCGGTCACCTCGCCGATCGCGCCGGCGGCGACGAGCTCTCGCGCGCGCGCGTACGCGGGCGCCCACCGCACGACGAAGGCGACACCGCACGTGACCGCGTGAGCGTCACACGCGGCGACGATCGCCTCGGCCTCGGCCACCGAGACGCCCATCGGCTTCTCGACGAAGACGTGCTTCCCGGCCTCCGCCGCGCGGACGGCGGTTTCGCGGTGGAACCCGTGGGGGGTGCAGATGTAGATCGCGTCGACGGCGTCGTCGTCGAGGAGGTCCTCGAGGGAGGCCGCCGCGCGGGCATCGTGGCGGCCGGCGAGATCGGCGGCCAGCGCCGGATCGAGATCGAACACGGCGGCCAGCGACGCGCTCGGCGCGTCACGCACCGCGGCCGCAGACTCGACCGCGATCTCGCCCGCGCCGACGAACCCGAACCGCACCGTTCGCATGGACCGCACCCCGACGGCAGACGCTAGCAGTCGGCGATACCCTCGCCGGTCGATGCGGCTCGCGTTCTCGACCCTCGCCTGCCCCGAGTGGGGGCTCGAGCGCGTCCTCGCGGCGGCCGCCGAGTACGGCTACGACGGCGTCGAGCTGCGGATGCTGGACGGCGACCTGGTGTCGCCCGCGATCCCGGACGAGCGGCGGCGGGCGGTGCGGAGGGCATTCGAGCACGCGCGCGTCCCGCTGTGTTGCCTGGACACGTCGTTCGAGGTCGCAGACCCGGGCGCGGAGCTCGACGAGGCCGTCGCCTACATTGAGCTGGCGGCGGGCCTCGGCGCGCCGATGATCCGGCTGTTCGGCGGTGCGCCCGATGGCGAGCCGATCTCGGCGACGAGGAAGCGGGTGACCGATCGTCTCGCGCGCCTCGCCGACCACGGCCGGGAGCTCGGGGTCACGGTCGCGCTCGAGACGCACGACAGCTTCGCCCGCGGCGAGGCCGCCGCCGGCGTCCTGCGAGACACGCCGCCCGGGGTGGGCATCATCTGGGACACCCTCAACGCGTTCGTCACGGGCGAGCCGCCGGCGTCGACGTTCGCGTTCATCGCCGACCGGCTCGTGCACGTCCACGTCAAGGACGGCGGCACCCCGACCGATCTCGAGCGGAACGAGCTCTTCGGTGAGGGTCGCGTGCCGCTGGTGGAGATCCTGCGGATGCTGTCCTCGCACCGATACGAGGGCTGGCTCTCGGTGGAGTGGGAGAAGCGGTGGCAGCCGTCGATCCCGGATGCGGACATCGCGCTTCCGCAGTATGCGACCGCACTCCGCGGCGCTCTCGACAGGTAGGCGTGACGCTGGTGTCGCGTCGCGGGCTTCCTACCGGCGGTCGTCGAGCTCGTCCGGATCGCCGAGCCCTCGGCGCTGCTCGAGCGCGTCGGCCTCCGGCGCGTCGCCGACCGTGTCCGCCTCGTCGTCGCTCGACGGGGCGAGGTCGGCCGACTGCTCGAGCGCGTCAGCTTCCGGTTTCTCGGCGTCGGGTTCCTCGGGCGCGTGCTCGAGGTCCTCGGCGGCGTCGGCCTCGTCCCGGTAGTCCTCCATCCCGCCGCAGCTTACCCTTCGATCGGCGGACGACCGGAGCGATACTCGTTCCAGGAGTGGATCCGAGGAGGTGCGCGATGCAAGGTCCCGACGAGCCCGCGTATACGATCGTCAAGGAACGCCTGGTCCGAACCGAGGCCGAGCCGGCCTGGGTCGTCACGTGGAAGAGCATCACCGACGAGTCGGAGATCCGGCGCCGGATGAGCGACGAGGAGTACAACGCCTCCGTCGCAGGACCTCGCGACGAGAAACCGCTGTGGAGGCGGACGCAGATCGACCCGATCGGCGCGCCCGAGGCAGAATGAGCGGACCGTGGCGTACGACGAGGATCTCGCCGACCGGATCCGCCAGCTCATCGGTTCCGAGCGACGGCTGAGCGAGAAGAAGATGTTCGGCGGGCTCGCGTTCCTGATCGCAGGGAACATGGCGATCGCGGCGAGCGGACAGGGCGGGCTGCTGGTCCGCGTGGACCCCGCAGGGTCCGATCGTCTCCTTGCCCGGAGCGACGCGCGGCCCATGGTCATGCGCGGACGCGAGATGCCGGGCTGGCTCCGCGTCGATGGCGACGACGTGAAGACCAAACGTCAACTCAAGGCGTGGGTCGATGTCGGGGTGAAGTACGCGCGTTCGCTCCCCGCCAAGGGCTGACGCCCCGGCGGCGGCCAGCCGGGGACGGTGCGAGCCGCGCAGCAGGCTCTTCCGGACGGCTCAGCCGAGCAGCGACGCCGACCAGGGGTACGGCACGAGCGTCCGGCACCCGTCCTGCGTCACGAGCACCTGGTCGCCGAGCTTCACGCCGTGGTCGCCGCCCACCTCGCCCATGTAGCACTCGACGACGAGGATCGTCCCGGGCTCGAGCACGTTGTCCCCGTTCGGCTGTCCGTCGGGCGGATGGCACACGCTCGGGTTCTCTTCCTCCAAGCCGATCCCGTGCACCAGGCACTCGGCGTCAGCCCGTCGGCAATCGCCTGTTGTCTGATCGGTAAGCGGCAGCGTCACCGGGCTGTCGGGACGCGCGAGCTGCAGCGCCCGCGACCCTTGACCGCCGCCAGAACCGGTGCCGTTGTCGTTGGCACACGCCGCGAGGATCGCCGCCATGCTCGGGACAGCGATGCCCATCGTCCCCGCGCGGCGAAGGAACTCCCTGGGCGTCATCGCCGGTCGCCGGTTCTTCGGATGCTCGAACATGCAACGCCTCCCCGTCAGCGTGTCAGACGCGCGCACGTGTCTACACGCGCCCGTCCCGCGAGTAAAGGCAAAGGCGCCGGCGCGGCGACCGACGGTCACATCCGGCCCCGCGCAGGAGCCCCCGTTCAACAGCCGCGAGCCAGGTGTCGATACCTCCAGGGACGATGACGGTGCCCTCGCAGACCTCGGCGCTCGAGGCCTGGTTCGCGCACGTGCCGGCGACGGCCTACGTGCGGCGGATCGAGCCGACGGATCCGCCGCGCGCCGGCGCCGTGGAGTTCGTG
>DATAEU010000096.1:0-35950 GCA_036257835.1 Actinomycetota bacterium | reverse complement strand
CTGCGGTTCTGGTCGCAGGCGATCGACGTGGGGGCGCTGGCGGCCAAGGTCGTGGACGTCGACTACGACGACCACCTGACGCTGCTCGTCCTCCACGGCGAAGAGATGATCGGCGGCGCGCAGTACATCCGCGCCGACGCTCGGCGAGCGGAGATCAGCCTGTCCGTCAGCGACGCCTGGCAGGCCCGCGGGATCGGCTCGATCCTCGTTGGGCAGCTCGCGCAAGCGGCCTCCACCAGGGGGATCGGCATCTTCGTGGCCGAGGTCCTCGCCGAGAACCACCGCATGGTGAACGTGTTCCGGGCGACCGGGTTCCCCGTGTCGATCCGGGCGCTCCCGGGCAGCATCGAGGTCGAGTTCCCGATCTCGCTCACCCGCGAGGCCGTCGCACACTTCGAGCAACGGGAGACGGAAGCCTCCGTGAACGCGATGCGCACGTTCCTCACACCGGACTCGATCGCGGTGATCGGCGCGTCGCGCGACACCTCCGGCATCGGCGGGCAGCTGTTCCACAACCTGCTGATGACCGGGTTCGGCGGGCCCGTCTACCCCGTGAACCCGAAGGCGGAGGTGGTGCACTCGGTCCCCGCATACCCCTCGATCGACGACGTTCCCGCGTCCGTCGAGCTGGCGTTCATCGTCGTGCCGGCGCCGTTCGTCCTGGAGGCCGCCGAGCAGTGCGGGCGCAGGGGCGTCCGCGGGCTCGTGGTCATCTCGTCCGGGTTCTCCGAGGTCGGCGGGGAGGGTATCGAGCGTCAGCACCGCCTGATCGAGATCTGCCGCGAGTACGGCATGCGCATCATCGGCCCGAACTGCATGGGCGTCGTGAACACGGCCCCGGACGTGAACCTGAACGGTACGTTCGCCACGGTCTACCCGCCGCCCGGGCGCGTCGGGTTCCTGTCGCAGAGCGGAGCGCTCGGCCTGGCCGTCATGCAGTACGCGAACGAGATCAACCTCGGCCTCTCGTCGTTCGTCTCGGTTGGCAACAAGGCGGACGTCTCCGGCAACGATCTGCTCGCGTACTGGGACAAGGATCCGGGGACCGACCTGATGCTGCTGTATCTCGAGTCGTTCGGGAATCCCAGGCGGTTCGCGCGGCTGGCTCGCGACATCGGCAAGCGCAAGCCGATCGTGGTCGTGAAGTCGGGACGCAGCTCGGCCGGTCAGCGCGCCGCCGCCTCGCACACCGGCGCCCTGCTCGCCGCGTCCGACGTCACCGTCGACGCGTTGTTCCGGCAGTCGGGGGTGATCCGGACGAACACGCTGGGCGAGATGTTCGACGTGGCGACGTTGCTGGCCAACCAGCCGGTGCCGAAGGGCGACCGCGTCGCGATCCTCACCAACGCCGGCGGCCTCGGGATCCTCTGCGCCGACACCTGCGAGGCGAACGGGTTGAAGGTCAACGCCCTGTCCGAGGAGACGACGACGAAGCTGCGCGAGTTCCTGCCCGGTCAGGCCTCGGTCGGCAACCCGGTGGACATGATCGCGTCGGCCACGGCGGAGGATTACGGGCGCGCGATCAGGATCGTCGCCGACGATCTGGCGATCGACGCGATGATCGTCATCTACATCCCGCCGCAGATCCAGTACGCGGCCGAGATCGCCCGGTCCATCGCGGACGCGATCCACGACGTGGACGAGCGGATCCCGATCGCGATGACGTACATGCAGCCCAAGAGCGAGCGTCCCGTCGCTGGTGGTGACGGCGCCACCCGGATCCCGCGCTTCGGCTTCCCGGAGGACGCCGCCATCGCCATGGCGCGCGCGTGCGCGTACGGCCGGTGGCGCGAACGACCGGCGGGCACGGTGCCGACGTTCGAGGACATCAGGACGGACGAGGCCTACTCGATCGTCGCCGGCGCGCTTGCCCGTGGCGGCGGCTGGCTCCACGACGACGAGGTCGCGCACCTGCTCGACTGCTACGCGATCCCGCAGGCGGCCTCCGAGCGCGTGAGCACGCCCGAGGAGGCCGCCGAGGCGGCCGCTCGGATCGGGCGGCCGGTCGCGGTGAAGGCGCTGGGGCCGGCGATCGTGCACAAGACGGAGCTCGGCGCGGTCGCGCTCGGGCTCGCCTCGCCGGAGGCGGTCCGTCGCGCGGCCGACGACATGACCGAGCGGATCCGCGCCGCCGGCGTCGAGGTGACGGGGTTCCTCATCCAGGAGATGGTGACCGGCGGCGTCGAGATGCTCGTCGGCGTGGCGCACGACCGGTTGTTCGGACCGGTCATCGCGTGCAGCGCCGGCGGAACCGCGGTCGAGCTCGTACGCGACGTCTCCGTGAGCATCACGCCGATCACCGATCGCGACGCCGCCGAGATGGTGCGCTCGCTCAAGACCTATCCGCTGCTGACCGGGTTCCGCGGCGCCCCGCCCGCGGACGTCCCGGCCCTCGAGAACGTCCTGCTGCGCGTGGGGGCGCTCGTCGAGGCGCATCCTGCGATCGCCGAGATGGATTGCAACCCCGCGATGGTCCTACCCGAAGGGGCATGTGTCGTCGACGCCCGGATCCGAGTCGAGGACGTCCCGCCCGAGCGTCCGCTCGCCTCGCGCCGGAAGGACTGAGCGTTCCCCGCGTCAGCGGCCGGGCGTGAGCGAGGTCCAGGGAAGCGGCAGCTCGCTGGTCCCCGCCATGTCGTCGATCAGGAACGACACCCGGTTCACGACGCCCACGACCCCGTCGATCGCCTGGACGAGGCCGACCAGCACCGGGACGAGGCTGCGCCGCTCGACCTGACCCTCCAGCGTCGCGACGCCCTCACGGACGACGACGCGGATCGTGAGCGGGTCGATCCACAGCGTTCGGCGGATCACGTCCTCGCGGATCGCGCGGACGATCTCGGCGTCGCTGCGGAGGAACACCTTCAGCAGGTCGGAGCGCGACACGATCCCCATCACGCGGCCGTCGACACCCACGACGGGCAGGCGCTTGACCGCGTGCTTCGTCATGAGCCGGGCCGCGTCGGCCAGGGAGGCGTCCGGACCGACGGTGACGGCGGGGCTGGACATGAGCGCCGCCGCGGTGCCGGCGGCGTGCTTCTCGCGCTCGATCCGGTGGTGCCGGCGCTCGAACAGGTGCGGCTCGCCCTCGAGGAACAGGTCCTCCTTCAGGATCAGGTCCGCCTCGGAGACGATGCCGATCGCGCGGCCGTCCTCGTCGACGACGGGCACGGCGCTCACCCGGTGCTCCTGCATCCGGCGAACCAGCTCCTTGAACGGCGTCGAGTCCCGTACGACGACGACCGTCCGCGTCATCACGTCCTTGACGGCCTTCTGCATCGACGGTCTCCTCTCCCTGCGTCCCAATGGGGGGACCCCACGTTCGAGGCCACGGTACGAGCGCGGGCGGCCCGCTCCTAGGGCCGGGGGTCCCGGGGCGGCCGCACTCCGAGGCCCACTCCCCGCAGGGCCGAACGGCGAGCGCGCGACGTCCGCCCCAGCGCCCCGGTAGGCTCGATACCCGGATGGATCGACGGGACCAACTGTTCGAAGCGGCGCTGGTCCTGCACTCGGAGCTGTCCCTGCCGGCGGTGCTCCAACGGATGATCGAGGCCGCGACCGAGCTGGTGGAGGCGCGCTACGGCGCGCTCGGCGTGATCGAGGACGACCGGCTCGTCGAGTTCGTGACGACCGGGATGTCGGACGAGGAGCGGGCGGCCATCGGCGAGCCGCCGACCGGCCACGGGATCCTCGGCGTCCTGATCGAGGACAAGGGCACGCTCCGCCTCCCCGACATCGAGGCCGACCCTCGCGCCCACGGCTTCCCGCCGCACCATCCCCCAATGCACACCTTCCTCGGAACGGCCGTCCGCGCGCGCGGCGAGGTGTTCGGCAACATCTACCTCACCGAGAAGATCGGCGGCGGCGAGTTCACCGAGGACGACGAGCGCGTCGTCGAGGTCCTGGCCGCGCAGGCCGGCGTCGCGATCGAGAACGCCCGGCTGCACGAGGAGGCCGCGCAGCGGGAGCGCTGGCTGGAGGCGTCCCGCGACATCGCCAACGCGATCCTGTCGCGCGAGGAGCTGCCCGTCGTCCTCGAGCTCATCGCGGAGCACGCGCGGGCGCTGGTCGGCGCCGACCTCGCCGCGGTGCACATCCCCGTTGCCGGAACCGATCAGCTCGTCGTCGAGGCGGCCTCCGGCGTCTACGCCGACGACCTGCGGGCCGCACGGTTCCCGATCGAGGGGTCGATCTCGGGGGAGGTCGTGCGCCGCGGGCGCGCCGTGGTCGTCGACGACGCGTCGAGCGACCCGCGCGCGTACCAACCGATCGTCCGGCTCGGCCATATCGGCCCGGGCATCTTCGTGCCGCTGTCGGCCGAGGGACAGGCGTACGGAACGCTCGCGGCGGCCAACCTGCCGGGCAAGCGCCGGTTCCCCGCCGACGCGGTCCGCGTGCTGGAGTCGTTCGCGGCGCAGGCGGCGCTGGCGCTCGACGCGGCGCGCGCCCAGGCGGAGCTGCAGCGCCTGGCCATCCTGGACGACCGCGAACGGATCGCGAAGGAGCTCCACGACGGTGTGATCCAGGCGCTGTTCGCCGTCGGCATGGGGCTGCAGGGCACGGCCATCATGAGCGGCGACGAGGACCTCGCCGGCCGGATCGAGGGCGCGGTCGGAGAGCTCGACCGCGTGATCCGCGACCTCCGCAACTACATCTTCGGCCTCCGCCCGGGGATCCTCGCCGACCGGCAGCTCGACCAGGCGCTGCGGCAGCTGGGCGAGGAGTTCCAGCAGAAGAGCGGCGTCGTCACGATCGTCGACGTCGATCCGAACGCCGCCGCCGAGCTGTCGGCGGTCGCCGGCGACGTTGTGCAGCTCGTCCGCGAATCGCTGTCGAACGTCGGCAGGCACGCCGAGGCGTCGACCTGCCGCGTGTCGCTCTATCGGCGGGAAGACAACGTCGTCGTCGAGGTCGACGACGACGGCACCGGATTCGATCCGGGCACGGCGCGGCGGGGCGAGGGACTCACGAACCTGGAGAACCGGGCGGCCGCCCTTGGGGGGAGCGCGCTCATCGAGAGCTCTCCCGACCAGGGCACGACCGTCCGGCTCCTGCTGCCGGTCTGACCCCCTGCTCCGTCCTACCGAACGACGAGGGCCGTCACCATCCCGTACATGCCTTCGGGGCCCTCGACGTGGGGAAGGATGTGGCAGTGGAACGGCCAGACGCCGGGGTACACGGCGCGCACAAGGACGTCGAAGCGCTGTCCGGGTGCGACCACCAGCGTGTCCGCCATGTACGGATCCTTGAGCGGGAACCCGTCCTGAGCCACGACCTCGAAGTGATAGCCGTGCAGGTGCATCGGGTGCAGCATGGACCCGTCGTTCGCCATGTGGATCAGGACCCAGTCGCCGGTCTTCGCGACGATCGGCGACGTCGCCGGGAACTCCTTGCCGTTCAGCACGTAGCCGAGCGGCCCGTCGCCGAGGAAGAGCGTCGTCTCGACGTCGATCTTCGGCGGCGCACCGTAGCTCGTGATCTGGCCCGTCTCCCGGTCGACACGGACCTCGGGGTAGCTCCACGCCCCGCCCTTCGGCTCGACGATCAGCGCGCCGTACAGGCCCTTGCCGACCTGCTCCGTCGAGTTGAAGTGCGAGTGGTACACGTAGATCCCCGGCGGGTCCTTCACGGTGAACTCGTACACGTAATAGCCGCCCGGCATGATCGGATCCTGCGTGATGTACGGGACCCCGTCGGCCTTGTTCGGCACCGTCATCCCGTGGAAGTGCACGACGGTCGGCTGGCTCATCTGGTCGTTCACGACGATGCGGACGCGGTCGCCCTGCTGGACGCGGATCTCCGGGCCCGGGATCTGGCCGTTGAAGGCCATGCCGTCGACGAACGTCCCGGGCGAGGTCTCCCACTTCACCTCGGTCGCCGTCAGCTCGAAGACCTTGACGCCGTTCTGGATCGTCGGCTTCAGGGGCACGTTCCCCGTACCCTCGGTCTTCGCGGGGAACGCCTCGACGCTTGCCTTGTGGCTCTGGGCCATCTGATCGGCCGTCATGGCGCCCATCGACGCCTGCATCGACGGGGCGGCGCCGCCCGACGCCATCGCGGCCCGGCCCATCGAGCCTCCCACCATCAGCTGACCGACCATCCCGAGGTCCTCGTGCCCCGGGATCGTGCACGACGTCTTGTACGTGCCGGGGTCGAGCGCGTCGACCAGCAGCGTGACGCTGGAGCCCGGCTGGATCTGGTCGGTCTCGTAGACCTTCGCCTCGGTGTGGACCGAAAAGGTGTGCACGGTCGTGCCGTCGTTCGACACCTTGAACGTGAGCGGCGTGCCCGAGGGCACGTCGATCATCGCCGGTGCGATCGCGAACTCCGTCAGGTTGACATCGAACGTCGTCTTCCCGCCCGCCCGATCGCCGGCGCCTCCGCTTCCGTTGGTCGAGCCGTCGCCGCCGCCACACGACGCGGCGACCAGCGCGACGATCACGACCGCGACGGCTGCGATCCGGTGGAACCTGTTCATCGAGGCCCTCCTGACGGATCCGGAGACGACCATCGAGCGGGGTCGCGTTGTGACCGCGACGCGGGATGGAGCGACCGCACCGAGGCCACGACCTGCTCGTCGTCCGCGTGCCGCCGTAGCCGGACCAGCTGTCCCTCGAGGGTCGCCCCGCCGCGCGAGCCGAGCACAACGACGGGACGCCCGGCCGTCAGGTAGAGGCCGAGGAGCTCCTCGGCCGGCGTTCCGGTGAGCAACGCCTCGCTGTCGAGACTCATATCGAGCACGACGACCGCGGCGTCCTCGAGGAGCGGGCACGTTCCCTCGCGTGCGCCGAGGCAGGTGTAGTCGGGCTCGGTCGGGCCGGGACACGTGAGGACCTCGAACCCGGCCGACTCGAGCGCCGACGCGTACCGATCGCGCTCGACCACATCGGCCTCGACGACCAGGACTCCCCTCGGCACGTCGCCTCCGGCCATGCGCGAAGTGTCGTTGGGGAGCGGAACCGTCCGGTGAGCCGTCGGTCCCTGGCCGGAGAGGACCTTCGACCCTGAGGAGGGCGCCGCGTCCTTCCCATGCTGGGCGGATGTTCGTGCGGTATTACGTGGACCTCGCGGCGCCGTTCGCGGAGGCCGAGACGAGGCTGCTCATCGATCCGGCGGGCTGGCTGCCGGCCATCCTCGTGGACGCCGAGGATCGAGGGAACAGGCTGCTCGCCGACGTCGGCTTCCACCTCGGCGACGAGCATCGCCTGGACAAGCAGGTCGAGGTCGTGGTCGGCGAGCCCTACCGGATGCCGGGCAAGACGCTGTTGCCGATCACCTGGACGGCGGCCGGCGGGGAACGACTGTTCCCCTCGCTGGAGGGCGACCTCGAGCTCGGCGCCCTCGGCGAGCACCGCACGCAGCTCTCGCTCAGCGCCAGCTACAAGCCGCCGCTGGGTCCGGTCGGCCGCGCCCTCGACCGCGCGCTCCTCCACCGCGTCGCCGAGGCGACCGTCAAGGACTTCGTCGATCGCGTCGTGGAGGCGATCGGCGCCTCGACGGACGTGCGGACGTCCTGAACCCCAGGCACGATCCGTGCGAGCCCGAAGGCCACCGACCGATAGGATGGGCTCGTGAGCAAGACGCCCCCGCTCCGTGTGCTGCTGGTCGACGACCACGAGGTCGTCCGCAGCGGCGTCAAGGCGCTCCTGCAGGCCACCGAGGACATCATCGTCACCGCCGAGGCCAGCTCGGTCCGCGAAGCGATCGACGAGGCCGATCGCGCCCGACCGGACGTCGTCGTGATGGACGTCCGGCTGATCGACGGCAGCGGCATCGAGGCAACGCGCGAGATCCGCGCCAAGCACCCCAAGACGCAGGTCGTGATGCTGACGTCGTTCGCTGACGACGAGGCGCTCTTCGCCTCGATCATGGCCGGCGCCTCGGGCTACGTGCTGAAGCAGGTCAAGGGGGGCGAGCTCGTTCGCGCGATCCGAACGGTCGGCCGCGGCGAGAGCCTGCTCGACCCCGCGGTGACCAATGCCGTGCTGGACCGGCTGCGCAAGGGCAAACACCTCCTCAAGGACGAGAAGCTTGCCCGCCTGTCGCCACAGGAGGAGCGGATCCTGTCCCTCGTCGCCAACGGCAAGACCAACAAGGAGATTGGCGACGAGCTCCACCTGGCCGAGAAGACCGTCAAGAACTACGTCTCCAGCATCCTGTCCAAGCTCGAGGTCGCCCGCCGCGCCGAGGCCGCGGCGTACCTGGCCCGCCACACCACCACTCCCGGCACGCAGGGCTAGCCGGACTCGTCCCGGCCAAAGGTCCCGATTGAGACCGGGAAGGTCCCATCTCGAAACGGGGCACTCGACCGCTGGCCCTGATCCGGCCCCGACGCATGCTTGGTCGCGTCGGACGTTCCCAGCGATGGGAAGGAGAGTGCGATGGCACGGGAAACGGTTTCCATTCAGGAGCCAGGAGTCGCACGGTGGCTCTTCAACTCGGCTCCGGCGGCGTGGATCTGGCTCGTCGTGCGCGTGTACCTCGGCTACCAGTGGGCGCACGCCGGCTACGAGAAGATCTTCACCGACCACTGGCTGAGCAGCACGGCCCCACTCAAGGGGTTCATTGGGTACGCGCTGCAGGGCGCGGGCCAGGGTGACCACTCCGCCGTCAACTACGGCTGGTACGCCGCCTTCATGCGCTGGATCGGCGGCTCGGGCGCGCCGATCATGTCGAAGGTGATCGCGCTCGGCGAGACGGCGATCGGGATCGCCCTGATCCTCGGGCTGTTCACCGGCGTTGCGGCGTTCTTCGCCGGCCTGCTGAGCGTCTCGTTCGGCCTCGCCGGTGTCGCGGGCGTCAACCCGTCGTACTTCGTCATGGAGGTCTTCCTGATCCTCGCGTGGCGCAACGCCGGCTACATCGGCCTCGACCGGTTCGTCCTCCCATTGGTGGGCACGCCGTGGGAGCCCGGGCGGGTTTTCACCGGCCGTGAGACGGCCAGGCAGTACGCCTGAGGCGCCGGACGCGCGGCAACAGCACTGAACGGCGGGGGCCGAAGAGCCCCCGCCGTTTGCTGAGCGAAGGCCAAGTATCTGAGGAAGACGCAGCGACCAGAAGCGGTGATGACGGGATGAGCGGGACGAAGACGCAGATCACGGTCGACGGCAACGAGGCCGCCGCGAGGATCGCGCACCGTCTGTCGGAGGTGATCGCGATCTACCCGATCACGCCGTCCTCGCCGATGGGCGAGTTCGCGGACGCGTGGTCGGCCGCGGGCAAGCCGAACCTGTGGGGCGTCGTCCCCCGGGTGATCGAGATGCAGAGCGAGGCCGGAGCGGCGGGGGCGCTCCACGGAGCGTTGCAGATGGGGTCGCTGGCGACGACGTTCACCGCGTCGCAGGGCCTGCTGCTGATGATCCCGAACATGTTCAAGATCGCCGGGGAGCTGACACCGGCGGTGTTCCACGTGGCGGCACGGGCGATCGCGACGCACGCCCTTTCGATCTTCGGCGACCACAGCGACGTCATGGCGGCGCGATCGACGGGGTGGGCGATGCTCGCCTCGTCGTCGGTTCAGGCCGCGCACGACCTGGCGCTGGTGTCGCATGCGTCGACGCTGGAGACGCGGGTGCCGTTCGTCCACTTCTTCGACGGGTTCCGGACCTCGCACGAGGTCAACGTGATCGACGCGATCGACGACGACATGCTGCGGGCGATGATCGACGAGCATCTGGTCCGCGCGCATCGCGAGCGCGCGCTCTCGCCCGACCACCCGGTCCTTCGCGGCAGCGCGCAGAACCCGGACGTCTTCTTCCAGGCTCGCGAGGCCTCGAACCCCTATCACCAGATCGTTCCGCAGGTCGTGCAGTTCACGATGGACCGCTTCGCCGAGCTGACCGGCCGCACCTATCACCTCTTCGACTACACGGGCGACCCCGAGGCCGAGCGGGTCGTCGTGCTGATGGGCTCCGGCGTGGGAGCCGTCCAGGAGACGGCCGAGGTCCTCCGCGATGCCGGCGAGAAGGTCGGCGTCCTCGAGGTCCGCCTGTTCCGGCCGTTCGCCACGCAGGCCTTCGTCGACGCGCTGCCGCCGACCGTGAAGGCGGTCGCGGTCCTGGATCGGACGAAGGAGCCGGGCGCGCCCGGCGAACCGCTGTACCAGGACGTCGTCACGTCGCTCGTGGAGGCGGTCGCGGCGCGCCGTCGCGAGGCGATGCCCGTCGTCGTCGGCGGCCGGTATGGCCTCGCGTCCAAGGAGTTCGACCCGGCCATGGCCAGGGCGGTGTTCGACGAGCTGCGGAAGGCCCAACCGAAGCGCGGGTTCACCGTCGGCATCGTCGACGACGTCACGCACACCTCGCTCGACGTCGACCCGGGGTTCACCACGGAGCCGGACGACGTCGTGCGCGCCGTGTTCTACGGGCTGGGCGCCGACGGAACGGTCAGCGCCAACAAGTCGAGCGTGAAGATCATCGGCGACTCGACGGACCTCTACGCGCAGGGCTACTTCGTCTACGACTCGAAGAAGTCCGGGACGATGACGACGTCCCACGTGCGGTTCGGCCCGCGCCCGATCCGGTCCTCGTACCTGATCTCACGGGCGAACTTCGTCGCGTGTCATCAGTTCGGCTTCCTCGAGCGCACGGACGTGCTCGACGTCGCCGAGCCCGGCGCGACGTTCCTGCTGAACAGCCCCTACGGGCCCGACGACGTCTGGGACCACCTGCCGATCGAGACCCAGCGGCATCTGGTCGACAAGCACCTGACCTTCTATGTAGTGGACGCGCAGAAGGTCGCGAACGAGGTCGGCCTCGGCGCGAGGATCAACACCGTGCTGCAGACGTGCTTCTTCGCCCTCTCGGGCGTGCTGCCGCGCGATGAGGCGATCGCGAAGATCAAGGCCGCGATCGAGAAGAGCTACGGCAAGCGCGGCCAGAGCGTGCTCGACATGAACTTCGCCGCCGTCGACCGGGCGCTGGAGGGCCTCCACCAGGTCACCGTTCCGTCCGCCGTGACCGCCACCACCGAGATCCTGCCGCCAGTCCCCGACGGCGCTCCCGACTTCGTGAAGCGCGTGACCGCCACGATGATCGCCGGTCACGGCGACCGGCTCCCCGTCTCGGCGCTGCCCGTCGACGGGACCTTCCCGACCGCGACCACGCAGTGGGAGAAGCGCTCGATCGCGCTCGAGATCCCGGTCTGGGACCCGCAGATCTGCATCGACTGCGCGAAGTGCGCGATCGTGTGCCCGCACGCCGCGATCCTGATGAAGGTTTTCGAGCCCTCGGCGCTGGACGGCGCGCCGGGGACGTTCAAGCACCGCGAGTGGAAAGACCGCGACCACCCCGGGCTCCGGATGACGATCCAGGTCGCGCCCGACGACTGCACCGGCTGTGGCGTCTGCGTCGACATCTGCCCGGCCAAGTCGAAGGAGGTCGTCAAGCACAAGTCGATCGACATGGAGCCGAAGCTCCCCCACCTCGAGGAGGAGCGCGCCAACTACGCGTTCTTCGAGCAGATCCCGACGCCCGAGCGACGCGAGGTGAAGCTCGATACGATCAAGGGCTCGCAGCAGATCCAACCGCTGTTCGAGTTCTCGGGTGCGTGCGCGGGCTGCGGCGAGACGCCGTACCTCAAGCTCCTCACGCAGCTGTTTGGCGACCGGATGGTCGTCGCCAACGCGACCGGGTGCTCCTCGATCTACGGCGGCAACCTGCCGAGCACGCCGTGGAGCCGCGACCGCTTCGGCCGAGGGCCCGCCTGGGCCAACTCGCTGTTCGAGGACAACGCGGAGTTCGGGCTCGGGATGCGGGTGGCGCTGGACCACGAGGCGGCGTACGCGCGCGAGCTCGTTGGACGGATGCGCGACGACGTCGGCGCCGGGCTCGCCGGCGCGATCCTCGACGCCGACCAGTCCTCGGAGGACGGCATCGCGGCGCAGCGCGAGCGCGTCGCCGAGCTGAAGGCCACGCTCGAAACGCTCGACACCGACGACGCTCGGGCGCTGCTCGGGATCGCCGACGGTCTGGTCCGAAAGAGCGTGTGGATCGTCGGCGGCGACGGGTGGGCGTACGACATCGGGTTCGGTGGGCTGGACCACGTCCTGGCCTCCGACCGGAACGTGAAGGTGCTCGTGCTCGACACCGAGGTGTACTCGAACACGGGCGGCCAGGCCTCGAAGGCGACGCCGCGCGGCGCGGTCGCGAAGTTCGCCGCGGCCGGGAAGGCCGTCGGGAAGAAGGACCTCGGGATGCTCGCGGCGGACTACGGCAACGTGTACGTCGCGCACGTCGCGCTCGGCGCCGACAACATGCAGACGATCAAGGCGTTCCTGGATGCCGAGGCGTACGACGGGCCCGCGCTCATCATCGCGTACAGCACCTGCATCGAGCACGGCATCGACATGGCGACGTCGATGAGCCATCAGCTCGAGGCCGTGCGCAGCGGGTACTGGCCGCTCTACCGGTACGACCCGCGGCACGCGGCGACCGGCGATCGCCCCTTCCACCTCGACAGCAAGAAGCCGACGATCCCCCTCCGAGAGTTCGAGAGCAAGGAGGCGCGGTTCGCGATGCTCCAGCGCTCGCGGCCCGAGGACGCCGAGCGACTGCTCGAGCTCGCGCAGGAGGACGTCGACGAGCGCTGGCACTTCTACGAACAGCTCGCAGGCGTCGAGCGGGTCGCGCCCGGCGAGATGGAGCCGGCGACCAACGGTGACGCTCCGTCGGGCAACGGCTACCGGCCGGAGGAGGTGCCGTCGTGAGCGTCGACCTCACCACCCGCTACCTCGGCCTCCAGCTGTCCGGACCGGTCGTGCCCTCGGCCTCGACGCTCTCCTCGCGGATCGACACGCTGAAGCGACTCCGGGACGCCGGGGCCTCGGCGATCGTGATGCAGTCGCTGTTCGAGGAGCAGATCGAGCACGAGGAGCTCGCGATCCACCGGTTCCTGGAGACCGGCGTCGACAGCAACCCCGAGGCGAGCACGTACTTCCCCGAGCTGGAGGACTACAACACCGGCCCCGATCAGTACCTTCGGCATCTCGAGGACACCAAGCGCGAGCTCGACATCCCCGTGATCGGGTCGCTGAACGGCTCCTCGGCCGGTGGCTGGGTGCGCTACGCCAAGCTGATCCAGGAGGCCGGCGCCGACGCGCTCGAGCTGAACGTGTACGTCGTCGCTGCCGATCCCGAGGACACGTCGGGGGCGATCGAGGACCGCTACGTCGACCTCGTCGAGGACGTCCGCGGCTCCGTCTCGATCCCGCTCGCCGTTAAGGTCGGCCCGTACTTCACCGCGTTCGCGAACATGGCACGGAACCTCGTCGCCGCCGGGGCGAACGGGCTGGTGCTGTTCAACAGATTCCTCCAGCCGGACATCGACCTCGAGACGCTCGACGTCGACCCCTCGCTTCACCTGTCCTCGTCGGACGAGCTCCGGCTGCCGCTGCGATGGATCGCGATCCTCAAGGGTCGCGTCGACGCGTCGCTCGCGGCGACGACCGGCGTGCACGGGTGGGAGGACGCGATGAAGCTGATCCTCGCGGGTGCGGACGTGACGATGATGGCCTCGGCGCTGTTTCAACACGGACCGCGGCGCCTGACCGAGGTGCTCGACGGCGTCCGAACGTGGCTGGAGGAGCGCGAGTACGTGTCGCTCGAGCAGGCGAAGGGCAGCGTGAGCCAGGCATCGTGCCCGGACCCCGACGCGTTCGAACGGTCGAACTACATGAAGGCCGTCGTGAACTACTCGAGCCCGTACGACTGGCGCGGCACGCCGGTCGAACCCCGCGCGTAGACAGGTCTCAGACGACGACGAGGTCGGCCGGCCGCTCGATCCACGCGCGCAGCGAGCCGCGCCGGAGCGCGCGCTCGAGGGGCGTTCCGTCCGCACGCAGCCCGCGCGTCCCACCCCGCTCGAGCAACGTTCCGAGCAGCGGCTCGAGCTGACGCCCGTACAGCTCCATGCATTCCCGCGGGTGCACGCCCGGCCACGAGTAGCACGACGCGACCGTCCGCCGCTCGCCGGTCGGGATCCCGGACGGGACGCGATCCCACGCCGGATCGTCCGGCGGCAGCACGTACCGGTCGAGATCGCCCTGCGGGATCCCCTCGATCCCGCGAACCGTCGGCGGGTCGGCATCAAGCAGGTACGGATCGACGACGAGGTCACAGACCACGGCGTGCTCGGGGAGCCGCGCGAGCCACGCGTTGCGGATCAACGGCCTCGACGGATCCTCGCGCTGGGTCGCGTCCACGAGGATGTCGATGGTCGACAGGCGGGCGCGCAGGTACCGCTCGCATCCCGTCAGGTTCCGGCCGACGGTGATCGCCTCGACGCCCGGCAGCCCCAGCGCGCTGTACCACGCGGCCCGGAACGTGTCCCCGAACTTCGTCGCGGCCTCGACCGCGTGCTTGCCGATCAGGCCCGCCCCCATGATCAGAACCCGCGCCGGTGCGCGCTCGGCCGTCTCGAGGGCCGGCCAGGTCCGCGACAGGGCCTGGAACGCAGCCTCGAGGCCGTTCCACGCGACGGCGCGGGGGTTCACCACGAGCCTCGTCCCGTCGTCGTCCTCGATCGAGTCGAGGCTGATCGCCTCGAGGCCGCGTTCGACCAGCTCGGCGACGCGGCTCTGGCGCGTCGGGAAGTGCAGCATCGACACGAGCGTCGTCCCGGGATTCAGAAGGTCGAACCGCGCCGGCGAACGGAGCACCACGACGACGTCCTGCGCATACGCGGCCGCCTCGTCGCCGATCCGCGCGCCTGCGGCCAGGTAGTCGTGGTCGCCGAACCCCATCCCGGACCCGATGCCGCGCTCGGCGACCACATCGCATCCGGTCGAGGCGAGCGAGGCGATCAACGGCGGGAGGAAGTCGCGCCGCTCACCCGCCTCGCGGTACATCCGAGGGAAGCCGAAGCTCAGGCACGTGCCGCCCATCGCGCCACCTCCGCTCTCGCGACCGCGCGCTCGATGTGCGAGCCGCCGGCCGCGTCCCAGGTGTCCGCGGGCCTGGACAGGATCAGCTCCATCACCGGCTCGAGCTGCTCGCCGTACCGCTCCATGCACCTGCGCGGCTTGAGGCCCGGCCACGAATCACAAGACAGCGCCACGCGCCGGTTCTTCGTCTCGACGCCTCCCTCGAGCGCGTCATAGGCCGGGTCGTCCGTCTCGAAGACGTACCGGTCGAGGTCACCGTGCGGGACGCCTTCGACCCCCTTCACCAGCGCCGGTTCGAGGTCGAGCTGATACGGGTCGGCGGCGAGGTCGAGGATCACCGCGTCCTCGGGCAGGTCCGCGAGCCACCGGTTCGGCACGACGGGGCGCGTCGGGTCGAGCCGGTGCGTCGCGTCGATGAGCAGATCCGTCGTCGCCAGGCGCGTTCGCAGGTAGTCCTCGTGCCGGGTCAGGTCGAAGTCGACGACGGTGACCTCGACGCCGGGGACGAGCTTGACGGCGAGCTCCTCACGCAGGCGCGGGTCGCCGTATCGCGTCGCTGCGTGCACGGCGAGGCCGCCAACGCGTCCGGAGCCGAGACACGTGACGTGCAGCGGGCGTCGATCGGGGTGATCGAAGTGCGGATGCCGTTCGCGGATCTTGCGGAACGCCTCACGCGTCCCGTTCCACGCGACGCCCTCGAGGTTCTCGACCAGCCGCAGCCCGCCCTCGTCCTCGATGCCGTCCATCGATACGCCGACGATCCCGCGCGCGAGCAGGAGCTCGACCCGCGCGGGCCGCGTCGGGTAGTGCAACATCGAGACGAGGACGCTCCCCGGCCGGATCCGCTCGAGCGCGTCCTCGGAGGGACACCGGACCACGACGACGACGTTCTGCGCGAGACAGTCCTCGAGGGTGCCGAACCGCAGGCGCCGAGCCGCGCCGAGGTACTCGGCCTCGCCGGCGCCGACGCCGGCTCCGTAGCCCTCCTCGAGCACGATCCGGTCGGCCCCGGCGCGCTCGAGCACGGCCGCGAACGCTGGGAGGAAGTCCCGGCGTTCCCCGGCCTCCTTGTGCATCCGAGGAAGGCCTACCGTGAACCCCACAACCGGACGCTATGCCGGGCCGAGAGGCGGTACCCGGGCCGTTCGTCCCGTCCACCTCGGGCGACGGCGTGCCCGAGGCTGGCGCCGCGGTTAGGACCCGAGCAGGTCGCGCAGGACCATCCGGAGGATGCCGCCGGCGCGGAAGTACTCGACCTCGGCAGGACCGTCGATCCGGAGGATCGCGTCGAACGCCGCGGTCGAACCGTCCTCGCGCGTCGCCTCCACCCGTAGACGCTGCCCGGCCGAGATCCCAGCGGCCAGCCCGCGGATCGCGAAGGTCTCCCGCCCCGTCAGACGGACCGACGCTGCCGTGGCGCCGTCCGCGAACTGCAGCGGCAGCACCCCCATCCCGACCAGGTTGCTGCGGTGGATCCGCTCGAAGCTCTCGGCCACGACGGCGCGGATCCCGAGGAGGGACGGCCCCTTGGCGGCCCAGTCGCGCGAGGATCCGGACCCGTACTCCTTGCCGGCTAGGACGATCGACGGCACGCCGCCCTCGCGGTACCGCATCGCCGCGTCGTAGATCGTCGTCACGTCGTCGTCCGGCAGGTACGTCGTCCACGGCCCCTCGGTGCCCGGCGCTAAGTCGTTGCGCAGCCGGACGTTCGCGAACGTCCCGCGGAGCATCACCTCGTGGTTGCCCCGACGGGCGCCGTAGCTGTTGAACTCGCTCACCTGCACGTCGTGCTCGATCAGGTACCGCCCGGCCGGCGATTCGGCCTTGATCGAGCCCGCCGGCGAGATGTGATCCGTCGTGATCGAGTCGCCGACCTCGACGAGACAGCGCGCGCCCTCGATGTCGGTAACCGCCGTGTCGCCGTCGAGCGACTCGAAGAACGGCGGCTCGCGCACGTACGTCGAGTCCGGATCCCACGCGTACATGGGTCCGGTCGGCGACGGCAAGGCGTTCCAGTGCTCGTCGCCGTCGAAGATGCGCCCGTACTCCCGCTCGAACTGCCTACGCGTCACCGACGCGGCGATCGCCTCACGCACCTCCCCCGGCGTCGGCCAGATGTCGGCGAGGTACACCGGCGTCCCGTCGGGACGCGTGCCGAGCGGTTCCGTCGTGAGATCCGCGCCCACGTGGCCGGCGAGCGCGTACGCGACGACGAGCGGCGGCGACGCGAGATAGCTCGCGCGAACGAGCGGGTGGATCCGCCCCTCGAAGTTGCGGTTCCCGGAGAGCACCGCGACGACGGAGAGGTCACCCTCCTGAACGACGGTCGTCACGTCATCGGGCAACGGACCGGAGTTGCCGATGCACGTCGTACAGCCGAAGCCGACCAGCGAGAACCCGAGCTTGTCGAGATACGGCGTCAGTCCCGCCGCCTCGAGGTAGTCGGTCACGACGCGCGAGCCGGGCGCGAGCGACGTCTTCACCCAAGGCCTCGTCTCGAGCCCGGCCTCGATCGCCTTCTTCGCAAGCAGACCCGCCCCGATCATCACCGACGGGTTCGACGTGTTGGTGCAGCTGGTGATCGCGGCGATCACCACCGAGCCGTCCCGGACGTCGCCGCCGCCCCGCGCGACGTCGCCCGACGTAGCGGGGAGCGCGAGCTCCTCGCCGTCGCCCTCGCTCTCGAGCCGGCCGATCTCCGTCGGGTCGGGCCCGGCCATCCGGTCGCGGAACGCGCCGACGAACGAGGCCCACACGTCCCGCAGCGCGACACGGTCCTGCGGGCGCCGCGGACCGGCGAGCGAGGGCTCGATGCTCGACAGGTCGAGCTCGACCACCTCGCTGAACGTCGGCTCGGCGCCCCCGTCGGTCCGGAACAGCCCCTGCTCCTTCGTGTAGCGCTCGACGAGGTCGACGCGGTCTCCGCGGCCGGTGAGGCGCAGATAGCGAAGCGTCTCCGCATCGACCGGGAAGTACGCCGCCGTCGCGCCGTACTCCGGACACATGTTCGAGAGCGTGGCGCGGTCCGCGAGCTCGAGCGTCGAGAGGCCGTCCCCGAAGAACTCCACGAACCGGCCGACCACGCCGTGCGCGCGCAGCGCCTGCGTGAGGGTGAGCACGAGGTCCGTGGCCGTCGTTCCCGACGCCAGAGCGCCCGTCACCCGCACACCGACGACGATCGGCTGCGGCAGGAACATCGGTTGCCCGAGCATCGCCGCCTCGGCCTCGATGCCGCCGACGCCCCAGCCGAGGACGCCGAGGCCGTTCACCATGGTGGTGTGCGAGTCGGTCCCGACCAGCGTGTCCGGCATCGCGACGCCGTCCTTCGATGCGACGACCTTGCCGAGGTGCTCGAGGTTCACCTGGTGGCAGATGCCGGCGCCCGGCGGAACGACGCGCAGGTTGTCGAACGCCTGCTGCGCCCACCGCAGGAGCGCGTATCGCTCGCCGTTGCGCCGGTACTCCCACTCGATGTTCGCGAGGTAGGCCTCGGGTGAGCCGAACAGGTCGACCTGCACCGAGTGGTCGATCACGAGATCGACGTCGACGTGTGGGTTCACCTTCGCGGGATCGCCGCCGGCTCGCGCCATCGCGCTCCGCATCGCGGCGAGATCGACGACGGCAGGGACGCCGGTGAAGTCCTGCATCAGCACCCGCGACGGCATGAACGCGAGCGCCGCGTCCCGCGCCGGCTCGGGCCATGATGCGAGCGCGACGACGTCGGCGTCGCTCACGTCGCGGCTGCCGGCACGCCGCAGCAGGTTCTCGAGCAGGATCGTGACGGTGAGCGGAAGACGCTCGACGTGGCCGATGCCCCGTTCAGCCAGCCACGGCACCCGGAACATCTCGGGCGCGTCGGCGGCGCCCGGGAGCGGCGCCCGCGCGCCGCCGAGCTCAGTCGTCATGCATCAGATCCCGTTCGGTCGGAGACCCGTTCATCGTCCCACACGCGGCCGGAGGCGCCCGGCTCAGTCCTCGGCGCGACGGTGCTCGCGGATCGCGGCCTTGTGGGCGAGCCGGGTCTCGCGGCGGATCCGCGCCTCGGCGCGGCGGCGCTGCTGCACCGGGCCTTCGGGGACGAGCGGCGGAACGGGCCGAGGCTTGCCCTTCTCGTCGAGCGCGACGAACACGAGGTACGCGCTCGAGGTGTGCGCGCGCTCCCCGGTCACGACGTTCTCGCTCTCGACCCGCACGCCGACCTCGAGCGACGTCTCGCCGACGTCGTTCACGGAGGCGCGCGCCGTCACCATGTCGCCGATGCGAACGGGCGCGAGGAACGACATCTCGTCCATCGCGACGGTGACGGCAAGACCGCCGATGTGCTTGATCGCGGCGAGCCCCGCCGAGGTGTCGACCAGCTTCATGACGACGCCACCGTGGACGATCCCCATGATGTTGGCGTCCGTGATCTCCATCAGCTGACTGAGCATCACCTGCGAGGCGGACACCAGCTTCGGCGTGAGGTTCCACTCGGCCACGACGACGGATGCTACCCTCCCCGTCCCGCGCGCCGGACGGCCTAGCATGGGTCGATGCGCCGGCCGCCCGCGTTCCGCGCACGCTCGCTCGCACTCGCCGCGCTCCTGCCGTTCGGCCTCGCCGCGTGCGGCGGGCAGCCGGTCGCCGCCCCGTCCGGAGGCCCGCCGGCGACGACCGCAGCTCCGACGTCCGCGACCTCCCCGACGCCGATCTCGCAGACGTTGTCGCCCTCCGCCGCTCCCAGCCTCGATGCGGACATCCGGCTCCCGCCCGGCGCGCCGACCACGTTTAACCAGGACGTGGCCCCGCCGGGCGTTCCGATCGCCGCGCTCGCGCCGACGGGCGCGACGGTCTCGTCGTCCTGGACGACGCCGGCCGATGCCGGCGTCGACGCCGTGATGTTCGCCTGGACGAGCGGCGGTGATCCCGTACGCAGCGGCAGCGGCTTCGAGGTCTGGATCCGGTCGGTGGCGATGCCGCCGTGGCACGTCGTCTACGCCTTCTCCGACGCCCCGTCGAGCGGAGTCCTCGGCGTCCGGTTCGAGAACGGCGACCTGACGGGCGACGACATTCCCGACGCGGTGACGTTCGAGGACATCGGGGGATCCGGCGCGTGCGGGACCTGGCGCGTGGTGCGCCTCGACGCCACCGGTGCCGCCGAGCTCCTCTCCAAGCAGACGTGCGACACGGACGTCCGCATCGTGAACGGCGAGCTTCGCATGCGTGCCGCCGTGTACGCGAGCGGTGACGCCCACTGCTGCCCGAGCGCCTACCGGACGACAACGCTGCGGTGGAGCGGCGAGGGCTGGGACGTGGTCGGGCGAACGATCGCCGCGGCCTAACCGCTCCCGCCCTCGGCCGGCCATCCGAGCTCGGCGCCCACGCCGGACGCGGGCGGACGCGCGCCGGCCTCCGTCACGACACGCACCCGGCTTCCTCGCGGCGACTTCTCGATCTCGATCCGCGCCGGGAGCCGCAAGGCCAGCTCCTGGACGTGGGTGATGACCCCGACCATCCTGCCATCGCCGCCGAGCTGCTCGATCGCCTCCACGACGACCTCGAGTGACTCCGGGTCGAGCGTGCCGAACCCCTCGTCCAGGAAGAGCGAGTCCAACCGCGCGCGATCCGACACGGCGAGCGCCCGGACCTGCTCGGAGAGGCCCAGCGCGAGCGCCAGCGAGGCGAGGAACGTCTCGCCCCCCGAAAGCGTTCGTGCGCTCCGCCGTTCCTCGCCGTTCCAGGTGTCGATCACCGAGAACTCGTCCTCCGCGTACTCGAGCCGGTAGCGGCCGCCCGACAGCATCTCGAGCCGGCGCGAACCGGCGGCCGCGAGCAGCTGCAGCGCCTCGGCCTGAAGGAACGCGATGATGCGGTCGGCGCGGAGCTCTTTCGCCAACATCTCGAACCGCGATGCGCGCGCGCGGTGCTCGTTGGCCTCCTCGACGATGCGCTCGGCGTTCGCGAGCTTCGTTCGCAGGTCCTCGGCGCGTTGCTCGGCGGTCGCGGCCGTGCGCGCCGCGGCCGTGCGAGCCACCGACACCGACGGCACGAGCGCCGCGAGCGACGGCTCGGGCTCGACGAAGCCCTCGACGATCGCTGCCGCCTCGGCGAGCATCTCTGCCTCGCCGGTCGCGCGTTCGTCGGCCGTCGATGCGAGCGACCCGGCGAGATCCTCGAGCGCCGCCGCGAGCTCGCCGGCGTAGATCGCCAGGGTCGTCGCGTCCTTCTTCGCGGGGCGCCTCGGCACGGCAACTTTGGCGCCGAGGAGCTTCGTCGCGCGATCGATCGCCGCCGCGAGCGGGAACGCCTCGACCGTCGCGCGCACCTCGACCACGCGCGTGCGGATCTCGGCGGCGTCTCGCTCGGCGGCGGCGGCGCGATCGCTCGCGGCGCGCGCCGCCTCCGCGGCGGTGTCGGATGCGGCGTCGAGCTCCTCCAGGCGCTGGACGCGCGCGCCGAGCTCCGCGGCCGGGTCCTTCGGCAGCCGCCCGGCGAACGCCCTCGCGAGCTCGCCCCGGAGGGTGTCGAGCTCCGCTCGCGTCCGCGTCCGCTCCTTCTCGGCCCGCGCGACGTCAGCGCGTGCAGCCTCGAGCGAGCGCTCGGTCTCGTCGCGCGTGGTGGTGGCGTCGCGCATCGCGACGTCGGCGCCCCGCGCCGCGGCTTCGGCCTTGGCGAGCGCGACCTTCGCCTTCTCGAGCGTCGGCGCGCCGCGGCCCTTCGGCAGGGACGCGACGTGCGCGCCGCAGACGGGGCAATCGTCGCCGGGCTTCATCTCCGCGCGGACGGCGGCCACGTGATCCGCGTGCGATGCCGATTCGACCGCGTCGCGCGCCTCGCCGAGCGCCGAGAGCGCCGCCTCGGCGTCCGCGACGGCGACGGCGACGAGCTGTTTCGCGGTCGCGACCGAAGCCTCGAGAGCCGGTACGGCCTGCGTCGCCGCGGCCAGCTCGGCCTCCACGTCCGCGAGCTGCGATCGCCGGTCGGCGAACGTCTCGGCGCGGGCGAGCAGCGCCCCGAGCTCGGCCGCCGAGCCCCAGGACTCGCGCGCCTGCCGGAGCCGCTCGGTGGCCCGCTCGGCGTCCTTCGCCGCCGCCGCGGCGGCCCCTGCCTGCGTCGCCGAGTGCGCCTCGGCCTCGCCCAGCTCCTCGCCGATCGTCTCGAGCGCGTCGACGGCGTCCACCGCGGCGGCGCGCAGCGCGTCCACCTCGGCCGCCGAGGCGCGCAGCTCCGCCACCGATCGGGCCGTCTCGCCCCACCGGCCGGCGAGCTCGCGGATCCGCTCCTCGACGTCCGCGGCGCGTGCATCGGCCTGGGCCGCCTCCTTGGCGATGCGCTCGGCCTCGGCGACGGCATCGGGCGTCACGCCCGCGTATTCCCGGTCGAGGAGCTGCGTCCGCGTCTCGGCCGCCATCACGGCCTCGCGCCGGACCTCGCCGGCACGCCGGGCGAGGCGCTCGAACAGCTCGAGGCCGAGAAGCTCGGTCAGGATGTCGCGCCGTGTGCGCGCGTCCCCGACCAGGAACTCGGCGAACTTGCCCTGCGGCAGCAGGACGGTTCGCGTGAACGCGTCGTAGTCCAGACCGATTGCCTCTCGGATCGCGGCGTCGACGTCGCGGATCCGGTCGGCGCCCTCGCCCGCCTGCGACCATTCGGCGCCGGTCCACCGCTCGAGCAGGATCCGCGAGGCGCCCTTGGCCGGCGTCGACCGCGTCACGCGGAGCCGCTCCGGCCCGACCGCGAACTCGAGCGTCACCGCGAGCCTCGGCTGCCCCTGGCTGATGAACTGCGCCGCCTGCCTGCCGACGCGATCGATGTAACCGAACAGGGCGTAGGTGATGGCGTCGAGGATCGACGTCTTCCCCGAACCCGTCGGACCGGAGATCGCGAACAGGTCGAGCGCCGTGAAGTCGATCGCCTGCTCGTCGCGGAACGCGGTCACGCCCTTCACCTCGAGCCGGATCGGGCGCACCTAGGCCGTCTCCGTCTCGAGGTCGAGGAGCTCATCGAACGCCTCGAGCAGCTCGGGTGTGGGCGCGGTGCTGTGCTGCGAGCGGTAGTACGCGACGAACTGCTCCCGCGGGTGGAGCGACGACACGGGCTCGGCGCCGGGGGTCGCGTCGTCGCGCTGGTAGACCAGATGCACGTCGAGTGCGTTCGGCAGCTCGGCGCGGATCCGGTCGGCGATCCCGGGGATCGGGCCGTCCGTCTCGACGAACACGCGCAGGAACGCGTCGCCGGCCTCGGCTCCCTGACGCAGCACGGCGTCGAGCGCCCCGCGGACGTCGCGCAGCTCCCGGCCGGCCGAGACCGGCACCTCTTCCACCTTGGCCGGCTTGCCGGCGACGACATCGACGATCGACACCGACTTCCGCTGCCCGGCCTCCCCGAAGTCGAGCTGCAGCAACGACCCCGCGAACCGGGCGGGCGCCGGCGATCCCCTGACCGCCTGCGGCAGATGCACGTGACCGAGCGCGATGTATGAGACATGGGCCGGCAGCCGCGACGGCGGGACGGCGTACGCCATCCCGATCGTGAGCTCACGCTCGCCGCCGCCGGGCGTCACCAGCGCGCCGTCCGTGAACAGGTGCGCGAGCACGACCGACGCGCGTCCTGGCGAGAAGCCGGCGGCCATCGCCGCGAGCAGCTCGCCCATGCCCTGCGCGTACGACGCGAACCATGCCTCCGTCGCGTCGAAGAGCGCCGTCGCGTCGCCGAACCGCCGCTCCGGCACGAAGGGCACGCACGCGACCTCGACGACCTCGGATCCGTCGCGCGACGGGACCGCGACGACGCCGCCGCGATCGGGCGGCAACACCCGCGCCCCGACCTCGACCCCAAGCGGACGCAGGAGCTTGCCGAACGCCTCGAGCCGCGGCGCGGAGTCGTGGTTGCCGGGGATCACGACGACCCGGATGCCGGCGTCGTGCAACCGAAGCAGGGCGTCGAAGACGACGGCGTCGGCGTCCGGCGGCGGCGCTCGGTGCTCGTACACGTCGCCGGCGATCAGCACCGCGTCGACCGCGCGATCGACCGCCATCGCCACGACCTCGTCGAGGACGGCGGCGTGCTCGTCGATCCGCGTGCGACCGCGGATCGCCTTGCCGATGTGCCAGTCACCGGTGTGCAGGAATCGCACGAGCCCGCTAGTCCCCCTCGAACCGGTCGAAGACGGCGGCGGCCTCGGCCCGCGGCGTCGCCTCGTCGGCGCGCGTCGCCCACGACGGGAAGGGGAAGCGGATCTGCAGCGGCACGGGGATGTGCGGCTGCTGGAGGATCATCGAACCGGGTTTGAGGATCGACGCCCGCGCGCGGGTGACGGCGGGCAGGAACCCGTATTCGCTACGGTGCGCCTCGGCCGTGTCGAGCCGACCGACCACGCGGAACGCGCTGTTGGCGATGATCCGGCGCTCGACCTCGCTCGCCGTCTGCTCGGCGCCGATCAGCACCATGCCGAGCGAGCGGCCGCGCTCGGCCACGTCGAGGAGGACCTCCTTGATGGGGCTCCACCCCTCGCGCGGCGCGTAGCGGTTGAGCTCGTCGAGCACGAGGAACGCGAGCGGCTCGCGCCGGCCCATCCGCTCCTTGTGCTCGAACAGCCGCTTGATGACGACGCCGGTCACGAACCGCTTGGCGCGGTCGTGCAGGTTGTGGATGTCGATCACGGTCACCTGGTTGGCGTCCCAGTCGATCCGGTGGCGCTCGGGGTGCTCGGCCTCGCGTCCCCAGATCAGGTGGCCCATCCGGAAGCGCGCGGCGTCGAGCCGCCGCAGGAACGCGGCGACGGTCGCGTCGGATACACGTCCCCGCCAGGGTGAACCGTCGGCGTCGACCTCGGTTGCGATGATCTCGCACAGCTGCGAGAAGTCCTGCACCGGATAGCCGGAGTAGACGACGCCGGCGTCGTGGTCGGGGTCGTTCTCGCACTCTCGGTCGAGGTACGACTCGACGCGAGCGACGAGGTCCGCGATCTGCGAGCGCTCGTCCTCGGCCTCGGCGAACATGAACCGGAGGAACTTCTCGCGCACGAACTCGCGGACGGTCCAGTAGTACGCGCTCGCGCCCTCCGAGCGCCCCTCGACGTGCGGCACCGCCTGCCCGCCCGCGTCGCCGCGCACCGGCGCCCACAGCCCGACGCTCTCGAACGGACCCGACGGGAGCCCCAGCCTTGCGTAGTCCTCCCGGTCCTCCTCGGTCAGGCGCGCGTTCGGCGTGTCGAGCCACAGCAGGTCCTCGCCCTTCACGTTGAACACGATGGCCTTGGTGTTGGCGGCGTATTGCCCGAGGGCGTCCGTGTGGAACAGCGCGTACAGGAGGAAGAGCGCGTACGTCGTCTTCGTGGCGACGCCCGAGATCCCACTGATGTTGACGTGGGCGCCGCGAGAGCCGTCGAGGAAGTCGAGGTCGAGGAACACGGGCTCGCCGTCGCGCGTCAGGCCCGCCGCGAGCCGCCGCTCCATCTGGTCGAAGTACAGCGCCTGGTCGCGATCCTGTCCGTGCGCGCGGAACGCCGGAAGCCCCGGCATCGGCGGCACGAACACCTCGGGCTCGAACCGGGTGGCGACGACCTCGGCGGCGACCGCCGTGTCGGCCGGCAGGACGCCGCGGTCGATCAGGAAGACGTCGGTATCGAACTGCGCGCCCTCGTGGCGCGCGCGCACGTCCTGCACGATGCCGGCGATGCGGACAGCCCCGCGGCCGGGGACCTCGGTGTCGACGACGACCGCGTCGTCGAGCTGCAGGTAGGACTCGGGCGCGACGCCGACCCAGAACGTCAGCGGGGTGGCGTCCTCGGTCCCGAGGACCATGCCGACCTGCTCGCTGGCGGGATCCACGCCGCTCATAATGTCTGGTTCGTCAACCACTCGACGAGCGCTCGGCGGATCATCCCGCGATGTCCCATGCGGTGCTGCAGGTAGGTCTCGAGTGCGCCGACCGGCGCGAGGTTCTGGGGGTACCGGGGGTCGGTGATCCGTCCCGCGAACCGCGGCAACAGCGCCGTGACGCGATCGGCCAACGTGCGGGCAACGTCGAGCCCGACGCCGACGCGGACCTCGCACCGAACGACGCCGGCGTGATCGTGCCACTCCGGACGGACCGCGCAGAGCCTGGCGTACCACGCGAACCGACCGAGCGGCTCGTCGGGCTTGGCCAGACCGAACAGCGGCGTGCGCTGCCCCGCGCCGAGGCGCGCGACGAGCGCCTCCTGCTCGGGAACCAGGTACGCGCGCGACCACCGCTTGACGATGCCGACGACGGGACTCGCGGTCGGCTGCTGCGACGTCCACCGGCCGTCGGCGAGCACGAGCTCCCCGTCGTCTGCCGCGGCCTCGATCGCCAGCTCGGTCTCCGTGGCTTGCATCTCCTTCTGTAAGCGATGGAGCGGATCGTCCGGCTCGGATCCCGGGTCCGTGACCGCGCGGTAGAGGAGCTCGGTGGCGCCGGCGCGCAGCCGAACGTCGTCGCACCTCAGCCGCGACCCGAGGACGAGCGCCCGGCGGACAACGCACACCCCGAACGCGGCGCGGGCGTCGGTCCGAATCGTCCCGGCCGCGTACGTTCCGAACAGCGCGTGTCCGCGCCGGCCGTCCTGGGTGGCGATCAGCCTCTGCTCCACGCGGCGGACACCGTCGACGAACCGGATGGGACCGCCGCCGGCGCCTTCCGTGGCGATCGCGTGATCCCAGTCATCGGTCTCGACGAACGGATCCGCGCGGGCAGGGGGCTCATCCAGGACGGTCTCGAACCCCATCCCGTGATCCGGCGTCCAGGGGTCGGCGCGCAGGACGAGCACCGCCGCAGGATACCGACGGCGTCGGACACGCCCAAGCAGGCACCGGCATTCGGCACCTCCCCACATCGGGCTCCCCGAAGATGGGTATCCACTTCGCGGGGGACTCCACCTTCCGCCCGATGGTGCCGATAAGCCCGACAGGCGATCGAGCGTCCGGGGGGCTAGCGAAGCGTGGGCGGGGCGGTAGCTCGTGCGGGCAGGGCGAACCGAGCGGTGTTGGCCGTGTTGTTGGCGGCCGGCGCTGCGGTCGCGTTCGTCCAAGCGTCCGAGGCCCGAACCACGGCCGTCGCCGCGGCCGCGAGCCAGGCCCGCGTGATCGCCGAGACCAAGCTCGCCCCACTCCTCCATGAGAACGACCTGATGTCTCCGATCACCGGGGCGCGCTACGACCAGGTCGAGGCCGCGGTCAAGCGGTCGATCCTGGGCCGGACGCACGTGCGGCAGATCACGATCTGGTCGGACCTCGGCCGCGTCCTGTTCGCGCAGGATCAGGCCGCGATCGGGACACGCCCGACGTTCATCAGGGACTTCGTGTACAGCGTCGCGAACGGCACGACGCAGACGCAGATCGAGTCGGGAACCCTCAAGACGTTCACGCCGATCTGGCGGCAGCCGGGCGGCACCGTGGCGGTGGCGGAGCTCGATCAGCCCCTCGGACCCACCGCCGGCACGGCCGACCGGCTGCTGAGCCTGGCGGCGCCCGTCCTCGGCTTCGGCTCGGTCGTTTGCTGGGTGCTGTTCGCGATGACGTGGCGATCGGGCGGCGCGAAGGCGTCCGCCCGGGCGTCGCTGACCGGAGCGTCGAACCTCCCGCGGTCGGCGGGAGGCGCGCTGGCGCTCGGCCCGCTGATGGCGGCCGCTCCCCCCTCCGTCGTCCGGCGCCTGAACGACGCATCGGCCGGCCGGTCACCGGGCGTTCCCGAGCCCGGCCTCCGCGATGCGGAGAAGGCCCGGACGGAGGCCGAGCAGCGTGCTCGCGCCGCCGAGGAGCGCCTGTCACGCCTGCAGTTGCAGCACAAGCAGGCGATGGAGCGGCTGGAGGCGCTCGAGGCGAGGCTGAGCGTCGCCGCCGCGGCGCCCAAGCACACCCAGGAAGAGCTTCGGGCTCTCCGAGACCAGGTGCGCGATTCGGCCGAACGGCTGCACAGCGCCGAGACCGAGAACGAGCAGCTGCGGGCGCGTCTCGACACACCACATCTGCCCGGCGTCGTAAGCGCCGGTGGAAGCCAGAGGTGAGGCGATGAGCCACGACGGACAGGGATGAGGAGGGCGAGCTCGAGGACGAGGGCCCGCCGAAGGGGGGAACCGGATTGATCGTTGGGAGCCGGCTGGCCCAAATCCACCGCGGACGCGCGACCGCCCAAGAATCACCCGCCGCGGCAGCCGGACCGGCGCTCGAGGACGGCGCGATCGCCTTCTAGCGCCGCCGCATGACCCGGGACCGCGGGCCGCGCGCACGCTGCACGCGTCGCGAACCGACTCGCGCGCAGGTGATCCCCCCGAGCGCACGCCGGAGGCCCGCGGTCCCGCCTTCCGTTCCCTCCAGAGGCCCTACGCGCCGAGCGCTTCCAGGATCTGGCGGGCGATGACGACCCGCTGGATCTGGTTCGTGCCCTCGTAGATCTGAGTGATCTTGGCGTCACGCATGTAGCGCTCGGCCGGGTACTCGCGCACGTAGCCGTAGCCGCCGAGGATCTGCACGGCGTCGGTCGTGATCGCCATCGCCGAGTCCGAAGCGAAACACTTCGCCATCGCCGACCACTTCGTCATCCGCGGGTCCTGGTCGTCGCACAGCGCGAGCGCCTTGTACACGAGCATCCGCGACGCCTCGAGCTTCATCGCCATGTCGGCGAGCATGAACTGGATCGCCTCGAAGTCCGCGATCCTTTGCCCGAACTGCTCGCGCTCCGTCGCGTACCGGGCCGCCAGGTCAAACGCGCCCTGCGCGATCCCGAGCGCCTGTGCGCCGATCAGCGGCCGCGAGAAGTCGAGCGTCCGCAGCGCGATCTTGAAGCCCTCGCCCTCACGCCCGATCAGGCGCTCGGCCGGGATCCGCGCACCGCTCAACACGACCTCGCGCGTGGGCGAGCCGCGGATGCCCATCTTGTCCTCCTTGCGGCCGAACTCGACCCCCGGGTCGTCGCGCATGACGAGGAACGCCGAGATGCCCTTCGAGCGCTCGGCGGGGTCGCGCGTCGCGAACACCACGTACGCGTGCGAGACGCCGGCGCCGGTGATGAACCGCTTGGTTCCGTTCAGGACGAACTCGTCGCCCTCGCGCTCGTAGCGCGTGCTGAGCGACGCCGCGTCCGACCCGGCGCCGGGCTCCGTGAGCGCGTACGACATCAGGGTCTGGCCGCGAACGATCCCCTCGATCATCTGGCGGCGCTGGTCCTCGGTTCCCGCGAGTACCAACGGCACCACGCCGAGCTTCGCGACCGCCGGCGCCAATGCGAGCCCCGCCGACACTCGCGACAGCTCCTCGATCAGGACACCGAACGCGAGCGATCCGCCGCCCGAGCCGCCGTACTCCTCGGGATAGCCGACACCGGTCAGCTCGTTCTGCACGAGCACGTCGTACAGATCCTCGGGCCACTCGTCGGTCCGGTCGAGCTCGGCCGCGCGCGGCGCGATCTTGTCCTCGGCGATCTCGCGGACGAGCGAGCGGAACTCCTCGAGCTCCTCCGGCAGGTCGAACCGCTCGCTCATCCCAACCAGCCTGCGATGGATCAGTTGGCCGCCGGGTTCCGGATCACGAGCGCGTCCCCCTGTCCGCCGCCGCCGCAGATCGAGGCGCCGCCGAGCGTCAGGCGTCGCCGTCGCAGCTCGTGCGCGAGCGTCAGGACGAGTCGCGCGCCACTGGCGCCGATCGGATGGCCCAGCGCGACCGCGCCGCCGTTCACGTTCACGATCGCCTCGGCCACGCCGAGCATCCGCGTCACGTTGAGCGCCACGGCGGCGAACGCCTCGTTGACCTCGATGAGCTCGAGGTCGTGGACGTCGAGCCCGGCCTTCTTGAGCGCGGCCTGGAGCGCGAGCGCCGGGACGGTGTGCAGATACGAGAAGCGCCCGGCCGACATGCCGTGCGCGACGATCTCGGCGAGCGGTCGCACGCCGAGCTCCTCGGCCCGCTCGCGGCTCGCGACGACCACCGCGGCGGCGCCATCGGAGATCTGCGAAGCGTTCCCGGCGGTGATCGTGCCGCCCTCGACGAACGCCGGCTTCAGCGCACCGAGCGACTCGATGGTCGAGTCCGAGCGGATCCCCTCGTCGCGGTCGAACACGACCGGGTCGCCCTTGGGTCGCGGCACCTCGACGGGAACGACCTCGTCGGTGAGCCGTCCCTCGTCCCACGCGGCCGCCGCACGCTGGTGACTCCGCGCGGCCCACACGTCCTGCTCCTCTCGGCCGATGCCGAGCTCGGCGTTCACGCGATCCGACGCCTCGCCCATCGTCGTCTTCGAGAACGTCGACCACAGCCCGTCGTGCTGCATCGAGTCGATCATCTCCGTGTGCCCGAGCCGCGAGCCGTCGCGCGCGGCCGGGATCACGTACGGAGCGTTCGTCATCGACTCCATGCCACCCGCGACGACGAGGTCGACCTCTCCGGCGCGGATCAGCTGATCGGCCAGAGCGATCGCGTTCATGCCGGACAGGCAGACCTTGTCGACGTTGAGCGCCGGTACCTCCCTGGGGATGCCCGCGGCGACGGCCGCCTGACGCGCGGTGATCTGTCCGGTTCCCGCGCGCAACACCTGGCCCATGATCACGTAGTCGACCCGAGCGGGATCGACGCCGGCGCGCTCGAGCGCGCCACGGATCGCGACGGCGCCGAGGTCGACGCCCGAGAACCCTGCGAGCGCTCCGCGGAACCGGCCGATCGGGGTTCGTGCCCCGGCGACGATGACGGACGATGACACCGACGGCTCCGATCGTGCGGTGGTCGATGGGACCAGCCAGTCTAGCCCGGCCCTCGCCACTCACGGTCCGCGAGCCACCGCCCGTACACCTCGAGCCCGTCGGGGCAGAACGCGTCGCGCGCGATCCGCTTCTCGATCGCGTGGGTGGGCTCGAACGCACCCCATTCGACCTCGGCCGCCTGGTGGCGGATCGGCCCGTCCCACACAACGTCGTACACGGCGCCGATGACGCGGCCATCGGGGCCGTCGTAGCGATGCAGGAACCGGAACGTGGGCCGCGCCCCCACGCCGAGCTCCTCCTCGACCTCGCGGGCGGCGCAATCGTCGAACGGCTCACCGACGGCGCAGACGCCGCCCGCGCAGACGTCGTAGAAGCTCGGGTAGGTGTCCTTGGTCGCCGTTCGCCGGTGCACGTAGAGCTCGCCGCCGGGGTTCAGAACGAGGACGTACGTGCACCGGTGGAGCAACAGCTCCTCCCTGATGACGTGGCGTGGAACCACGCGGAGCGCCCGCCCGTCGTCGTCGACGACCTCGACGGGCTCGTCGCCGGGATCCATGCGGCGAACGTTATTACCGGCGGTTCGCGATCGTCTTCTCGATGACGGTGCGGATCTCGTCGCCGACGAGCTCGTCCCGCTCGATCAGCGCGTCGCGCAGCGCGAACACGACGTCCTGGTGCTCGTCGAGGAGCGCGATCACGCGCTGCTTCTGCTCGGTGAGGATGTCCTCGACGCGTTGCTTGCCGTCCGTGTCCGAGAGCACCTTGCCGACGAGGTTCCGCGATCCGATCGCGCCCTCGGCGATCGCGTCGTAGGAGATGAGCGAGCCGGCCATGCCGAACGAGCCGACCATCTGCGCGGCCACGGCCGTGGCCGCGGCGAGGTCAGACGCGGGGCCGGTGCCGGACTCCCCGAGGAACTGCTCCTCCGAAGCGAGACCACCGAGCGCGATCGCGATCTGCGCCTCGATCTCGGTCCGCGAGCGGGTCCACCGCTCCTCCTCGTCGCCGTGCGCGAGGAGTCCGAGGGACTGGCGCCGCTTGATGATCGACAGGACCTCGAGCCGCCGCCCCTTCCCGAGGAAGTGAGCGACGGTCGCGTGTCCCGCCTCGTGCGTGGCGATCGTGGTGCGCTCCTCGTCGGTGTAGATCACCGGCTGCTTGATCCCGATCTCGTCGGTCAGCTTGGCCTCGTAGACGTCGTCGACATTCATCTCGCGATGCCCATCGCGAAGCGCGACCAACAGCGATTCGTCGAAGAGGTGCTCGATCATCACCGGCGTGTACCCGAACGAGTCGTGCGCGAGACGCTCGCGAACCCCGTCCTCGTCGAGCTGCGGGTGGTGCGCCTTGCGCTCGAGGAAAAAGTCGATCAGATCGCGACGAGCCTGCTTGGTCGGCAGGTCGAAGTACAGGCGCCGGTCGAACCGGCCCGGCCGCAGCAACGCCGAGTCCAGCTGGTCGGCCCGGTTGGTCGCGGCGATCAGCAGGATGTTGTTGTACGGCGGCTTGCCGGTCGAGATGCGGTGCTCGGGTGGCAGGAGGCTGTTCAGCATCTCCGCCATCCGCGCCACGAACCGTGACTTCCACTGCGGCTGGTCGAAGGACTGCATCTGGATCAGCAGTTCGTTCACCATGCCGCTGCCGCCCGGGCCGATGAAGCTCGAGACGCTCCTCCCGAGCGAGTCGGGCGCCGCAGACGCTCCGTTCAGGCCGCCGCGATCCCCGCCGATCGCGTCGATCTCCTCGATGAAGCCGATCGCGCCCCCCTCCTTGCGCGCCAGCTTGCGGAGCTGCTTGAAGAACGACCGGATCCGCGCGCCGGTCATGCCGAACCACATCGACTGGAACGCCGGAGCCGAGATGAACAGGAACGGCACGCCGGCCTGCTTGGCCATCGCCTTCGCGAGGTACGTCTTGCCCGTCCCCGGCGGGCCCTCGAACAGGATGCCCCGCCGCGGGTTGCCCCCCAGCTCGTCCCGGAACGTCGCGTACCCGAGGAACACGTCGAGCGTCCGCTGCACCTCGTCGGCCTGCGTGTCGAGGCCCTTCACGTCCGAGAGCCCGACCTCGATCTGCTCGGGGCGGACGATCATGTGCGGCGACCGGCCGCTGAACAAGGGCATCGCCATCATCAGCGCGATCAGCACGAACAGGACGGCGATCGGCGCCCAGATAACCCACTCCGGCCCGACGGCCGGCAGGCGGAGCGGATTGTCGGTGAGGTACCGGTACCAGAGGTAGCCGTCGACCACCGCGAAGGTGCCGAAGACCTTCCACAGCCGCTTGCGACGCGTGCGCTCGCGGATGCGGAAGACGTCGGCCTTGCCGGCCCGGACCAGCTTTGAGTCCCCGAGCACGGCGGCGGTCGAGCGCTCCTTCTTCACGCTTGCCTCCCAGTCGTCCCCGGGTGATGCGGAGTGGGCCTGTACGTAGTACCCGATTTCCGGGTTCCGCGCATCGGTCCTTGGTACTACGGGCACGCATGCGGCTTCGGACGGCGGCGGAGAACACGGCGTGCGGCCCGCCCGGACGAACGGCTATCGTGCGGGACGCCTGCTCGGGAGGCCCGAATGGCCAGGAAGAAGCTGCAGCCGGTGGCCCAGGAGGACGCCCGGGCCGTCGGATCGCTGCTGCGCGCCGTTCGTCGCGCGGCCGGGTTCCGCGCGGTTCAGGACGCCGCCGACGCGCCCGGCTGCCCCGCCGCTCGGCAGACGATCTATGCGTACGAGCGAGGCGGGCTGACCCCATCGCTCAAGCAGTTCCTGGACCTCGTCGAGTTCTACGCGATCACGTCGCAGCCGCGGCCGGACGCGAAGGAGCCCGACGACCTGCACGCACAGGCCGTCTCCGCGATCGTGACCGCGCTGACGCTGCCCGCGTACCACGTCGTCGAGGCCATGCAGCTGATGGGGCGGCTGCGCGCGACGCCCGGGCGGCGCCCGCGGTGAGCACGCCCAACGAGCGTTCGGCGGAGCGCGGCTGGGTTCGGGAGCTCGACCACGTGGGGATCGCCGTTGAGGACCTGGAGGCCGAGATCGAGCGATATCGGCGCGCGTTCGGCGTCGAGCCCGTGCACCGGGAGACCGTCGCGGCGCAAGGCGTCGAGGAGGTGCTGATCGCGATCGGGACGTCGTACATCCAGCTGTTGCGGCCGCTCGGGGGCGGCACGCCGGTCGGGCGTCACCTCGCGAAGCGCGGGCCGGGCGTCCACCACATCGCGTACCGAGTGGACGACGTCGCGGCCGCTCTCGAACGGCTCGGGGCGGAGGGGTTCGCCCTGGTGGACGAGGCGCCACGACGAGGGTCGCGGGGGACGACGATCGCGTTCGTGCACCCGAGGGCGATGGGCGGCGTTCTGGTGGAGCTGGTGCAGGAGGGCATCTCGGCCGAGGAGACCGGCTCGCCTCAGACCTCGTAGCCGCCGCGCTCGCGCAGCAGGCGGTTGAGCTCGTCGATCGCGTCCTCGGTCTGGTGGTCGAACCTGCCGAAGCGCGGGTCGGGGATCTGGACGCCGAAGACGCGGAGCGGACGGGCCCCGCGGAGCTCGATCGTCCCGATGCCCGGGAAGATCGACCACTGCTCGATTGAGAACCGCTGGATGTCGTCCCACCGGACGGCGCGGGTGCCGAGCGGGTTGCGGACGACCACACCACGGTCGGTGACGATGATGCCGGACCCGGCGACGCGGAACAGCAGGAAGTAGCCGACCGCCGCCACGACCGTCAGGGCGACGACGGACGTGTTCGCGTTGTTCGTGAACCCTTCCGACGTAAGCACCCTGGTGAGAAGCAGCAGCGTGATGCCGCTGCCGGTGAGCGCCAGACCGCGCGCCCATTCCTTGCTCCGGTAGACCCTGCGGTACATCTTTCGCACGAGGTCGCTCCCCCACGTCATAGCGAACTCCTTGCCATCTCGGCCTGCGAGACCCGTCACTGTAGTGGAGAGCGAGACATGACCACGGGCCGGGAGGCTCTAGCCGGGGAGGTCCTCGAGGCCCGGCCGGGACGCGTTGATCAGCACGGCGACGTTGCCCTCGGGAAGCGCCCCGTCGCCCATCAACTGATGCACGTGTCCCGATTCCTCGTACCGGTACGTGTGGCCGAGCGTCGTCCTCACCTGCTGCCGGCGCACCAGCTCGTTGAACGCACGAGCCTCGTCGTCGTTGAACAGGTGCGAGCCCTGGTACCGCTTCTGCATGTACCAGAGGTATCGGACGTCCACCATCGTGTCGTAGCCGGTCGTGCCGGCGCAGATGACGACCATGCCACCGCGGTCGCAGACGAAGATCGACGTCGGAATCGTGTCCTGCCCGGGATGTTCGAACACGATCCGCGGGCTGGTCTTCTCGCCGAGGACGTCCCAGATCGCCTTGCCGAACGCCTTGGCGCCGTCGAACCACGACTTCCACTCGGGCGAGTCCCACGCCGGCGGCACGCCCCAGTGGGCGAAGTTCTTGCGGTTGACGTAGCCGACCGCCCCGAGCTCCTTGGTGTACTGGCCCCTCTCGTCGCTCGAGACGACGGCGACGGCTCGGCCGCCGGCCAGCGCGACGAGCTGGATCGCGAGCGAGCCGAGCCCACCCGAGCCGCCCCACACGAGCACGACATCGCCCTGCTCGACCGTGTTGGGCGGCCAGCTGTGGAGCATGCGATAGGCGGTCGCCCCGGTGAGCGTGGGCGCGGCGGCCGCCTCCCACGTGAGGTGCTCGGCCTTGGGCAGGCACTGGTGTGCCTGCACCTTGCAGAACTGCGAGAACGAGCCCCAGCACGTGTCGTAGCCCCAGACGCGAAACGACGGCGCGAGCCCGGGATCGTTGCCGGCCGTGACCCACGCGTCGTCGGGGTCCCACTGCCCTGCGTGCACCACGACCGGGTCACCCACCTTCACGTTGGTGACCCGATCGCCGACCGCGTAGACGACGCCGGAGGCGTCCGAGCCGACGATGTGGAAATCGGTCGGCTCGCCCCAGCGCGCCTGCGTCTTGGTGACGTCGACGGGGACGCCGCGAGCCGCCCACACGTTGTTGAAGTTCACGCCGGCGGCCATGACCATCACGAGCGCCTCGTGCGGGCCGATCTCGGGGACGTCGATCACCTCGTCCCGGATCGCGTCCCTGGGCTCGCCGTACCGCTCGGGGCGCACGAGCTGCGCGTGCATCTGCCTCGGCACCTCGCCCACGGGCGGCAGCTCGCCGATCTCGTACAGGTCCTTGCCCACGGTCTCACCCCTCGAGCGGTCGGAACGGTTCGGCGGACGATAGGCGAGCCCGCGGTGGCGCGACAATGCACGCAGCGATCAAACCATCGCAGCAGCCGGCGCCATGCTGGACGGACACGTCGCGGCACGCGGGCACCACGTGCAGTACGGGCCGGCGTGCA
>DATAEU010000090.1:0-3149 GCA_036257835.1 Actinomycetota bacterium | reverse complement strand
GTCTTGTCCCGGACCGGCGGGCAGGGCGCCGAGCGGGTGAGCGTGGCGGCGCCGGCGAAGCCCGCGCAACAGGCCGCGCTCGAGATGGCCGCGAAGCGGGCGAAGGTCGTGTACTTCGCGGGCCTCCCGAAGCACGACCCCGTGAGCCCCCTCGACATGAATCAGCTCCACTACAAGGAGCTGACGATCCTGGGGGCGTACGGCGCCACCCACCGGCAGTACCGGATCACGATGGATTACCTCGACCGGAAGCAAGACGAGCTCGCGCGCGTCGTGACCCATCGCTTCCCCCTCGGCGGCATCGCGGAGGCGTTCGAGACGATCAGGAACGGGACCGGATTGAAGATGGTGATCGTGCCGTGACCGACGGCCCCTTCGTGATCGGCTGCGACGTCGGCAGCCAGGGGACGAACGCCGCGCTCTACGGCGCGGACGGCACGCTCGTGGCCGCCGCGTACGAGACGTACCCGCTGTCGTTCCCGCATCCCACGTGGGCCGAGCAGGACCCCGACGACTGGAACGCTGCCGTGACGCGAGCGTGCCGGCGCTTGATCCAGGAGTGCCCGGGCGGCGCCGGCGCGATCCGTGGGCTTTCGTTCGGCTCGCAGCTCGACGGGATGGTCGTCGTGGATGCCTCGGGGGATCCCGTCCGGCCCGCGATGATCTGGATGGACCGGCGCGCCGAGGCGCAGGCCGCGGCGCTCGCCGAGCGGATCTCGCCGGAGGCCTTCTACCGCGCGGTCGGTGCGAACCTCGATTCGTCGCACGCGGTGTTCAAGGCGATGTGGGTGCGCGACGAGGAGCCCGAGGCGTGGGCGAAGGCGACCCGGGTGATGCCGCCGGGCTCCTACGTCCTCCGCCACGTGAGCGGGGCGTTCGCGGTCGACCACTCGAACGCGTCGTCGCTCGCGCTGCTCGATCCTCGGACGCGCGCGTGGTCGGCGCCGGCGCTCGAGGCGACCGGGATCGCCGACGCGATGCTGCCGGAGCTCGCCGCCGGGACGCAGGCGGTCGGCACGATCACGGCCGCGTTCGCCGACGAGAGCGGCCTCGACCCCGCGACCGTGGTCACGATCGGGTGCGGCGACGAGATGGCGGCGACGCTCGGGGCCGGCGTGTTCTCGCCCGGTGAGGTGTGCGACGTCGTCGGGACCGCGGAGCCCGTGTGCGCGGCGAGCGCCGAGCCGCGCGAGGACCCGACGATGCTCGTCGAGTGCCACCCGCACGCCGACCCGGATGCGTGGCTCCTCGAGAACCCAGGCTTCGTCTCCGGGGGGAACCTCCGCTGGTGGCGGGACCAGTTCGCGCAGGTCGAACGCGACGCCGAGGCCGTCGGCCTCGGCGACGCGTACGACCTGCTCTCGACCGAGGCGGCCCACGCCCCGCCGGGATCGGAGGGTCTCGTCTTCCTTCCGTGCATGCAGGGCGCGATGGCACCCGAGTGGAACGGCGCGGCACGCGGCGTGTTCTACGGGCTCACCCTCGCGCACACGCGCGATCACATGACGCGGGCGATCCTCGAGGGGAGCGCCTTCGCGCTCCGCGACATCCTCACCGCGATGCGGAACGCCGGCCTCGACGTCCGTCGGCTGACGATCGTCGGCGGCGGCGCGAAGGGCCCGCTCTGGCGCCAGATCAAGGCCGACGTCACCGGGCTGCCGGTCCGTGTGCCGACGTCGGTGGAGACGACGGCGACGGGCGCGGCGATCCTCGCGGCCGTCGGCGCCGGCCTCCACGGAACGGTCGCCGACGCCGTGGACGCGTTCGTGTCGTACCGGCCGGAGGTCCACGAGCCCGATCCCGATGCGGGCGAGGCCTACGAGGAGGCCTACGCGCGCTATCGCGCTGTCTACGGCGCGCTGCGACCGGTCTTCGACCTGTCGGCCTGAGCGGTCCTCCGCTCAGCGGTGCAACAGGTACAGCCGGAACGCGTCGTGCTCGATCGGCAGGACGTCGAGGCCGGAGAACCCCGCTTCCTCGGCATAGCGCCGGAGCGTCGACGGCCGCATCACGGCGCCGGTCCCGGCCGAGGGCTGGTCGTACATCCCGGCCGGGAGGCAGTCGAGGATGCTCCAGCCGTAGAAGTACGCCTCGCGTTCGTCCGGCTCCCCCGTGAAGTCCTCGTTCGTTCGCTCGTCGACGACGAGCATCGATCCGTCGTCGGCGAGGGCGCCGCGGACGGCGCGGAGGACGTCGACCGGCCGGGACATGTCGTGGATGCACTCGAACGCCATCGCGACGTCGTAGGGGCCTCGCGTCAGCGCCGCGCCGTCGACCTGGTGGAACCGGACCCGGTCGCCGACGTCGTTCGCGGCGGCGTTCCGGCGCGCGAGCTCGACGGAGAGCTCGTCGGGGTCGAAGCCGTCGACCGTCGCGCGCGGGTACGCGCGCGCGACGGCGATCGACGACCATCCGGTGCCGCACCCGACGTCGACGACCCGCGCGTCCCGATCGCTCAACCGGTCGTGGATCGCGGGGATCGCCGGGAGCCACACGTCCGGCAGCGTCCGGAGGAACGTGGGCCGGTTGCCCGCGCCCTGTCCCTCGACGCTCTCGGCTCCGTACGCCTCGTAGGGGACGCCGCCTCCCGTCCGGAACGCCTCCTCTACGGCGCCGATCGCGTTGCGGATGCTCATGAGCTGGCCCACCGAGGCGCCGACGAAGCTCATCGAGTCGCCGTCGAGCAAGGCCTCCGCGTGCCCCGGCGGCAGCGTGAACCTCGCCTCGTCGCCGGCGACGTCCGCGAGAAGGATCCCGCGCGTCGCCTGCTGCTCGAGCCACTCACGCGCGTACCGCTCGGCGATCCCGGCCCGGTCCCCGAGCTCCGAGGCCGTCAGCGGCGGCGCGTCGGCGAGCGTCCGGTACAGGCCGAGCCGGAGCCCCAGGTACATCGACGTGATGTCGAAGTACCCCAGCGCCGAGGTGAAGATGCGGTCCGCGAAACCGGCCGCGGTGTCGTCCATCGTGTCGGTCCTCCGTCGATCCTCGGTCAGTCCTCGGGGGTCACGTACGCGGCGGTGATGCCGCCGTCGACGATCAGCGAGGCGCCCGTCATGAAGCTCGAATCGTCGCTCGCGAGGAAGAGCGCTGCCCTCGCGAGCTCCTCCGCCTTCCCGAGGCGTCCCATCGGGATGTGGACGAACCGACGC
>DATAEU010000088.1:0-17191 GCA_036257835.1 Actinomycetota bacterium | reverse complement strand
CATCACACGCGACGTCTCGGGCGAGGGGGTGCAGCAGGCGCTCCTCAAGATCCTCGAGGGCACCACCGCCAGCGTTCCCCCGCAGGGCGGCCGCAAGCATCCGCACCAGGAGTTCATCCAGATCGACACCACCAACGTCCTCTTCATCTGCGGCGGCGCCTTTGCCGGGCTCGACAAGATCATCGAGAGCCGGACGGGCTCGCGGGGCGTCGGGTTCGGCGCAGACATCCGCCGCGCGGAGGACAAGGACCTCGGTGAGATCCTGACGCACGTCATGCCCGAGGACCTGCTCAAGTATGGGCTGATCCCCGAGTTCGTCGGGCGCCTCCCGGTCATCACCAACGTGCACAACCTCGACCGCGACGCCCTGGTCGACATCCTGACCAAGCCGAAGAACGCCCTCGTCAGGCAGTACCGTCGCTTCTTCGAGTTCGACGGCGTCGAGCTCGAGTTCCAACCGGACGCCCTCGAGTCCATCGCGGACCAGGCGAATCTTCGGGGCACCGGCGCCCGTGGGCTGCGCGCCATCATGGAGGAAGTGCTCCTCAACGTGATGTACGAGCTGCCCTCGCGCCAGGACGTGCACAAGTGCGTCATCGACCGCGACGTCGTCCTGTCGGGCGTCAACCCGACGCTCGTCCCGCGCGAGCAGCAGCAGCCGCGCGTGCGCAAGGAACGCTCCGCCTAGCCGAGTGCTCGGCTCCTCAGCCGAGCTCGGCGGAGAACGCCCGGGCGCGTTCGAGCTCGCCGATCGACCGCAGCTCGGTGAAGACCTCGGTGGCCGTCTCGCAACGTGTGCGTGCGGCCTCCTCGTCGCCCGCGGCGATCCGAGCGCGGGCGAGATCGAGATGGGCCAGGGCGGCCTCGTACCGCGCGCCGATCGAGGTGAAGGTCGCTCCCGCGCGCGAGAGCAGACGCGTCGCCGCCTCGAGATCACCCGTCGCGGTCGCCCGCAGTCCGTCGAGTCGATCGAGGTGCGCGGGCAGGGCCACGAGCCCCGCGCCGGCCGCGTACGCGCGCGTGGTCTCCACGAACGCCGCGGCCTCGTCCCACGCGCCCGCGACGCCGAGGACGAACGCCTCCGCGGCGTCGATGAACGGCCGTGAGACGGCGCGCCGGAGCGACGGTTGGATCGCATCGAGCACCCCGCGGGCCTCGTCGAGTGATCCCCGATGCGCGAGGATCAACGCCAGCCACCCGTCGACCATGCCGGCCGAGTAGCCCTGTGTGATCCCGATGGATGCGCGGAGGATGTCGACGTAGTGCTCGGCGTTCGGTGCCGCGCGGGCGCTGAGGACGAACGCGGTCGCGCCGAACGCCGGGATCGTGAAGTGGGGAGGCGTCTCCGCACGGTCGCCGAGCGCTCGCTCGATCGTCGGTTGCAGCTCCCCCACCGCACGGTCCCAGTTGCCGAGACGGAACTCGACGAACGTCAGCCACGACAGGCAGCCGACGAGCGTCGGCGAGTCGCCCGCCGCGCCGACGCCCGCCTCGCTGAGGTTGCGCGCGGTGACGAGGTTGCCGATGTACGAGTCACACCACGCGTTCATCGAGTAGATGTCGCCGAGTTCGAACGGGTCGTCGATACGGTCGACCAGCGCGAGACGGCGCAGGTTGATCTGCTTCATCCGGCCGAAGTCCGCCCGGTTGCCCGAGGCCGCGACGGAACAGTCGAGTGCCGCCGATGCCAGGTCCGGCCGTTCGAGCCGCATCGCCATGTCCGCCGCCGCGAGCCCGGCCTCCTCCGCCTCGTCGAGCTCCTCTTCGGTCATGTCGCGGTGCGGGGCCGCCGCGAACGGACGCGACGCCCGAGCCATCAGCAGGCGGACGCGTTCGACCGAGTCGCCTTCCGGCACGTGGTCGAACCCGATCTCGATGTATCGACCGACCTCGGCCTCGTTGGCCATCATGCGCATCGACCCTGGCCATCGAAGCGGCGCCTCGACGGCTCGCGCGCAGGCCGCCGCGATCGCTCGCCGATCGGCGGGGGTCGCCCGAAGGCGGAGGTCGACGGCCTGCCTGAACGACTCCCACACCCGGTCCCCCTGGTAGTCGCTCAGTGCGACGAAGCCGATCTGCTCGAGCGCGATCGCACGCTGCTCGTCGTCGCCCGCGACCGACAGGCTCCGCTCGGCCAGCGACATCGCGTGCCGGAGCGCGAACCGACGGCGCGCGTCCTCCGACGCCATCCGGAGCGCATCGAATGCTCGGCGGCCCAGCTCGCCGACGCTCGTCGGATCGAGCGAGGATTCGAGCTCGATCCGGTAGGCCTCCTCCCAGTGGTAGGCGAGGAGCTCGACGAACTCGCGGGCCCGACCTCCGGCGGTGTCCTCCAGCCACGCGGCGACGGCGGCGTGCGCCTTCCCGCGCTCGCGCCGAGGCAGGGTCTCGTACGCCACCTCACGCGTGAGGACGTGCTTGAACAGGTACTCCGGTTCGCCCGAGATCGACGACCCCAGGCGCGACACGACCAACTCGCGATCCTCGAGGCGCTCGAGCGTCGCGTGCAGCATCGCCGCCTCGCCGTTGAGCAGCCGGCCGACCGGCCCCGGCCAGAAGACGCGGCCGACGACGGCGGCGCGCTGCAGCGTCCGCTTGTCCGCCCGGTCGAGCAGGTCGATCCGCGCGGCGAGCACGCCCTGGACCGTGTCCGGGATCTCGACGTCGGCGACGTGTCCGCTCGCGTGCCACCGGCCGCCCTCGTGCACGATCCGGCCGTCGTCGATGAGATGCCGCACGATCTCCTCGAGGAAGAATGGGTTGCCTTCCGCGCGCTCGAGGATCCGTGCCCTCGTGGGCTCCGGCAGGTCGTCGACCGCGAGCAACTCGGCGATCAGCTCCTGCGATTCGTCGGCGCCGAGCGGCTCGATCGCGATCGAGGAGCGGTTCCGGCGCCCGCCGCCCCACGAGGGTCGCGTCTCCGTCAGCTCCGGCCGGGCCGGACAGACGAACACGACGGGCCCGGCGACACGGTCCGCCAGGTCCTCGAGCAGGTCGAGCAAGGCCGGGTCGGCCCAATGGATGTCCTCGATCACGGCGACGACGGGTCCGCCGCGGGCGAGGGAGGAGAACAGCCCGCGCCACGCGGTGTGGATCTGCGCGCGGACCTCGCGCGGCTCCATGTGCGAGAAGGGATGCGCGGGGTCCTCGATGCCGAGGGTGTACGCGAGCGCGGCCGCCGCGCGGTCGACGTCCGTCGCCACCGCGCCCTCGAGCTGCTCCACGCCGAACGCGCGCAATCGGTCGCGCGTCGCATCTGGAGGATCGGTGTCATGGACATCGGCGAGCGATTTCAGGATCTCCGCGAGCGGCCAGTAGGTGACGCCGTCGCCGTACGACAGGCAACGTCCTCGCAGGACGGTGGGCGCCCCGGTCGCCTCCGCCCAGTCGACGAATTCGCGCGTCAGACGGCTCTTGCCGACTCCGGGGTCGCCGTAGATCGTGACGAGCGCGGGTCGCGACTCGGCGACTGTCCGCTCGTACAGGCTCCGAAGGACGTCCAGCTCGCGGTCCCGCCCGACCATCGGCGCACGTAGCCCCGGCACGCCGCGCTCGGCGCGTGCGGGCGCGACGGCCTCGAGCACGACCGCGGGGACGCCGGCGGTCTTCCCCCGGAGTTCGACCTCGCCGATCGGTCGGAAGGAGAAGGCCCGCGCCGCGCGCGCCGTTCGCTCGGCCACGATGATCTGCCCGGGCCGGGCTATCTGCTCCAGGCGCGCGGCGGTGTTGACTGTGTCACCGGTCACCATCGCGTCGCCGGGCTGCGGGTTGACCGCCGCCAGGACCTCCCCGCTGTTGACGCCGGTACGAAGGTGGAGCGCCACGTCGAACCGACGTTGGAACTCGACGTTGAGTCCGAGCAACCGCTCCCGCATGCCAAGGGCCGCCCGCAGCGCCCTTGCCGGATCGTCCTCGTGCGCCGTCGGGACGCCGAACGCGGCCATCACGGCGTCGCCGATGAACTTCTCGACGGTGCCGCCCTCCGCTTCGATCTCCTCGCGCATCGCGGCGAAGTACACGTCGAGCAGCTCGCCGAGCCGCTCCGGGTCGAGCTTTTCGCCCAGGCCGGTCGAGCCCTCGAGATCGGCGAAGAGGATCGTCACGACCTTCCGTTCGGTTCCCGCCGGCGCCGGCGCGACGGTCTCGACCGAAGCGCCGCACGAGGGGCAGAAGCGCGCGCCGTCCGGGATCTCGGCCCCGCACTGAGGGCAGCCGGGGACGAGGGACGATCCACACGAGACGCAGAACCGCGCGCCGTCGGGGTTGGCCGCGCCGCAGCTCGCACACGTCTGCACCGAGCGAGTCTAAGCGGGACCGCGTCAGCGCCGGCGGAAAGGGTCTGCGAGAAGGTCGGCCGGACGGCATCTCGTAGACTCGCCCGCATGGCGAACGTCCCCGACAAGCCGTCTCTCGACGGCCTCGAGGCCCGGTGGGGGGATCGGTGGGAAGCGGACGGCATCTACCGATACGACCCCTTGCAACCGCGCGAGCGCACGTTCGTCGTCGACACGCCGCCGCCCACCGTCTCCGGCGCGATCCACGTCGGCCACGTCATGTCGTACACGCACACCGATGTCGTCGTCCGCTACCGGCGGATGACGGGCAAGACCGCGTTTTACCCGATCGGCTGGGACGACAACGGGCTCGCGACCGAACGCCGGGTCCAGAACTACTACGGCGTCCGGTGCGATCCGTCGCTGCCGGTCGATCCGGCCTTTGACCCGGATGCGGTCGACAGCTCGGGAGGCGCCGTCCGGATCTCACGCCCGAACTTCGTCGAGCTCTGCGAGCGGCTGACTGCCGAAGACGAGAAGGCCTTCGAGGCGCTGTTCCGCACGCTCGGGCTCTCGGTCGACTGGACGACGCTATACACCACGATCGATGAGCGCTCCCGCCGCGTCTCGCAGAAGGGGTTCCTGCACCTGGTGCGTCGCGGGCTCGCGTACAAGGCCGACGCGCCCACGATGTGGGACGTCGATTTCCAGACGGCGGTGGCGCAGGCGGAGATCGAGGACCGCGAGATCGACGGCGCGTACCACCGGGTGCGCTTCGACGGGGCGGACGCCGACGGCGCGCTCGAGATCGAAACGTCGCGCCCCGAGCTGATCCCCTCGTGCGTCGCGCTCGTCGTGAACCCGTCCGACGAGCGCTACCGTGCGCTCGTCGGCTCGAACATGGTCACCCCGCTGTTCGGCGTCGAGGTCCCGGTCGTCGCGCACCGCCTCGCCGATCCCGAGAAGGGCACCGGCGCGGCGATGATCTGCACGTTCGGCGACGTGACGGACGTACAGTGGTGGCGCGAGCTGCAATTACCGACGCGGGTGGTGATGCAGCGGGACGGGACGATCGCGCCGCCGCGATGGGGCGAGTCCGGATGGCCGTCCGGTGACGCCGCCCGCGCCAACGAGATGCAACGCGAGATCGCCGGCATGCCTGCGAAGAAGGCGCGCCGCAGGATCGCCGAGCTGCTGGGCGCGTCCGGGTACCTGCTCGGCGAGCCGCAGCAGGTCCGCCACGTGGTGAAGTTCTACGAGCGCGGCGAGCGTCCGCTCGAGATCGTCTCGACCCGCCAGTGGTACGTGAAGCAGCTCGAGTTCCGCCCGGCCCTCCTCGAGCGCGGGCGGCAACTGCAGTGGCACCCGCCGCACCTGCGCGCGCGCTTCGAGTCGTGGGTGGAGGGGCTCAACTCCGACTGGGCCGTCAGCCGGCAGCGGTTCTTCGGCGTGCCCTTCCCCGCGTGGTACCGGCTCGACGAGGAAGGCGTCGAGGATTTCGAGCACCCCATCCTCGCCGACGAGAGGTCCCTGCCGGTCGACCCCTCGACGGACGCCCCCGACGGCTTCGGCGAGGACCGGCGCGGCAAGCCCGGGGGGTTCGTCGGCGACCCCGACGTGATGGACACGTGGGCGACGTCGTCGCTCAGCCCGCACATCGCTCTGGGGTGGGGGAGCGACGACGGGCTCTTCGAGCGGCTCTTCCCGATGGACGTCCGCCCGCAGGCGCACGAGATCATCCGCACATGGCTCTACTACACGGTCCTGCGCGCGCACCTCGAGCAGGACTCGCTGCCCTGGTACCACGCGACGATCTCGGGCTGGGTGCTCGACCCCGACCGCAAGAAGATGTCGAAGTCCAAGGGCAACGTCCTGACACCGATCGGGCTGCTCGAGCAGTACGGCGCGGACGCCGTGCGTTACTGGGCCGCGAGCCCGCGTCTCGGCGTTGACACCGCCTTCAAGGAAGAACAGATCAAGATCGGACGCCGGCTCGCGATCAAGATCCTGAACGCCTCTCGCTTCGCGCTGTCGCTGGAGGCGCTCGACGGCCCCATCACCCAGCCGCTCGATCGCTCGATGCTCGCTCGTCTGGCAGAGATCGTCGCCGAGTCGACGCAGGCGTTCGAGAGCTGGGAGCACGCGCGCGCGCTCGATGTGACCGAGCGGTTCTTCTGGAGCTTCACGGACGACTACCTCGAGCTCGTCAAGGGTCGCGCCTACGGCGGTCACGGCCCGGAGGCGGCGTCCTCGGCGGTGACGGCGCTGCGCACCGCGCTGTCGGTACTGCTGCGGCTGTTCGCCCCGTTCGTTCCGTACGTCACCGAGGAAGTGTGGTCGTGGTGGCGGGAGGGGTCGATCCATCGTGCGTCCTGGCCCTCCGCCTCCGAGCTCGACACCGACGCCGACCCGACCGAGCTCGAGGTGGCCGCGTCGATCCTCGGTGAGGTCCGCAAGACCAAGGCGCTCGCGAAGCGATCGCTGAAGACCGAGGTCCGGCGCGCCGTCGTCCACGACACCGCCGAGCGACTCGCGGTGCTCGACCGCGTGAGGACGGACCTCGTCGAGGCCGGCAACGTGGCCGCCCTCGAGACCCGAGCCGCGGATGGGTTCTCGGTCGACGTCGAGCTCGGAGACTGAGACGTGCGCTTCGAGGAGGCGCTCGCCGAGCTCGAGTCGCGGCAACCGGAGCGGATGGTGCCCGACCTTTCGCGGATCACGGCGCTCGCCGAGCTCCTCGACGACCCCGAGCTCGCCTACCCGACGATCCACATCACGGGAACGAACGGCAAGACCACGACGGCCCGCATCGCGACGACGATCACGTGCGCGCACGGCCTCGCCACGGGCCTGTACACCTCCCCGCATCTCCTGTCGGTCACCGAGCGCCTGCAGGTGTGCGGCGGGCCGATCGGCGAGGACGAGTTCGGCGAGGAGTACGAGCACCTCCTACCGTATCTGCAGGCCGTCGACGCACGCGGTGAACGCGTGACCTACTTCGAGGCGCTCACCGCGCTGGCGTACCTCTGGTTCGCGGACATGCCGGTCGCCCTCGGCGTCTTCGAGGTTGGCATGGGCGGGACGTGGGACGCCACCAACCTCGTCGGCGGCGACGTCGCCGTGCTCTGCCCGATCGCGCTCGACCATCCCGAGCTCGGCTCGACGGTCGAGCAGGTCGCGACCGAGAAGGCCGGGATCATCAAACCCGGCAAGACCGTCGTGTGCCGCACGCAGCCGGACGAGGCGATGCGCGTGATCGACGCACGCTCCGAGGAGTACGAGGCGGCGGTGCTCCTCGAGGGCCGTGACTTCGAGGTCGCGGAGCGGCACCCGGCGGTCGGCGGCCAGCAGCTCGTCGTGCGCACGCCACGAGCGACGTACGGCGACCTGTTCGTGCCCTTGTTCGGCGAGCACGCCGCGCGGAACGCCGCCGCCGCGCTCACGGCCGTCGAGGCGCTGTTCGGGCGCGAGCTGTCGGCCGATGCCGTTCGCGGGTCGCTCGCGTCGGCCTCCTCGCCCGGGCGCCTGGAGGTCGTCTCGCGCCAGCCGCTGATCGTGCTCGACGGCGCGCACAATCCCGCCGGCGCGCAGGCGCTCGCCGCCGCGCTGTCCGAGGCGTTCACGTGGGAGCGGCTGCACCTGATCCTCGCGATCTCGGCCAACAAGGACGTCGAGGGGATCGTGCGCGAGCTCGTCCCGCTCGCCGACCGCGTGTATGCGACGCGGAACCGGAGCGAACGATCGGCCGACATTGGGCGAACGCACGACGCGGTCGCGGCGCTCGGGAAGGACGTCGTGGGCATGCCGTCCGTTCCCGAGGCGATCGAGGCCGCCCGTGCAGCGGCCGGTGAGGGTGACCTCATCCTGGTGACTGGCTCTCTCTATACTGTCGCGGACGCCCGCCGGACGCTGTTGGGGGACTCCTGAGCATGGCACGTGAGTCGACGCTGCTCATCGTCAAGCCGGACGGCGTGCGCCGGCATCTGGTGGGTGAAGTGCTGCGACGCGTCGAGGCCAAGGGTCTGTTGATCGCCGAGCTCAAGATGATGACGATCGACCGGGCGCTGGCCGAGCGGCACTATGCCGAGCACGTCGAGAAGCCGTTCTTCGGCGAGCTGGTCGACTTCATCACCTCCGATCCGGTCGTCGTCGCGCGGATCGAGGGCGAGAGCGCCATCGAGGCCTGGCGGACGCTGATGGGTCCGACCGACCCGGTCGAGGCGCCACCCGGGACGATCCGCGGCGACTTCGCGACCGTCATCACCGAGAACATCGTGCACGGCAGCGACTCCGCCGGATCGGCGGCGCGCGAGCTGTCGCTCTTCTTCCCGGCCGGCTGAGCACGTGCGGATGCCGGGACTCTCGGACGCCTTCGAGCACATCGGCGCGGTCCTCGAGCAGCGCCTACCGCTGACGCACGCCGCGGGTGCGGCACTCGCCGTCACCGATCGGGACGAGACGCTCGGCGTCGTCGTGCGCGGCTTCGCCGACGCGGCGTCCGGGACGCCGGTCCGACCGGAGACGCGCTTCCAGATTGGGTCGATCAGCAAGTCGTTCGCGGCCATCGTCGCGATGCAGGAGGCGCGGGCGGGCAGGCTCGACCTGCATGCCTCGGTCAACGATCTCGTGCCGTGGCTCGGCCTGCCGGAACCGTTCGGGCCGATCACGCCGCATCACCTCATGACGCACTCCGCGGGACTCGTCATCGGGGCGGAGGAGGCGCCGAGTGCCCTCAGCGCCCTCGCGATCCTTCGGAACCTGCGTGTCGGCTTCGCGCCGGGTGAGCGGTTCTGGTACTCGAACGAGGGCTGGAAGGTGATGGGCCTCATCCTGGAGCACGTGACGGGAACGCGTGTCGACGAGCTGCTCCGCCAGCGCGTGCTCGGACCGCTCGGCATGTCGTCGTCGACCGCGGCGATCACGAACGACGCGCAGGCGGATTGCGCCACCGGCTACCGGACGATGTTCGACGACCGGCCGCCCCGCGTCTCGCATCCGCTGGTCCCGGCGGCGTGGCTGCCGTTCAACACGGCGGACGGCTCGATCATCTCGAATGTGCTCGACATGGCCGCGTACGCGCGGATGCTCCTCGCCGGTGGCGCGCCGCTGCTCGATGCCGAGGGGTTCGGCCCGCTGACCGAGGGTGTCATGCCCGAACGCGACTGGCCGACCTTCCGGTACGCGTACGGCCTGTGGGTCGGGGAAGAGGACGGACGTCGCCGTATCTGGCACTCGGGCGGGATGCTCGGGTATACGGCGCTCCTCATCACCGAGCCGGACGACGGGCTCGGATGCGTGATGCTGATCAACGGTCAGGGGGACCGGCGCGCGACGGTGCGTTCCGCGCTCGACGCGGTTCGCGCGGCGCTCGCGGGCACGGATGCTCCGCCGATCGGCCCCCCGCCGTCGGTCACGCGGGTGGACAACGCCGGCGACTACGTCGGCGAGTATCGAGACGGCGATCGGGTTGTCTCGATCGAGACGGCCGGGGATCGTTTGGTCTTCCGGGAGGGCGAGCGCCGCGCCGGCCTCGAGGTCGTCGAGGACGTCGACGACGTCTTCCTGATCGACGACCTCGAGCTCGACCGCTGGCCGCTGCGCTTCGGCCGGGACGAGCACCGTGTGGTCGTCGAGGCCTTCCACGGCGAGGCCTGGCTCGTGAACGACCGATGGCGCGGCGAGGCGGCCCTGCCGGCGCCCGGAGAGTGGGACGCGTTCCCCGGCCTCTACCGCCGCGCGAACCCGTGGGGCCCGACGCTGCGTGTCGCCGTGCGCAAGGGGCGGCTCGTCGCCGAGTGGAACGACGACCTCGAGGACGTCGTGGAGGAGCTCGTGCCGATGACCGATCCGGCCGATGCCGGATGGTTCCACGTCGGCATCGAGGCGTGGAAGCCGCAATGGCTGCGCTTCGACGACGTGATCGACGGGCGGGCGACCCGCGTCACGATGAACGGCGGAACCTGGTACCGGTCGTTCGAGACCTGAGCGGGGCTAGGACGCCTTGCGAAGCGCGAGGACCGCGTTCTGCCCGCCGAACCCGAACGAGTTGGAGATCGTGAACCGGACGTCGGCCGCGCGCGCCTCGTTCGGCACGTAGTCGAGGTCGCAGTCCGGATCCGGCGTCCGGTAGTGGATCGTCGGCGGGATCACGCCCCGGTCGAGCACCAGCGCGCAGATCGCCGATTCGACGGCGCCGGCGGCGCCGAGCATGTGTCCGGTCATCGACTTGGTCGAGGAGACCGCCACCTCGTGGGCGACCTCGTCGCCGAGCGCCGCCTTCAGCGCGTTGGTCTCCGAGGCGTCGTTCAGCTGCGTCGAGGTGCCGTGCGCATTGACGTAATTCACGGCGGACGCATCGACGCCGGCGTCCGCGAGCGCTCGCCGGATCGCGATGGCCGCCCCGTTGCCCTTGGGGTCTGGCGCCGTGATGTGGAAGGCGTCGTCCGAGGCGCCGTACCCCGCGACGGTGGCGTAGATCGTGGCGCCCCTCGCGCGGGCCGCGTCCTCGGGCTCCAGCACCAGCGCGCACGCGCCCTCCGACAGGACGAACCCGTCCCGGTCGGCGTCGAACGGACGACTGGCGGTCTCCGGGTCGGCGTTCTTGGTCAACGCCGTCATCTGCGCGAAGGCGGCGACGGTCAGCGGCAGCGTGGCCGCCTCCGATCCGCCCGCGATCGCGACGTCCGCATACCCGTCGCGAACCAGACGGAACGCCTCGCCGACGGCGTGCGCGCCTGACGCGCACGCGGACACCGTGCAGAAGTTGGGACCGGTGAGCCCCATGCGCATCGCGATGTGGCCGGCCGCGGCGTTGGCCATCAACGCCGGCACCATGAACGGCGAGACGCGTCCGGGCCCCTTCTCGAGCAGCACCGAGTGCTGGTTGAGCAGCCACTCGATCCCGCCGATCCCCGTGGCAAACACGACGCCGCCGCGGTCGCTCTCGACCTCGGGGGCGCCGGCGTCCCTCCACGCGAGATCCGCCGCGGCCACCGCGTAATGGGTGAACCGGTCGGTGCGGCGGGCCTCCTTCACGTCGAGCCACTGCGAGACGTCGAAGTCGCGGACGTCGCCGGCGAGCGTCACGGGCAGGTCGGACGTGTCGAACCGAGCGATGGGACCGATCCCGTTGCGGCCGGTCGTCGCCCCCTCCCAGAACGCATCAACGCCGATGCCGATCGGCGTGACCGGGCCGATGCCCGTGATGACGACGGCGCGATCAGACGCCAAGCTTCTGCGCCACCAGCTCGACCGCCTGGCCGACCGTCTTCACGCCGTCCATCTCTTCCTCGGGGATCTCGATGTTCCATTCCTCCTCGAGGGCCAGGACGGCCTCGACGAGGTCGAGGGAGTCCGCGTTCAGGTCCTCCGCGAAGCGCGCGTCGGGGACGACCTGCGTCTCGTCCACCGCGAGCTGCTCGGCGAGGACCTTCCGGACCCGCCCCTCGATCTCCGTCCGATCTGCCATCGTTCCTCCTTCTCCCTCCCCACCCGCCCGGTCGTCCCGCTCGCCCGGTTCGTCCCCCCGCCGGTTCGTCCCCCTGCTCCCGGGCCGCCAACTGTAGGGGGTCGCGGAGCGCATCGACTACGCGGTCAGGCCCCCGTCGACCGGGATCACCGCTCCATTCACGTACGAGGCGTCGTCGGACATCAGGAACCGCACGACGGAGGCGACCTCCTCGAGGTGCGCCGTCCGCCCGAGCGGCGTCTGATCGATGTAGTACGCCCGGGCCTGGTCGGTGAGGTGCGACGTCATCTCGGTGTCCAGCAGACCCGGACAGACGGCGTTCACCGTGATGCCCTTGCCGCCGACCTCACGCGCCAGGGACTTGGTGATGCCGACCAGCGCGGACTTCGACGCCGCGTACACGGTCTGACCCGCGTTGCCGTGGAGCGCCACCGCCGAGGACATGTTGACGACACGGCCCCATTTGGCTCGGAGCATCGTCCTGAGCGCCTCGCGCGTGCACAGGAAGGATCCCCGAACGTTCGTCTCCATCGTCAGCTCGTACGCGTCCATCGGGTACCGCAGGACGAGCCCGTCCTTCGAGTATCCGGCGTTGTTCACCAGACCCGTCACGGGACCGAGCGAGTCGGTCACGCGCTTGAACGCCTCGACGATCGAGCCCTCGTCGAGCGTGTCGAGCCGCACGATGGTCCCCGAGCCGCCGGCCGCTTCGACCGCCTCGAGCGCTTCCTTCGCGTCGGTGTCGCTGCTGCGGTAGCCGATCGCGACCGCCCAGCCCCCGGCCGCGAGGGCCTCCGCACAGGCCCGGCCGATGCCGCGCGTGGCGCCGGTGATGACGGCGACCCTCACGGCGTGGGGTCCGCCGCCGTCCATCGGATCAGGTTGGCACCCCACGCGAGCCCGGCGCCGAACGACGTCATCAGCACCAGCGATCCCTGCCGGATCCGCCCCGCGCGCCAGGCGCGATCGAGCGCGATCGGGATCGACGCGGCGGACGTGTTGCCGACCTCGGCGACGTCAACCACTGCGCGGTCCATCGAGATACCCAGCCGCTCGGCCACCGCGATCATGATGCGGGCGTTGGCCTGGTGAGGGATGAGCACGTCGACGTCGTCGGGCGTGAACCCCGACTTCTCGAGCAGGGTCCGGCAGGCTCTGGCCATCTCGACGACGGCGCGCTTGAAGACCTCGCGTCCGGCCATCCGGATCGAGTGGTCGCGCGCGTCGACGGTGTCGTGCGACGCGGGCCGGGCCGAGCCGCCGGCGGGGATGATCAGGATGTCGGCGGCGCTCCCGTCGGCGCCGAGCGTCGACCCGACGATCCCTGGCTCGGCGGACGGCCGCAGGACGACGGCGCCGGCCCCGTCGCCGAACAGGACGCACGTGCTGCGGTCGGTCATGTCGAGCACGCGCGAGAGCACCTCTGCGCCGAGGACGAGCACCGTCTCGGCGGCGCCCGACTCGACGAACGCCGCGCCCGTCGAGAGTCCGTACGAGAACCCCGCGCACGCCGCGTTGACGTCGAACGCCGGGCACGAGAGGCCGAGCTTGCGCTGCACCCACACGGACGTGGCCGGGATGGGCGTGTCCGGCGTGAGCGTGGCGCACACGATCAGGTCGACCTGCTCGGGCGCGACGCCCGCCGCCGCGAGCGCGTATGTAGCGGCTTCGGTCGCGAGGTCCGAGGTGACCTGGTCGTCGGCCGCGAAGTGGCGCTCGGCGATGCCGGTGCGCTCGCGGATCCACTCGTCGCTGGTGTCGACGAACCGTTCGAACTCGGCGTTCGGCACGACGCGCTCCGGCAGGCTCGAGCCGACGCCGGCGATCGTTGCGCGACGGATGCCGCTCACCCGTGCGACCTGGAGCGCTGGGTCATGGGGGCGAGGATATCGTCCGGGCCTCGACGACGCCTCACGTTCGCGCGCCTCCCCCCAGGCTTGCGGCGAAGGCCCGGACGTCATCCGGCGAGCCGAGCGCGACCGCGCGAACACCCGGCAGTTCGCGCTTCACGATCTTGGCCAGGACCTGTCCCGGTCCCGCCTCGACGAACGTATCGAATCCCGCCTCGGCGAACGCGCGCATGCAGCGCTCCCATCGGACGGGCGAGACGACGTGGCGCGTCAGCAGGTCGCGGAAGGCGTCGCCGTCGGTGGTCAGCTCGCCGGTCGTGTTCGCCGCGACCGGGAAGCGCGCCGTCGAGAACGTCGCCGCGGCGAGCGCGTCGGCGATGGGCGCGACGGCGGGACGCATCAGCTCTGAATGGAACGCGCCGGCGACCTTCAGTCGGATCGCGCGAACGCCACGCGCCTTCGCCTCGGCTTCGCCCCGCTCGATCGCCACCGGTGAGCCCGAGAGCACGGTCTGGTTGGACGCGTTCTCGTTGGCGACGGCGAGGACGTCGTCGCCGCGCGCCGCGTCGCGGATCGCCGCCGCATCGTCGGCGCCCGCGCCGATGAGCGCCATCATCGTTCCCGGCTGCGCGTCGGACGCCTCCTGCATCGCGCGACCGCGCGCCAGGACCACTCGCAGAGCGGACGAAAGATCCAGCACGCCCGCCGCGACGAGCGCGGCGAACTCGCCCAGCGAGTGGCCGGCGGCAGCGCCGACGTTCACCCCCGTGGCCTCGAGCACGCGGAACGCGGCGACGTCGCACGCCAGGAGCGCCGGCTGGACGAACTCGGTGGTGGCCAACGCGCCCTCGTCCGAGCAGCCGGCGACGACGTCTTCATCCATCACCGCGGATGCCTCGTCGAGCACCGCGCGTCCCGCCGGATCGGCGGCCCACGGATCGGCCATCCCGAGGAACTGCGACCCCTGCCCGGGGAACAGCGCGGCGACTGTCGTCACGGACGTCCTCGCATCACTCGGCTCACGCTCGGACCCTACTGGGCGAGGCGCTCGCGCCACACATCGCGCCTCGCTCGTTTCGTTGCGGTGCACCGGCGAGTTGCCAGTCCGAGCGCGGGTCCGGTAGAACAGACGGCGAATCCATGGCCGAGAGGGTTCAGCGAGGACTTCCCGTATCCCCGGGGCAGCGCGGCGCGGGCACCGAGGGACTGTTCGGGTTCCTGGGTCAAGACATGGCTGTCGACCTCGGGACCGCGAACACGCTCGTCTACGTCCGGCGGAGCGGCATCGTCCTGAACGAGCCCTCGGTCGTCGCCATCAACACCTTGACGGGCGCCATCCTGGCCGTCGGCAACGAGGCCAAGCGGATGATCGGCCGCACCCCGTCGCACATCCAGGCCGTTCGTCCGCTCAAGGACGGGGTCATCGCCGACTTCGACGTGACGGAGAAGATGCTTCGGTACTTCATCCAGCGGGTCCACAAGCGCCGGCTGCTCGCCAAGCCGCGCGTCGTCGTCTGCGTGCCCTCGGGCATCACCGGTGTCGAGCAGCGTGCGGTCGAGGAGGCCACGATCGCGGCCGGCGCCCGGCGCGCGTACATCATCGAGGAGCCGATGGCCGCCGCGATCGGCGCGGGGCTCCCGATCCACGAGCCGACGGGGAACATGGTCGTCGACATCGGCGGCGGCACCACCGAGGTGGCAGTCATCTCGCTCGGCGGGATCGTCACGTCGACGTCGCTCCGCATCGGCGGCGATGAGCTCGACGAGGCGATCATCAACTTCGTCAAGAAGGAGTACTCGCTCCTTCTCGGCGAGCGCACCGCGGAGGCCATCAAGCTCGCGGTCGCATCGGTGTATCCGATGCAGGAGGAGCTGATCGCCGAGATCCCCGGCCGGGACCTCGTGACCGGGCTGCCCAAGACGATCCAGATCACCGACGGCGAGATCCGCCAGGCGATCGAGGAGCCGGTCACCGCCATCATCGACTCGATCAAGGCGACCCTCGACCGCACGCCGCCCGAGCTGGCCGGCGACATCATGCACAAGGGCATCGTGCTCACGGGCGGCGGCGCGCTTCTCCGCGGCCTCGACAAGCGACTCCGGCACGAGACGGGCATGCCGGTCCACATCGCCGAGAACCCGCTGTCGTCCGTGGCGATCGGATCCGGCAGGTGCCTCGAGGAGTTCGAGGTTCTCCAACGGGTCCTGGTGAGCCCGTCCCGCAGGTAGCCCGTGGCGCTGTCCGGCGGCCGTTCTCGGAGCCCGCGGCTCCTCGTCGTGATGCTCGTCGCCGCCTCACTCATCACGATCACGGTCGACTACCGCGAGCAGAACGCCGGGCCGCTCGCCGCGGGGGGGCGCGCGGCGCTCGCCTTCATCGCGCCGATGCAGGAGGCCGTCTCCAAGGTGACGCACCCGATCGGCAACTTCTTCTCGACGCTTGTCCGGCTCCCCGAGATCCGCGCCCAGAACGAGCACCTGCGCAACGAGGTCGCGAACCTCCGGTCGCAGATCGACGTCATCGGCAACGAGTCCGCGCGTCTGCGCGAGCTCGAGGACATCCTTCACGTGCAGCGGTCGCTCGGACCGGCGACCGCCTCGGTCGCCGCCCAGGTGATCGGGAGCGGCGTCTCGAACCTCGAGTGGACGATCAACATCGACAAGGGGAGCGAGGCGGGCATCCGACTGGACGACGCGGTCGTCGTCGGCGACGCGACTGGGGCGCGACTCGTCGGCCACGTCGTCCGCGTGACGGCCAACGCGTCGACCGTCCAGCTCATCGTCGACCCGGATTCGTTCGTGGCGGCGCGCCTGGAGACGGCGCAGGCAACCGGGCTCGTGCAGGGCAACGGGACGCAGGACATGCAGATGCATCTGCTCTCCACGTCGACCGAGGTCACCGCCGGTGACGAGGTGGCGACTGCGGGGTTCCGGATCTCCGGCATCGGAGCGTCTCAGTACCCGCCGAACGTGTTGATCGGGACCGTGGCGCGTGTGCTCAAGAGCGACGCCGCCACCGAGAAGTACGTGACGGTCCTTCCGGCGGTCGACTTCTCCTCGCTCGACATCGTGCTGGTGGTCCTCGCGCATGGTGCCGGGTAGCCTCGGAACCAGTGCGTCGCACGCTCACCCTCACCGCCGTCATCGTGGCGGCGCTCTTGCTCCAGACCACGGTGTTCGCGGACGTCCGCCTGCTCGGCGCGCGTCCCGAGCTGATGTACCTGGTCACCATCGTGTTCGCGATGCTCGAGGGTCCGCCCTCCGGCGCGATCACGGGCTTCGCCGGCGGGATGGCGCAGGACTTTCTGCTCAACCAGCCGAAGGGCATCACCGCGCTGACACTCACGCTGCTCGGATACGCGGTGGGGCTGCTCCGGCAGTACATCGTCAGCCCGTCCCCGCTCCTGCCGGTGTTCCTCGTGTCGGCCGGGACGTTCCTCGGCGTCCTGTTCTACGGCGCGGTGGCGTTCCTCCTCGGACAGATGGACACGTCGTGGATCTACCTCGTTCGCGTGGCCGCGCTGTCCGCCGCGTACAACGCGATCCTCACGCCGATCGTCTATCCGTTCGTCCGGCGGCTCGCCGAGGGCTCGCGCAGC
>DATAEU010000121.1:0-6166 GCA_036257835.1 Actinomycetota bacterium | reverse complement strand
TTCGGCGAGCGCTTCGTCGTGCCGTCGAGTGGGGTCGTCGCGATCTCCTCCGACGTTCCCGACGACGTGGCGACGCTGGTCGAGCCGCTCGCGAACGCCGTCCACGTCGCGACGAGGGCGGTGCACGAGGGCGACGACGTGATGGTGATCGGCTCCGGTCCGATCGGGGCGCTGATGGCACGGATGGCGACCGAGCAGGGCGCGAAGCGCGTCTTCGCTACGGACCGGATCCCGGCGCGTCTGGAGCTGGTCCGCGCGCAGGGCGCGAGCCCGCTCGATGCCGAGGCGACCGAGGACGCGCTGGCCGAGGCGACCGACGGTCGCGGCGTCGACGTCGTGATCGACGCGGTCGGGGTCGAGCCGACATGGGGGCTCGCCCTCCGCGCGATCCGTCCCGGCGGCCGGATCGAGGCCGTCGGGCTGGGCGCGGGCGCCGTCGCGATCGACTCGTTCGCGGTCATCGGCAAGGAGGCCGTGATCACCGGCTCGTTCGCGTGGACGGACGAGGACTTCTTGCGGGCGCTCGCGTTCGTGGAGGCCGGCGCGATCGACACCACCGGCTGGTTCACGGACGCGACCTTCGCCCAGGGGCAGCGCGCGTTCGAAGAGCTCGTCGACACGACCGAGCGTTTCAAGGTGGTGCTCCACCCGTGAGGCTGCTCACGTTCGACGGCGGGTTCGGGCGGATCGAGGGCGACGAGGTGGTCCCGATGGGACTCGACCTCGTCCACTACCTCGCGACGGGAGCGTCGGACGACGGCCGGTCCGTGGCGCGGGCCGACGTCCGCCCGCTGGCGCCGGTCCCCCGCCCCGGCAAGATCGTCTGCATCGGCCTGAACTACCGCGACCACGCGCTCGAGGCCGGGCTGCCGCTCCCGGAGGTCCCGATCCTGTTCCCCAAGTTCGCCAACAGCGTGATCGGCCCGGGCGAGACGATCCTCCTGCCGCCCGAGACGACCGAGCCCGACTACGAGGCCGAGCTCGCCGTCGTGATGGGCAGGACGGCCAGGCGCGTCCCCGTCGACGCTGCGCTCGGGCACGTCGGCGGCTACACATGCGCGAACGACGTCTCGGCCCGCGATCTGCAAAACCGGACCTCGCAGTGGATGCTCGGCAAGGCGATCGACACGTTCCTCCCGCTCGGGCCGGTCCTGGTCACGCCCGAGGAGATCCCGGACCCGCAGGCGCTCGCGATCCGGTGTGAGGTGAACGGCACCGAGCTGCAGTCCTCTTCGACGGCGCAGATGGTCTTCGGCGTCGCCGAGCTGATCGCCTCGATCAGCCGGACGATGACGCTCGAACCCGGCGACGTCATCGCGACCGGGACGCCGCCGGGGGTCGGTTTCGCGCGGACGCCCCCGGTGTGGCTGCGCGACGGCGACGAGGTCACGATCGAGATTGAGCGGATCGGCCGGCTGACGAACCCGGTGAGGACGACGCCCGGATGAGGACGCCGGCGATCGCCCTGCCCGCCGACGCGCCGTTCCGCCGTCTGGTCGGCATCGGCGGCATCGGCACGGGTCTGTTCCTCGCGGTCGAGGGCGACAGCACGATCGGCCGCACCGAGTCGCGCGCCGCGCGACTGCTCGATGTGCACGACTACTGCAAGCTCCACACCGTGACGCACCACGTGGCGGTCCTGCTCGGCGCGCGGCCGGACGGAGTGCCGTTCCACGTCGCACCGATCGGCGTCGTCGGCCGGGACGACGCCGGGGAGCGGATGGTCGTCGAGATGGCGGCGGCCGGGATCGACGTCGAACACGTCCGGACGGTGCCCGACCGCCCGACGCTGTTCAGCGTGTGCTTCCAGTACCCGGACGGGGAGGGCGGCAACATCACGACGGGCGACTCCGCCGCCGCAGCGCTTTCGGACGGTGACGTCGAGGCCGCCGCCGGGCTCATGGACCAGCAAACCATCGCGCTCGCACAGCCGGAGGTCCCGCTCGAGCCGCGACGCCGGTTCCTGCAGGCCGCGGGCGAGCGCGGCTGCTTCCGCGCCGCGTCGTTCACGTCGAGCGAGCTCGACGAGGCGCGCGGAACCGACCTGTTCTCGCTCGTCGACCTCGTCTCGCTGAACGCGCACGAGGCAGCGACGATCGTAGGAGCCGATCTCGATCCGACGAACGCGGCGCCCTTCCTGGCGACGTGCGCCGATGCCTTCCCCGCCGGAACGGGTGTCGTCATCACCGCGGCCGCCGACGGCGGCTACGCGATCCAGCGAGGGCGGTGGACCCACCGCCCGGCCCCCGTCGTCGAGGTCGTAAGCACGGCGGGGTGCGGCGATGCCCTGCTCGCTGGCGTCCTCGTGGGACTGGCGGGCGGCGCGCCGCTGATCGGCGAGACCGGCGGTCCGGCGGACGACGCCCTCTCGCTCGGGGTGGTGCTCGCAAGCCTGAACGCGACCTCGCCGCACACGATCCACCCTGGCGCGACGGTCATGGCCGTCCGGGACCTGGCGGCTCGGTCGGGCGTCGCGTTCGGCGGCCCGCTCTCGGCGCTGCTCGAACCGCAGGAGGCGCGGGCGTGACCTTCGCCGAGCTGCGGCAGGCCGTCTGGAGCGCGAACCGACAGCTGCCGGCGCTCGGCCTCGTCGTGATGCACAGCGGCAACGTGAGCGGGATCGACCGCGACGCCGGGCTCGTGCTGATCAAGCCGAGCGGGGTCGACTACGACACGCTGCACCCGGAGGACCTCGCCGTCGTCGACCTCGACGGAGCACCGGTCGCCCGCGACCGCGTCACCGACGGGATCGCGAGCGACCTCCGGCCGAGCGTCGACACTGGGCATCACCTCGCGTTGTACCGGGGGGACCCGTCGATCGGCGCCGTGGTACACACGCACTCGAACTACGCGACCGCGTGGGCCGCGGCCGGGAGGCCGATCCCGTGCGCGCTGACGGCGATGGCCGACGAGTTCGGCGGCGAGATCCCCTGCGCGCCCTATGCGGACAACGAGGGCGACCACATCGGCGCAGCGATCCTCTCGGTCCGAACCCGAGCACCGGCCGTGCTGCTGGCCGGGCATGGCGTGTTCGCGTTCGACGCCACGCCGCACAGGGCGGTGAAGGCGGCGGCGATGGTCGAGGACGCGGCGAAGACGCTCGCGATCGCTCTGGGCCTCGGCGATCCGCACCCGCTACCGCCGGGCGAGATCGAGAAGTGGTGGACCCGTTACCACGCGACGTACGGACAGGCCACGTGATGGCCTTCGTGGCGCGGTGAGGACGAACGGAGCAGGGATGGACCACGTGGACCCCCGTGACCTCGAGCGATGGTGCCGCGTCCCGGTCGACGACCTCGACCGACACGGACCGCGCCTGCCGTTCCGGATCGTCGCCGACGGCGCCGAGATGGGCCGCCTCATGGCGCGCGAGCTCGCCGACCTGATCGGGGCGAACAACGCGGCCGGGCGTCCCACGCGCGCGATCGTGCCGTGCGGCCCGTCCGGCTGGTACGCGGCGTGGACCGACGAGGTGAACCGGCGTCGGATCTCGCTGCGGGACGTCACCGTGTTCCACATGGACGAGTGCCTCGACTGGCAGGGGCGGCCGCTGCCCGAGGGCCACCCGTACAACTTCCGCGCGATCATGGAACGGCACTTCTACGGCGGGATCGACGACGAGCTGAACGTCCCCGACCCGCAGCGGAAGTGGCTGCTCCCGTCCACGTCGAACGCCGTCGCCGAAGCGATCGCGAGCGCCCCGATCGACGTCACGATCGGCGGCTGGGGGCAGGACGGCCACGTCGCGTACAACCAGGCGCGTCGCCATCCCTACAGCCGCATCTCGCTCGACGAGCTCGCGGACTCGACGATCCGGATCCAGGAGAACAACGAGGACACGGTGATCGCGCTCGCGCACCGCACGTTCGGCGGCGCGTACCAGTTCGTCCCGCCGATGTCGATCACGCTCGGTCTGCGCGAGTGCCTATCGGCGGAGCGCGTGCGCCTGTACAGCGACACCGGCGCCTGGAAGCAGACGGCGTTCCGCGTGGCGCTGTTCGCCGATCCCACGCCCGAGTATCCGATCACCCTCCTGCAGCGGCATCCGGACGCGCTCGTCACGGCGACGCGCGAGACGGCGACCCACCCGCTCTCCGAACACGCGGAATGGGAGCTGTCGTGAGCCCGGCCTGCCTGCGTGCGGCCATGTGGCGCGATGGCTGAGGAGAACCGACCGGCGATCCTGGCGCGGGGGCTCGTGCGAACGTTCGGCGCCGTCCGCGCGCTCGACGGCCTCGACCTCGAGGTAGCGGGCCAAAGGATCCTCGGGCTGCTCGGGCCCAACGGATCGGGGAAAACCACGTTCATCCGCGTGCTCGCAGGTCTGCTGCGGCCGACCTCGGGCGAGGTCCTCGTCCTCGGCCGCCGGCCGGGTCTCGGAACCGCGCCGCACGTGGGATACATGACGCAGGCGCCGGCGCTCTACGACGACCTGCCGGCACGCGACAACCTGGTGTTCTTCGGCCGGCTGTTCGGGCTGTCGCGGAGCGAGGCGGGTGCGCGGGCCGACGAGCTGCTCGAACTGGTCTCGCTGACGCAGAAGGCGCGGACACCGGTGCGCGACCTCTCGGGCGGGATGCGCCAGCGGACGAACCTCGCATGCGCGATGATCCACCGCCCGCGGCTGCTCCTGCTCGACGAGCCGACGGTCGGCGTCGATCCCGTGCTCCGCGTCTCGCTCTGGGAGCACTTCCGCTCGTTGAACGCCGAGGGCTCGACGGTGCTGCTCACCACGCACGTCATGGACGAGGCCGACCGGTGCGACTCGGTGGCGCTGATCGACGCCGGCCGAACGATCGCCGAGGGGACACCGCAGGAGCTCCGCGAGCGGACGGGCGCGTCGACGATCGAGGAGGCATACCTGTGGTTCACGCGGCGCACGCGGGAGGAGGCGTCGTGAGACCGGGCCGCGTCGCGGCGATCGCGGGCCGGATCGTGCGCCAGTTCCGCCACGACCCGCGCACGCTCGCGCTGATCGTCGTCGTGCCGCTCGTCGTGATGGTCCTGATCGGCTACCTGATCGGCGACAGCGGCAAGGAGCCGCTACCGGTGGCGGTCATCAGCGCACCCGGCTCGCCGTACGCGTCGCAGTTCGTCGATGTCCTGAACCGCCAGCCGGGCGTCGAGGTGACCGGCGTCGTCGATGAAGCGACGGCGCGGGCGCGGGTCCGCGACGGGGACCTCGCCGGTGCCGTCGACCTTCCTCACGGGCCCGGCGGAGACTTCGAGGTGGTCGTGAACGGCACCGATCCCGGGTTGCAGGGACCCGTGATAACGGCGACCGCCGCCACCGTGCGTGAGCTCGCCGCCTCGGTCGGCATCGCTGCGGGCCCGCAGATCGTGCCGAAGCCGCTCTACGGCTCGGCGCCGTTGTCGACGATCGACGCGTACGCGCCGGTCCTCGAGGTCGTGTTCGCGTTCTTCTTCACGTTCCTGCTGACGAGCGTCGCGTTCCTCCGCGAGCGCTCGTCGGGGACGCTCGACCGCCTGATGGCCTCGCCGGCGACGCGGCTCGAGGTGCTGCTCGGCTACCTGCTGGGGTTCGTCGGGTTCGCGTTGCTGCAGTCGCTGCTGATCCTGGCGTACGCCGTGTGGGTGCTTCATGTCTCGATCGCCGGGCCGGTCTGGGTCGTGCTGCTGGTGATCGTGCTGCTGGTCGTCGGGTCGGTGAACCTGGGCATCGCGCTGTCGTTCTACGCGCGGAACGAGCTCCAGGTCGTGCAGTTCATCCCGCTCGTGCTGCTGCCGCAGGTGTTCCTCGGCGGGCTGTTCTGGCCGGTCCAGACGCTGTGGACGCCGCTGCGGTGGCTCTCGCAGATCTTTCCGCTGACGCACGCGGCCGTCGCGCTGCGGCAGATCTTCATCGCGGGAGCCGGGTTCGCGGACGTCGCCGGCCGGCTTCTGGCGCTGGTGGCGTTCGCCGTGGCGATGGTCGCGCTCGGGGTGCTTGCGTTGCGGAAGCAGCGCGCCTAGCGCTGCCGCCGGAACGCTAAGAGCCGAAGAGCCAGATGACCAAGTGGTTGAGCAGTTGATCGAGAGCGAAGACGAAGGCCGTGATCATGACGACCGCCACTACGACAACGATCGCGTCGGTGGGTACCTCTCGCCCTCAGATACGTCGGGAAGGATGACGACCCGCTCGCGCGGGCGCTCGACGAGCTCGATC
>DATAEU010000079.1:0-6239 GCA_036257835.1 Actinomycetota bacterium | reverse complement strand
GCGGTAGCTGACGGCACTCGAGTCCTGATTCGTCATGGCGAAGAACTTGACCGGCCGGCCCTCCTTGCCTGCGAGCAACCCACAGGCCTCGTTGGGGAACGCGGCGAGTCCGTGCTCGACCATCTCGTCGAAGAAGGCGCGCTCGAGTTCGATCATTGCAGGTGCAACAACCGTACCAGCACGGTGGTATTCCCTGAACGGTTGTTCAGGCATCTCGGGCGAGCCTGCCGGTGACCGCGATCGTCCCGGGCCGGCCCTCCACCGTGACCCCGACGTCGGCCCAGGCGATGCCTCGACCGGTGAGCTCCTGGGCCATCCACTCGGGATCGAGCGTGGCGATCAGCAGCCCGCCCGAGGTCTGCGCGTCCGCGAGCACCAGCTGCTCGGGGATCGAAAGCTTGCCCCATTGCACGTTCGGACGCAGGTACGCGTGGTTGCGCTTGGTCCCTCCCGGGACCACGTCGAGCATCGCCAGATCGAGGACGCCGGGGAGCACCGGCACGGAGGACGCGTCGATCCTCGCGCCCACCCCCGAGGCCGACAGCATCCGCTGCAGGTGGCCGAGCAGCCCGAACCCCGTCACGTCGGTCGCGGCCTCGGCGCCGACCTCGGCCATCGCCTCGGCCGCCGCATCGTTGGGGGTCGTCATCAGCTCGACGGCGGCGGCCAGCAGCGCCGGTTCGACGACCCCGCGCTTGTGCGCGGTCGTCGCGATCCCGATCCCGAGCGGCTTGGTGAGGAACAGGTGCGCCTCGGGCGGCACCGTCGAGTTGCGGGTGATGCGTTCGGGATCGGCCAGCCCGAGCGCGACCATCCCGTACTTCGGCTCCGGGTCGGTGATCGTGTGGCCGCCCAGGATCGCGGCGCCCGCCTTGCTCGCGACGTCGACGCCTCCCTGCAGCACCTGGCCGAGCATCTCGAGCGGCAGGTCGTCGACCGGCCATGCGACGATGTTCAGCGCGAGGAACGGCCGCGCGCCCATCGCGTAGACGTCCGAGAGCGCATTGGTGGCCGCGATCCTGCCCCAATCGTATGGGTCGTCCACGATCGGGGTGAAGAAGTCGAGCGTTGCGACCAGCGCCTGCCCGTCCGGCAGCCGCACCACCGCGGCGTCGTCCCCCGTGTCGGCGGCGACGAGCACCTCAGCCCCGACCTCGGGGAGGGAGAGCGTGCCGAGGACCGTCTCGAGCTCCGCAGGCCCGAGCTTGCATCCGCACCCGGCCCCGTGGCTGAAGCTCGTGAGTCGCCGCGTCCCCCGCATTTGGCCAGGATACGGGCGTTCGGGCCGCGGCTCGGCGAGCGTGGTATAGATAACGGTTATCTACATCGGGTATCGGAGGAAGAAGGAGGGATCGGAGAGGTGCAGGAGGCGATCTTGGCCCTGCTCGCCAAGGAGCCCACGTACGGGTACGAGCTGCGGCAGCGGCTCGAGGCCGCCCTCGGTCCGGCGGGCGGTGCCCTGAACCCCGGGCAGGTGTACGTCACGCTCTCGCGCCTGGAACGCGGCGGCCTCGTGCGGGAGGAACGGCGAACGGGGCGCAAGCACGCACGGGAGACCGGCCGACGCCTCTACGAGCTCACGGCAGAGGGACGAGAGCGCGTCCAGACGTGGCTGAACGACATGACGTGGGCCAAGGTCGCGCCTGTCGAGTTCCACCTCAAGCTCGTCGCGGCTGCCACCACCGGCCTGGCCGACCCCGCCGCACTCGTGGACGCTCAGCGACTCGAGCTCATCCGGAGGCTCCGGGAGCTGCAGGAGCTCGCGCGGGCCGAACCCGAAGAAGGGCCGGGAGCGTTGCTGATCGAGGGCGCGGCGCTGCGGCTGCAGGCCGACGTCCGCTGGCTGGAGGCGTGCGAGCGCCACTGGATCGAGAAGGAGTCGAGATGAGCGCGGTGATCGAGGCGCGGGATCTGGTGAAGACCTTCGACGCAGACGAGGCGCCGGTCCATGCGGTCGACCACGTCGACCTCGTCGTCGAGGAGGGCGAGACCGTCTCGGTGATGGGGCCGAGCGGCTGCGGCAAGTCGACCCTGCTGCACCTCCTGGGCGGGCTCGAGCGCTCCGACGCCGGAGAGGTGCTGCTCGCGGGGGCGCGTGTCGACGGGCGTTCGGAGACCGAGTGGGCGATCCTGCGGCGCCGGAGCATCGGGTTCGTCTTCCAGGCCTTCAACCTCGTCGACGAGCTGACGGCGGTCGAGAACGTCGAACTCCCCGCGCTGCTCCTCGGCGCCTCCCGGAAGGAAGCTCGCGGGCGCGCCATCCAACTCCTCGAACGCCTCCGCGTGGCCGAGCGCGCGGGCCACCTCCCCGACCGCTTGTCCGGGGGCGAGCGTCAACGAGTGGCTGTCGCGCGAGCGCTGATCAACGAGCCGATACTCGTCCTGGCGGACGAACCCACCGGCAACCTCGACAGCCGCGCGACCGGCGACATCCTGGGTCTGTTCGCCGAGCTCCGCGACGCCCGGCAGACCCTCCTGCTCGTGACGCACGACGCGCGGGTGGCGAGCATCGCCGACCGGCTCCTCACGATGCGCGACGGCGCGGTCGTCGGGCAGACGCGCCTGGACGCCGGCACGCCGATCGAACGCGTCCTGGCCGGGCTCGTCGACCTCGGGGACACGGCGTGATGGCGTCGATCGGCATCGCCACGCGACTCGCGGCGCGGAACCTGCGGCGACGGCCGGGTCCCGCCCTGCTGCTGCTGCTCACGCTCACGATCGCGACCGGCACGCTTGGCCTCGGACTGATCGTGTACGGCAGCGCGGACGCGGCGTGGGATCGCACGTGGCAGGCCACCGACGGCTTCCACGTGAGCTTCAACGTGTACCACCCTCCCGACGAGGCCGGAGACGACCACTTCGTACGCGCGATGAGCGAGCGCGCGCTCGAGCTCGCGGATGCCGACGACGTCGTAGCGGTCTCCGGGCCCTGGACCCACCTCTATGGGTCGATCGACGTCGCCGGCGGTCGGGAGGACCTTACGGCCGAGATCCGCCCGCCCGGCCGGTACACGGTCGACCAGCCCCTGGTCACCAGCGGACACTGGCTCGGTTCGGGCGACGGCGTCGTCCTAGAGGGCGGCCTCGCGGACACGCTCGGCGCGGAGGCGGGCGACACCGTAACGATCCAGGGACAGCCGTTCCCGGTCCTCGGCGTGGCGACCACGGTCGCGCGCGGGCGGTTCCCGCTGTCCAGGCCGGCGCAGGTGTGGGTGACGCCGAGTACGGCGGATCGGATGCGGGATCTCGGGATGACCGTGGAGGGGTTCGAGCTCCAGATGCGGCTCCGCGATGCGTCCGATGCGCCCGGGTTCGTTGCAGATCACCGTCCGGCGTTCCGCACGGATCCGGACTCGTCGGCGATCGCCTTCCTCGAGACGTGGCAGGAGCGGCGGGCGGACTCGCACTCGGATATCGACATCGTGGCCGGCACGCTGCTGGCCGCCGGGATCCTGATCGCGATCCTCACGATCGCGACGGCCGCGGTGCTCGTGGCCGGACGGATGTCCGCCCGGATCCGCCAGGTCGGCACGCTCAAGGCCGTGGGCGTGACCCCGAGGCAGATCGTCCTCGCTCTGCTGCTCGAGTACGGGGCCGTGGCACTGGTCGCGACGGCGGTCGGCATTGGCATCGGGCTGCTGCTCGCGCCGGCGGTCGCCGACATGTCGGTCACGATCCTGGGGGCTCCGCAGCCGCAGCTCACGTGGACGCAGGTGGCGATCATGGGCGGGATCGCCCTGCTCGTGGTGCTGATCGGCACGGTTCGGCCCGCGTTCCGCGGGGTCCGGCGCAGCACGGTGAGCTCGCTCGCGTCGGGCGCGAGACCGCCGAGGCGTCCGGGCAGACTCTCGCGGTGGGCTTCCGACGCCGGACTGCCGATCACCGCGGTGCTCGGCCTGCGATCGTCCTGGCGCCGGCCCGGCCGACTCATCACGAACGCAGCCGGCCTCACGTTCGGCGTCGCGATGATCGTCGTCGCGCTCGCGCTGCGGGACAGCCTCGACCTGCTGAACACCCTGCCCGCCGAGCCGGGCCACGCCGCCAGCGACGCGGCCGTCGGCGCGCTATACGACCAGATCCGCGCGATCGTGCTCGGCACCGCCCTGCTGCTGGTCGCGCTCGGGACGATCAACGCGTTCATCGTGGCCTCGTTCGCCGCGAGGGACGGAGCGAGGAGCCATGCGGCGATCCGCGCGGTCGGTGGCACGCCGCGACAGACGGTGATCTCGTTGATCGTGTCGCAGCTGGGCGCGTGCGCGCTTGCCGTGATCCTCGGGATCCCGCTCGGCCTGGGGCTGTGGAGCCTCATGGAGGGAGGCGACCTTCCCGAGACCGGCGTGTCGCTCCTCGCGCTCCTGGGCGTGGCGGCGCTGGTGCCGTTGGTGTTCGCGGCGGTCGTGAGCATCCCGGCCCGGCGGCTGGCGAGCCGGCCCGTCGCGCCGCTCCTCGCGTACGAGTGACGCGCGGTCGCGGCTAGGCTGCGGCGCATGCGGACCGCCGTGGTCGGACACGTCGAGTGGATCGAGTTCGGGCACGTCGAGCGGGTGCCGAAGGCTGGCGACATCGTGCACGCCACCGATCCATGGGAGGAGCCCGGCGGCGGCGGCGCGGTCTCGGCGGTTCAGCTCGCGCGCCTGTCCGGCGACTGCACGTTCTACACGGCGCTCGGGGACGACGAACGCGGCGCGGCGTCGAAGCGGCGGCTCGAGGAGCTCGGCGTCCGGGTCGAGGCCGTGATCCGCAACGAGCCGACTCGCCGCGGCGTGGTCTTCGTGGACGCGAACGGCGAGCGCACGATCACGACGCTCGGCCGGCGCCTCGAACCCACGACCTCGGACCGGCTCCGGTGGCACGAGCTCGAGGGGGTCGATGCCGTCTACTTCACCGCGGGGAACGCCGGCGCGATCCGCGAGGCCCGCCGCGCTCGCGTCCTGGTCGCGACGAGCCGTGTCTCGGACCTTCTGGTCGAGGCCGACGTGCATCTGGATGCGGTCGTCGGCAGCGGTAACGACCCGTCCGAGGCGTTCGACCCGTCGAGGCTGTCGCATCCACCCGACCTCGTCGTGCGAACCGACAGCGTTCGCGGCGGCCGGTACCAGACGAGCAAAGGTCGGAGCGGCTCGTACGAACCCGCGGACCCGCCGGGACCTGTCGTCGACACCTACGGCGCCGGGGACTCGTTCGCGGCCGGATTGACCTTCGCGCTCGCCACGGGTCTCGACGTCGAGGATGCACTGGCGCTCGCGGCTCGATGCGGCGCGTGGTGCGCGTCGGGCAAAGGGCCGTACGGCAACCAACTCACGGCTTGGGACCTCGAGCGCTAGCCCGCGCTCGAGACCTCCATCCGGTGGTGCTCGCGGACGTCCGCCGAGGCCGCGAAGGTCGCCGGACCGAGCAGCCGGTCGCCGTCCCGAAGCTCCTCGCGGATCCTCGCGAGCTCCCGCCTGGTGAAGTCGCACCGCGGCGGGACCGGCTCGATCCCGTACAGTCGAGCGGCGTTCCGCCCGAGCACCCTGGCCTTGAGCTCTCTGGTGAGCGCTGGGTAGCCGTAGCGCTCCTGGAACTCGTTCGAGATCCGGAAGGCTCGGAACGCTTGGATCTGGGGTTGCGGCGATCCGTAGAACAGACAGTCGGTCCCCCAGACGACGTTGTCCTCGCCCACGTACCTGAGCAGCTTGCCGAGCACGTGCGCGGCCTGGGTCGGGGTCCGCATCAGGTTCCACCACGTCGTTCCCAGCTCGGCGTAGACGTTCTCGTTCGGACCGATCCCGGCGCGCTCGAGCGAGGCGATCAGCCGGTTCACGCCCACCTCGGCCGTCGCCCCGGTGTACGGGCCCTCGAACGTGCCGGCCTCGAATCCCGAGTGGTACACGACGAAGTTCGCGTCGCGGTGCATGTGGGCGGCCGGCCCGATGTCCATCGGCGAGGAGTACCGGCTCCCGCCCGAGAGCCCCTTGTGCACGCAGATCGTCGAGATGCCGAGCTCGAGGCTCTTGCGGATGAATGGCTCGCCGACGGCGGGGAGCCCCCGCTCGTGGTCGTCGAGCCACCACGCGCCACCGCCCGGGTCGAAGAAGTCGGGGAAGTGTGTGAAGGTCTTCCACGCGCGGATCGGGTAGCGGCTCGCGGTGTCCTCCATCCCGCGCAGCACCGAGCCGATCGAGCCCACGTTCGGCAGGACCTGGCCGTGAAGGAGTATCCGTTCGTCGCGGCACAGGCCCTCCACGATGCGACGGGTC
>DATAEU010000060.1:0-26404 GCA_036257835.1 Actinomycetota bacterium | reverse complement strand
ATCCGACCGATCGCGCGGATCGCGTCGTCGAGCTGCGCCGGCTCCATCCGGATCCCCCACTCGGCGCCCGCCATCCGGCTGATCGTCTCCTCCATCAGCGTGCCGCCGAAGTCGTTCGCGCCACCGTTCAGGATCGTCTGGCACGCCTGGACGCCCATCTTCACCCACGAGACCTGCACGTTGGGGATAACTCCGTCGAGCAGGATGCGAGCGACGGCGTGCATCCGACGGTTCTCGTCGAATGTCGCCCCGGCTCGCGCCTTCCCGGCGAGATAGATCGGCGCGTTCTGATGGACGAACGATAGCGGGACGAACTCCGTGAACCCGCCGGTCTCGCGCTGGATGCGCGCGAGCCGGCGGATGTGGAAAACCCAATGCGGCGGCGCGTCGACGTGCCCATACATGATCGTCGATGAGGAGCGGATGCCGAGGCCGTGCGCCGTCCGGACGATCTGCTCCCATGTGTCCGCCGGCAGCTTGCCCTTCGTCAGCACCCACCGCACGTCGTCGTCGAGGATCTCGGCGGCCGTGCCGGGGATCGAGCCGAGACCTCGGCGCTTGCACTCCTGGAGGAACTCCTCGAAGGAGATGCCGAGCTTGGAGGAGCCGTTCAGGATCTCCATCGGGCTGAACGCGTGGACGTGCAGCTCGGGGACCTGCGTCTTGATGGCTTCGACGAGGTCGAAGTAGAAGGTCCCGGGCAGGTCCGGGTGGATGCCGCCCTGCATGCAGACCTCGGTCGCGCCCCACGCACGCGCCTCGACGGCCTTCTCGGCGACCTCGGCGAGCGTCAACGTGTACGACTCGGCGTCGACCTCGCGCTGCGCGAACGCGCAGAACCGGCATCCGACGTAACACACGTTCGTGAAGTTGATGTTCCGGTTCACGACGTAGGTCACGTCGTCACCGACCGCCTCGCGCCGGAGATCGTCGGCAACGCGGCACAGCGCCTCGAGCGCCGAGCCCTCGGCGCGGAAGAGGGCCAGTGCGTCCTCGTCGTCCAGCTCGCGGTGCGCCGCGGCCTTCGCGAGCGCGGACCGGATGTCTGCGTCGAGCCGCTCCGGGCGGACACGCTCCGCCGCCCATCCGCGCGTCACCGCGTTCTCGATCGCGTCGAGGTCACCGTAGACCGCGTCGGCGTCGGGGCGGAGGCCGGCCGCCGCTCCCTTGTCGAACGTCGCCGCCGTGAGCCGTGGCTTCCACTGCACGTCCGGGTCCTGCCACGGCGTCGGCTCGGGGATGGCGCCCTCGACGGCACGGCCGTCCTTGCCGATGAGCGAGAAGACCGGCGCCCGCATCTTGCCGGCCAAGAACGGATCTGGGCGCCGCGCGAACTCGGGATAGATCGTCAGGCGTTCGCGCAGGTGCTTGCCGCGCTCGGCCGTCCGGCGAGCCAGCGCATCGATCGCGGGCCACGGCTTCTCGGGATTCACGTGATCCGGCGTGATCGGCGAGACCCCGCCCCAGTCGTCGATGCCCGCGTCGAGCAGGCGCGACTGCATCGCCGGATCGGACAGGTTCGGCGGCGCCTGGACATGCATCCGCGGACCGAGGAGCACGCGCGCCGTCGCGACCGTCGCGAGGAACTCGTCGTCCCGGGGCTCCGGCGCGCGGTGCATCGCGGTGCCGGGCTTCGCGCGGAAGTTCTGGACGATCACCTCCTGCACGTGGCCGTAGCGGCGATGCAGCTCGCGGATCGCCGCGAGCGCCTCGGCGCGCTCGCGGAAGGTCTCGCCGATCCCGACGAGGATCCCAGTGGTGAACGGGATCGCGAGCCGCCCGGCGTCCTCGATCGTTCGCAGACGCACCACGGGCGCCTTGTCGGGTGAGCCGAAGTGCGGACCGCCGCGCTCGGTCAGGCGCTCGGACGCCGTCTCGAGCATCAGCCCCATCGACGCGCTCACGTGCTTGAGTCGCGCCATGTCCTGATACGTCATGACGCCCGGGTTCAGGTGTGGCAGCAGCCCTGTCTCCTCGATCACGCGGATCGCGACGGCGCGCACGTACTCGAGCGTCGAGGAGTAGCCGCGGGTCTCGAGCCACCGGCGCGCGACCGGATATCGGTCCTCCGGTTTGTCGCCGAGCGTGAACAGCGCCTCCTTGCAGCCGAGCCGGCGACCGGCCTCGGCGATCGCGACGACCTCCTCGGGTCTCAGGAACGGCGTCTCGAGCCTCGCGGGCGGCTTCGCGAAGGTGCAGTAGTGGCAGTGGTCGCGGCACAGCATCGTGAGCGGCACGAACACCTTGCGCGAGTACGTGACGACCTCGCCGTGACCCAGATCGCGGAGGCGAGAGGCGATGCCCAGGAGCCGTTCGAGCGCGTCGCCCCTCGCCGAGAGCAGGGCCTCGGCTTCGTCGAGCGACAGCGCCTTGCCGGCCTCGGCCCGCGCAAGCGCCCTGCCGAGCTGATGCGCCGTGGCCCCGGGCATACGGCGGAGCCTACTACGCTGTGTCGTCATGAAGGTCGTCGCGATCGCCGGCGGCATCGGCGCCGGGAAATTCCTCCGTGGACTCGTCCGCGTGGTCGAACCGGCGAACCTCTGCGTCGTCGTGAACACCGGGGACGACATCGAGATGCACGGGCTGCGCATCTCGCCCGATCTCGACTCCGTGACCTACTGGCTCGCGGACGAGATGGACCGCGCGCGCGGATGGGGACGCCGGGAGGAGACGTTCCGTGCCACCGAGGAGCTCGCGCGGTTCGATGCCGACGCGGCGTGGTTCGGCCTCGGCGACCTGGATCTCGCCACGCATCTGTTCCGGACGAGCCAGCTGGCCGCCGGGATGACGCTGTCGGACGTCACCGCGCAGATCGCGCGACGCTTCGGCGTCCCCGCACGCGTGCTGCCGATGACCGACGAGCGCGTCACGACGAGGATCGTCGTGGACGAGGCGGGCGGTGAGCGCGATCTGCACTTCCAGGAGTACTGGGTGGGACGCGGCGCCAGGGATCGGATCCTGCGGATCGTGTTCGAGGGCGTGGGCGAGGCCGGGCCGGCCCCCGGCGTCCTCGAGGCGATCGACGCCGCCGATGCCGTCGTGCTCTGCCCCTCGAACCCCGTCGTGTCGATCGGGCCGGTCCTCGCCGTCCCGGGGATGCGGGACGCCGTCGCGAGCAAGCGTCCGGCCGTCGTCGGGGTCTCGCCGATCGTCGGCGGCGCACCACTCGGCGGGATGGCGGACAAGGTGATGCCGGCGGCCGGCCTCGAGGTCTCGGCGCTGGGAGCGGCCGAGGCGCACCGCACCGTGCTCGGCGGCTGGGTGATCGACGAGGCCGACCGGGACCTCGCGTCGAAGATCGAAGAGGCGCTCGACATCCCGGTCGCGGTGACCGACTCCGTCATGCGGGACGACGACACGGCCGAGGCGCTGGCGCGCGCCACCCTCGCACTCATCGGGTGACTCGGTGACAGTCGACGTCCTGCCGGTCGCCGGCGTCCCCGAGATCCGCCCCGGCGACGATCTCGTCGCCGTGCTCGCGCCGGGGCTTCACGCGGCGGGTGCTCGGGCGGGCGACGTGATCGCGGTGACGCAGAAGATCGTGTCGAAGGCCGAGGGGCGCGTCGTCTCCGAGGAGGACGCGGACCGTGCGACGTGGGTCGAACGCGAGTCGGTTCGATTGGTCGCGCGCCGGGACGACATCGTCATCGCGCAGACGCGTCACGGGTTCGTCTGCGCGAACGCCGGCGTCGACGCCTCGAACGTCGAGCCCGGCCTCCTGACATTGTTGCCGGAGGACCCCGACGGCTCGGCCGAGCGTCTCCGCAAGGGGCTGGCCGAGGCGCTGGGCGAGGACGTCGCGGTCGTTATCACGGACACGTTCGGGCGCTCGTGGCGGCGGGGCGTCGTGAACGTCGCGATCGGCTGCGCCGGCCTGCCGTCGCTCATCGACCTGCGCGGGACGCCGGACCACGCGGGCCGGCTGCTCGAGGCCACGGTGGTCGCGCTCGCCGACGAGGTGGCCGCGGCGAGCGGGCTGGTCATGGGCAAGGCCGCTCGGATCCCGGTCGCGATCGTCCGCGGCGTCGAACGCGGTGCCGCGCCGGACACGCCGGTCGCCGAGATGGTTCGCCCGCCGGAGGAGGACCTGTTCCGCGAGTCGCCGCTCCTGTCGATCTCGGCGCGTCGGACGATCCGGTCGTTCGGGCCCGGCAACGTCCCGCCCGAGGTGATCGCGGAGGCGGTTCGGGCCGCGTGTACGGCGCCATCGCCCCATCACTCGCGGCCCTGGCGGTTCACGGCCGTGACGTCGGCGGCGGCCAAGCGGGTGCTTCTCGCCGGGCTCGCGGAAGCGTGGCGACGCGACCTCGGCGGCGACGGCGTCCCGCCGGCGCGCATCGAGCGGCGGATCGCGCGGAGCGACGCCATCCTCGGCGCCGCACCCGTCCTCGTGATCCCGTGGGTCACGTTCGGCTCGTCGCAGGAGTACGCGGACCGCGAGCGCTCACACGCCGAGCGCGAGATGTTCCTGCTGTCCGCGGGGGCCGCGATCCAGAACCTCCTGCTCGCGCTTCAGGCGCAGGGGTACGCCTCGGCGTGGCTCGCGTCGACGCTGTTCTGCCAGGAGGAGTCGCGTTCGGCGCTGGGGATGAGCGACGAGTGGTTCGCGCTCGGAACCGTCGCGATCGGGCCGATGCCGGACGGCGCCGCCCCGCCCCGCCCGGCCATCGACCTCGATGCGTTCCTCCAGATCCACTGACGCTCGAGGCGTCAGACGACGCCGTGGACGAAGTACCAGGCGAACACCGCGGACACGACGAACAGCAGCGGGTGCACGTCCCGCCACCGGCCGCGCAGCAAGGCGATCACGCTGTACGCGAGGAACCCGGCGCCGACGCCGTTGGTGATGCTGTACGTGAACGGCATCACGACGATCGTCAGCAGCGCGGGGATGCCGATCCCTGGGTCCCCCCAGTCGATGTCCTTGACCAGCGTCATCATGAAGTAGCCGACGATCACGAGGATCGGCGCCGTCGCCTGCGCCGGGATCACGCCGGCGATCGGCGACAGGAACAGGCACAGCAGGAACAAGACACCGACGACGACGCTCGTCAGGCCGGTCCGGCCGCCTTCGGAAACACCTGCGGCGCTCTCGATGTAGGTCGTGTTCGACGACGACGACGTCACACCGCCGGCGACCGCGGCCAGCGAGTCCACCAGCAACACGCGGTTGATGCCCGGCAGCTTGCCCTCGCGGTCGAGGAGGCCGGCCTCGCCGCCTACACCGATGACGGTCCCCATCGTGTCGAAGAAGTCCGAGAGCATCACGGACAGGACGATCGCGAGGGCCGTCCAGAAGCCGAGCGTCGAGATGAAGCTGAACGAGAAGTTCCCCACGAGCCCGAAGTTCGGCGCGGCCACGATCTTGTCGGGGATCGTCGCGGTGCCGTCGGCGAACTGCGGCGCGGAGGCGATCGCGTTGATGACGGTCGCTAATACGGTCGAGCCGATGATGCCGATCAGCAGGGCGCCACGGATCCGGCGTGCCACCAGCGCGCCGGTCACGGCGAGGCCGACGACGAAGACGAGGATCGGCCAGGTCGTGAGGTCGGGGGCGATCGTGACGACCGTTGCCTTGCCGCCGACGACGACGCCGCCCTCCGCGAACCCGATCAGGGCGATGAATAGGCCGATGCCGATGCCGATGGCCCGCTTCAGGTCCATCGGGATGGCGTTCAGCACCGCCTCGCGGAACCCGGTGAGGACCAGCGCGGTGATGACGACGCCCTCGGCCACGACGACTCCCATCGCGGCCGGCCACGACAGGCCGTTGGTCGCCACGAGGGTGAACGTGACGAACGCGTTCAGCCCGAGGCCGGCCGCCAGCGCGAAGGGATAGTTGGCGAAGAGCCCCATCACCAGGGTCATGATGCCGGCGGCCAGCGCCGTCACCGTCAGGACCTGGTCGAACGGCAGGGAGGTGCCGTTGACGTCCTTGACGCTGCCGAGGATGGCCGGATTGACGAACAGGATGTAGGCCATCGTCAGCCACGTGGCGAGGCCGGCGATGACCTCGGTCCGAACGGTCGACCCGCGTTCCGAGACCTTGAAGAAGCGGTCCAGGCTCGATCGCATCTCGGAGCGGCTCCGTACCTCGGTCTGCATGGGCGTCCCCCTCAGGAACCCGTGGCCCCGCGCGCGGAGTGGGCGGGGTGCGGCCGGGGAAGGCGGCAGAAGCATAGGGATTCCCCCAGTTCGGGCGCAACGGGCATCCCGCGGAGGCGGTCGCGACCGATATCCTTGGGCGTTCCCCCACCGTTCGAGCAGACGCACGAGGAGCCAGCGTGGCAAGCAAGCAGCAGCCCCGTTCCGGGACCGCGACCGCCCGGGTCACGAAGGCCGAGCGCAAGGAGCAGGCCAGGCTCGAGCGGATCGAGCTGCAGCGGAAGATGGCCCGCGCGCGCCGCAACCGCGCCCTCTGGATCGCCGGCCTGATCGTCGTCGGCGTCGCCGTGGTCGCCGCCGTCGCGCTCACGTCCGGCGGCAACAAGGGCGCCGGCCGCCAGACGACCGAGACCCGGCTGGCCGGCCTGATGACCGGACCGCAGCCGTGGTCGGCCAACCTCGACACCCTTCCCCAGCGGCTGAACGAGCTCTCGCTGCCGACCTTCGGCAACCCGCTGGCCTTGCACTGGCACGCGCACCTCGACCTGTACGTGAACGGCCAGAAGGTGACCGTGCCGGCCGGCGTCGGGTTCGGCTCGCGGGCCGCGGCGTCGCTGCACACCCACGACACGACCGGTGTGGTCCACATGGAGACGAACCAGACGAGCGGGCGGTTCACGCTCGGTGAGTTCTTCGACGTCTGGGGTCTCCGGCTCACCTCGACCTGCATCGGCGGGTACTGCAACAACGGCAGCGACGCGATCCGGGCGTACGTCGACGGGAAGCAGGTGACTGGGGATCCGCGCGCGATCCAGCTGAAGGATCAGGAGGAGGTCGTCCTTACGTACGGAACGGCCAACCAGGTGCCGAATCCGCTGCCCACCTTCGATTGGTCGTCGCTGCAGCCGTAGAGGGAGCGTCAGGACGCCGCGACGGCGCAGTTCGTGCCGTCGCACGTGATTGTGCCGTGCTCGAACCGCGCGCGGCGCGATCCGTTGGCCAAGGTCCGGACGTCGGTCGTCGGGAAGCCCAGCTTGCCGGCCGGACCCCCCTTGCTCAGGTACGCGTCGAGCACCGAGCTCGTGAGCGAGTGCGCACCAACGTCCGAGCGGTAGAAGATCGTCGCGCGCTGGAACTGCTGGCGCCGTCCGCCGGCCACACCGGCGATCCGGGACGTGGGCAGGCCCGGCCGGCAGTCGATGGCATCGTATTTCTGCCGGATCATGCCGGTGACCTGACGGTTGGCGTTGATCCACACCCGGTCGTCGTTCAGGGCGAGCGCCGCGCGGAGCTGATCCCCGGTGATCGTCGCCGATCCGCCCTCGCCCATCACGACGACCGTGACGATGCGGCCCGACACGCCGCGCACGACGTCCGTGAACCGCTGGACCGGACCGATGCCGAGTCCGAGCTTCCTCGTCACCTGCGTCGTGCTGAACGAGACCTGCCAGACGGCGTTCGGATTGGCCGACGTGTAGTCGCCGGGGTCGCAGACGCCGCGCAGGTACGGGATCGGGGTGCCGCCCCACACGTTCTCGTTGTTCTCGGTGTACCCCCCCGACGAGGACGAGTAGAACGCCTGGATCAGCGATCCCTTGAACTCGAGGACCTTGCCATCGGTCGCGTTCACCGCGGCGACCCACCGGTCGCCGTCGACCGCTCCCTCCTTGTCCCACCCCGCGTAGACCTGGTCGAGTGAGCTGGCGTACAGCGCGCAGTCGCAGACGTCGCGATGCTGGCCGCTCGTCTGCACACGATGGAACGCGTACGTGCGGGCGGCGATCGCCTGCGCGGCCAGAGCGGGCGCCGGCCAGCTGCTCGGCACCTCGGCGAGGCCGTAGAGGTAGTCCTGCGGCGCGATCGACAGGACGAGGTGCATCGTGCACGCGTTCGCGCAATCGTCGATGCCCAGCTCGATCCACCCGCGGTTGTACGTGTGGCCCGCCTGCGCGATGTGCACGCGCGCACCGTTCGGCTCGTAGCTGAGGTACAGCGGCGTCGAGGGGCCGCCGACGGGACCGCCGACGCGGGCCCCCGATCCGTCGAAGATCTGGTACCGCGAGCTCTCGGGCCGAATCGTCCAGGTCTCGCCGTCGGGGATCGTCGCCGCGATGTTGCCGTCCTTGGGATCGCCGACACGCAGGTCGACGGCGCCCCCGCTCGCGCTGAGGCGGTACTTCTGGTTCCTCTGGGCCAGGCCGATCCGGAGGCGCGAGGGCGCGTTGTCGAACGTCGCAACCCTCGTGCGCGAGTAGAAGTGCGTGAGGATCCGCGCCGGCGACCAGCCGTCGAGCGCTAGCCCGTAGGCGCCCCACTGCGACATGCCGAGCCCGTGTCCCCAGCCGGAGCCGAAGAAGGTGAACGAGCCAGCCGCGATGGCGGTGCCGCCCGGCACCACCATCAGGACCGCCGTGACGAGGACGGACGCGAGCGCTTTTCGCATTGTTTCGGGGATCCGAACGAGGGCCGAACCTACCACACGTCCCCGGGCGATCAGGCGGCCTCGCGAGGCCGCAGCGAGGCGATCAGCCCGCAAGGCTGTTGGCGGGTATCCGGGCACCCGTGAGGTCGGCGCCGGGCAGCACGGTCGCACCCTCGCCGAGCACGGCGTCGTGGATCCGTGCCTTCGCGCCGACGACCGACCGCGGGCCCAGGACGGAGCGCCGGACGACTGCACCGGCCTCGATCCGCGCGCCCTCGAGGAGCACCGAGTCGTCCACGTCGGCCTGCTCGTCGATGCTCGTCGACGCGGATGCCACCACATGTCGTCCGAGGGTCGCCGTCGCAGCGATCACCGCCGTCGGATCCACGAACGGCGTCCGGAACCGCGGTTCTCCCTTCACACGCCCATCGAGAAGATCGGCATTCGCCTGCAGGTACTTCTCCGGCGTGCCGAGATCGAGCCAATAGGCGTCGGACGTGAACCCGAACACACCCGCACCGTCCGCGATGACGGTCGGGAAGATCTCGCGCTCGATGTTGACGGGAACCCCGGGCGCCCACGGTTGGAGCACGTCCGGGTTCAGCACATATGTCCCGGCGTTGATGAGGCCCGCAACGAGCTCGACGGGCTTCTCGCGGAACGCAAGAACGCGACCGTCCTCATCCGCTGCGACGAGCCCGAACGCGCGCGCATCCTCGACGCGATGCAACGCGATCGTGACCGTCGCGCCTCGGGCGCGATGGAATGCAGCCATCGCCCCGAGGTCGAGATCGGTCAGGATGTCGCCGTTCAGCGCGAAGAAGGGTTCGTCGTCCAGGTACGGAATAGCTTGGGCGATCGCTCCGCCAGTATCGAGCGGCTCACGCTCGGTGATCCATGTGATCCGCGGGTCGCCCGTTCGCGCTTCAAGGAGATCACGAAAGGTCTCCTCGAGGTACGAAGACGACAGCACCACCTCACGAACGCCGTGCCGGGCCAGGTGATCGAGCACACGATCGAGCGATGGCCGACCGACGAGGGGCAGAAGCTCCTTCTTGATCGTTTCGGTGAGTGGACGGAGGCGCGTTCCTTGGCCTCCGACGAGTACGACCGCCTTCACGCGCGCCTCCCTGTCCCCGCCGACGCCGTCACGTGTGCGGCGTCTGCGCCACGAGGACGATGCCGGCGATGATGAGCGCGACCCCGCCCCACCGGAGCGCCGGGACCGACTCGTGCAGCCAGAACCGGTCGAACACGAGGATCAACACGTACGTCAGCGACGCGAACGGGTACGCGAACGACAGCGACACGCGCGACAGGACCACCAACCAGACGAGCGCCGACGCGCCGAACAGCGCGAGCCCAGCCCAGACCGCCCACGTCGTTGACAGCGCCCTGAGCGATGTGGCATCGATGCCGAACGTTCGCGGACGCAGGGTCTGGGTCACGAGGTTCATGCCGTGTTTGAGGGTCAGCTGCGCGAGGGCCGCGAGCCCGACCGAAAGAAGGATCGTCGCGATGAGCATGGGGACGTTGATCTCCTTGGTTTCGTGCGCATGCGGCTCGACGGGCAACGTCGTCACAGGTCGTCCACCTCGATCTGCACGGAGACGTCGACGCGCTCCTGGATGCGCGGCACGTCGACGACGTCGAAAGCGTATCGCTGCGTCTGCACGTGATACAGCTCGCCGGTCGTCCGCGACGACAGGCCGATCGTGACCCAGTACTTGCCCGGCTGGTACGGGAACGCGTCCACGAGGAACCGCACGCGCTTCTTGCCGTCGAACGACGCGACGTCCATGCCGCCGCTCGAGGTCCGCGCGTCAAGCACCGGGTGGTTCGTGGCCCCGTCGAGCACCTGGAAATCGACGTCGAGGTCGTCGACCGGGCGGTTCGATCGGACGTCGACCTGGATCGTGAGCGGATCGCCGACCAGGATCGGGACGCCCGCTCGGCCGTCGGGCGCGATCAGATCCACGCCGGCAATCTCGGCGGCGCGCGAGCCCTCCTCGGGCACGAAGTCGGGGTCCTCGATGCCGAGGAGGACGTACCGCATCTCGCGGACGACGTCCTCCGGCGTGCCCTGCTTGTGCACCACGCCGTGGTGGAGCATCACGGCGCGGTCGCAGAGCTCGGTCACGCGGCCGAGCGCGTGGGTGACGAGGATGATGGTGCGACCCTCGCGCTGGAAGTCGCGAACCCGCCCGATGCACTTCGCCTGGAACGCCTCGTCGCCGACGGCGAGCACCTCGTCGATCAGCAGGACCTCGGGATCCACGTGCACGGCCACGGCGAACCCGAGCCGCACGAGCATGCCCGACGAGTAGAACTTCACCTGGTTGTCCATGAACTGCTCGAGCTCGGCGAACTCGACGATCGCGTCGTAGGTCCGGTCGATGTCCCTGCGCGTGAGGCCGAGGAACGAGGCGTTCAGGTAGACGTTCTCGCGCCCGGTGAGCTCGGGATGGAAGCCGGCACCGAGCTCGAGCAGCGCCGAAAGGCGTCCGCGCTGGTTCACGATGCCGGCCGTCGGGCGAAGGATCCCGGCGATGATCTTGAGGATCGTGGTCTTGCCCGACCCGTTGTGACCGATCAGCCCGAGGGTCGACCCCTGCGGCACGTCGAACGAGACGTCGCGGAGCGCCCAGAACTCGACCGCCCGCGACCGCGTGGACAGGAGCCGCTGCTTGATCGAGGTCGGTTTCTCCCGGTACAGCCGGAAGCGCTTGCTGACGTCGCGGACCTCGATCGCGGCGACGCTCACAGCTCCTCCGCGAAGTCGCCCGACAGATCGAAGAACACCTTCCACGTGACGCGGAGCAGGATCAGCGACGCGACCAACACCGCGCACAGGAGCAGCGCGATCGTGTCGACGCCGTAGCTCACGAGCGCCGGCTTCCCGCTGCTGACGATGGTGTGGCCGGCCCCGTAGAGCGCACGATGGAACGCGATCGTGATGTCCGTCATCGGGTTCAACAGGTAGAGCCGGAACGCGTTGACCCCGAGGAGGTGATAGTGCTGAAGCTTCTCCTGGACCAGCCCCTCCGGATACACGATCGGCGTCAACCAGAACCAGACCAGCAGCGACAGGTTGAGCAGATGCTGCACGTCGCGGTACCGGACGTTGAGGGCCGCGATCAGGAACGACAGCGCGGAGGTGAACGCCAGCGTCGTCACGACGGCGAGCGGGAAGAGCAGGATCGCCGGCGCCGAGACGCCGTAGGTCGTCAGGGCCATGAAGAGGAACAGCACCACCATCTGCAGGACGTAGTCGAACCCGGCGACGCCGATCGAGGACAGCGGCAGGACCTCGCGCGGGAACGCCACCTTCTTCACGAGATTGCCGTTGTCGATGACCGACCGCGCCGCGTTCGTGATCGACGTCGTGAAGAAGTTCCAGCCGAGCAGGGCCGAGAGCAGGTAGATCGTGAAGTTGGGCAGCGCGAGCCCGGCGATCAACGCGACGAAGCCGAACACGGCGAGGAACACGATCGGGTTGAGCAGCGACCACACGGCGCCGAGGAACGACGACACGTACTTGACCTTGAGCTCCTTGCGCACGAGGTTCAGCAGCACCTCGCGGCGCGACCAGATCTCCCGGACGCGCTCGACCACGCGCAGGCGGGGTGGTTCGGACGTGCGGACGACGAGCACGTTGGCCTGCATCGGCTCCTGGCGGACGGGCCGCCGGTTCGGGGAGGCCGAGTCTACCGCCGGCGCTCGGCCGTCCCGGCCGTTTCCGTGCGTGGCAGCTCGGCGGCGAGCTCCTGCAGGCCGCGCACGTACGACACGCCGAAGCCCTCGCGGACGTGCTCGTCGCGCAGGCCGATGTCGTTCAGCGCCCGCGCCCACCGCGGCAGCGCCAGCCGGGTCGGGTCGAGCGCCAGGGCGAGGGTCTGCTCGATCGCGCGCTCGTAGCCGCGAGCGGTGGCCTCGAGCGTGTAGCGCTCGGCGGCGAGGGCCCGGGCGCGCTCGGACAGGGCGGCGCGCCTCGCCGGGTCGGCGACGAGCTCGGCCACGACGGCGGCGAGCACCTCGGGGTCGACCGGGCCGGCCGGCACCGTCTCGACGGCGTCCGTGGGCAGATCCAGGTAGGTGCCGGTGGCGCTCACGACCGCCGGCTTGCCCGCCTGGAGCGCTCGGGCGAGGGACCCGCTGACCTCGCCGCGATGCGGGTAACGGAGGTCGACCACGATGTCGGCCGCCGCGATCCAGGCGAGGAACTCGTGGTCGGGGACGTCGGCGGCCACGACGGCCCGATCGCCGACGCCGGCCTCGCGGACGGCGGCCGGCGCGTCGAAGTCCGGGATCGTCCTCCCGACGAGCGCGACCCGGATGTTCGGCAGCGACGCCACCGCGGCGAGCAGCGCGTCGAGCTGCTTGGCCACGTTGAGGTCGCCGGGTGCGACGATGAGCACGTCGCCGGCGCGCACGCCGGCGCGCGCCCGCATCGCGGCCGAACGGGACTCCGCGGTCACGAGGTCCTGTGCGCGCTCTGCCGGCGGATGCGGGACGACGAACACGGGCGTCGCGCACCCGAATTCCTGCAGGTACCGCTTCGCGAACTCCGAGTGGACGATGACGCCCTTGGCGTGGCGGACGACGTGCGCACACCACGGCTGCCACAGCGGCTCGTGGATCGTCGCCTCGGGCAGCGAGAGCCTCGGCGCGCGCCGAGCCGCCTCGCGCCACGCGCGGATGCCCATCGGGTCGCCCTCGGCGAGCAGACCCTTCACGAGATCGTCGAGGCCGAGGTCGTGCAGCACGACCAGTCCCGGCCGCGCGACGGCGAAGCGGTAGATCTCGCCGTGGAACTCGACGTTGTTCCCGATGTGGTACACGGCGAGCCCGTACGAACGGACCGCGATCTCGTCCCGCGGGCGTACCGGCCACATCACGTCGAGCCTCCGCCTGTAGCCGATCGCCCGAAGGCCCTCGAGCACGGCGCGCGAGTACGTCGCGATACCCGTCGGCGCCGGCGGCATCGGCGAGACGAACGCGAGGTCCTGCTCGCGCAGCGTCGGGATGACGGCCGGCCGCTCGAGCCGGTGGATCAGCCGAGCAACCGCGCGACGACCTCGGGCCACGCCGGCACCTCCCGTTCGAGCACCTCGCGCCCGGCCTCGCCCATCCGCCTGGCGCCCGGGCGATCCGAGAACAACCGGTCGAACGCGTCAGCGATCGCCTTCGGCTGGGGCTCGGCGACGAACCCCGTCTCGCCCTCGGTCACGAACTCCAGCGGGCCGCCGCTGTCCGCGAGCGTCACGACCGGACGCCTCGCCGCGAACCCCTCGAGCGTCACGTAGCCAAAGTCCTCGTCGAACGGCCCGTAATACACGCCGAGGGCAGAGCGCACGAGATCCATCAAGCGGTCGTCGGGCGGTCCGATCTCGAGTGCGACCTTGTCTCCGATGCCGGCGTCCTCGATCTGCCGACGAAGCGCCGGCTCGTCCGGCCCGCGCCCGACGAGCAGCAGCTTCACGCCGGTGCGCACGTGCCGCATCGCGTCCACCACGATCGACTGACGCTTCAGGCTCTCGAACCGGCTCGGGAACACGATCGTGTCGCCGTACTCCTCCGGCTCGAGCCGCAGGAGCGCGTCCGCGATGGGTGATCGGTGGTACAGCGGCTCGGACGCGATGCCCACCGAGTCCTGCAACCGCCGCGCGACGTTCCGGGAGTTGGCGAACACACGCTTGGCCTCGCCGAGCGCCACCCGGTCGGCCGAGTGGATCAGGTCGCGGACGAGCGCCCCCTCCTGCTGCCGCGCGAGGTCGGCGTACTGCGGGTGGTCCCACAGCTCGTACGCGGTCCGGTGCTGGTGGATGAGCCACACGATCTTGCGCTCGTGCCGCACGAGGTACGCGGGGAACTTCAACGGGATCACGACGTCGATCGGCAATCCGTTCGACTCCGAGAGGTCGAGCGCGCGCCACACGGCCATCTGGTGGGCGAGCTCGGATCCCGGATACCACTTGCCGGCGATCAACACGAGCTCGGCGTCGTGACCCGCGTCGCGCAGGGCCTGGACGAGGCGCTCGGCATGCGTCTCGGCTCCGCCGCGGACGAACGGCGTCTGCGGGTGGCAGACAGCGACGCGCATCAGCCGCTTCCCTGCGCGGACCGTTCCTCCAGCTCGGTGCGGAGGCGTTCGATCTCGGCCTCGGCGTCCGCGAGCCGGTCGGCCAAAGTGCGGGTCAGGGTGGCGAGGTCGCCCAGTAGCCGGTCGTACCGCCGGCTGACGGGCCGGATCGCGCGATAGATCAGGAGCTTGGTGTTGCGTTTCCACGGCGCTTGCGAGCCGAGGAGCGGCTCCTGGCGCGGGATCGGCGAGCGCTCGTCGGCGCGAAGCACCGCGACGAAGTCCTGCAGCGCCACACGCAGCTCGGCGGTCGAGCGACTGGCCGACGTCGTGGGATCGCCGGCCCAGTACAGCTCGCGCTCGAGCACCGAACGGGCGTCGTCGTTCGGATCGGCGGCCGGGTCCGGCATGGCGCCGAGCGTACCATTGCCCCCCTCCCCGCCTGCGACGATGCGCCGCATCGTCTCAGTGCCGGTCGCCGAACTTGGTGCCGACGCAGTCGGTGCGCTGCGGCAGCGGGTCCGGGGGCCGCGGCGTCTGCGTGAAGTCGAAGTCGTAGCTCATGTTCCTCGCGTCGCGATCCCGGTGGGTGAGCTGCGTTAGGCCCCAGTTGTCCTCGATGAACCGCAGGATCGACGAGAACTCGCCCACGTGGTGATCGACCAAGCCCTCCTTGGCGTACGGGCTGATCACCAGGACCGGCACGCGGATTCCGAAGCCGAAGTCGTCGACCTGCGGCGGCGGCACGTGATCGTAGAACCCGCCGTAGTCGTCCCACGTCACGAAGATCGCCGTGCGGCTCCACATCGGGCTGCGCATGATCGCGTCGACGACGCGGGTGGTCCAGTTCTCGCCGTAGCAGAAGTTCCACTCGGGGTGCTCGGACAGCTCGAAGCGCGGCGTGATCCACGTGACGGGCGGCAGCGCACCCAGGTGGATGTCGCGCACGACCTGGTCGACCGGGAAGATGTGCTGGTTCCACCGGTCCGGGTGCATCCGGTAGCGCCGGATCGCCGAGTACGAGGACCAGATGTAGCCCATCTGCGTCTCGTCGGCGGCGTAGTACGCCCACGGGATGCCCGCGTCGTTGAGGAGGTCGCCCTCCGTCTCGAAGTCGAAGCACGGCGGGACCGACTTCACGACGCCCTCCGAGTCGTAGACGAGGACCTTCTCCTGCTTGGGTGCGTCGCATCCGAAGCTGTTTGAGAAGAAGTCCTTGCGTCGCGGGTTGTCGTGCGCGCCGCCCGACTGCGCGGCGATCGTGTAGAGGTGGTTCGGGAACGACGGTCCCTGCGCGCTGGCGAAGAACTTGTCGCCGAGCACGAAGTTCTCCGCCCAGTGCCAGTAGTTCGGAAGCTGGTCCCGCGTGAGCTGGGTATACGCCCACCGGTCGGCGGAATCGGTCTGATCGAACCCGTCCATCTTGCCGTTGTTCCACGCGGCCAGCGCGCACGTGTAACAGTGCGGGATGTCGCTCGACGTTCGACCGTCGGTCCCGCGCACCAGCGGGCGCCGGACGCCGTGGTCCCAGCCGACGCTCGTCCCGTCGGCGCCGGGGAACGTGCCGAACAGGTTGTCGAAGGTCCGGTTCTCTTTGATCAGGAAGACGACGTGCTTGATCGGCCAGCGCGTCTCGAACGCGTTCGCGTCGACGATCCGGGGAGCGGCGGCGACGGCCGCCTTCCCGGTGAGCGGGGACGGCGAGGGCTTGCGCGCGGGCCTCGTGGGATCCGAGGCCGGTTCGCCCTCGCCGCACGCCACAGCGACGATCGCGAGGACGGTCAGGACGACGAGCAGTGCGCGCGGGCGAACGCCGGGCCTCCCCATGCGGGTCGGAGTCTAGGCGAGCGGTATCGTGCCCCCCATGTCGAACGACCCGTGGCCGAAGGCGCGCACGTCCTGAGCGACTCGCTCCGCGTCGCCATCGACGCGCGGTCGGCCGTGATCCGCGAGCCGACCGGCGTCGGCGTCTACGCGCGCGAGGTGATCCGGCGCCTGCCGCCGGTCGACCCCGCGACCCGGTACACGGCGTGGGTGCTCGACGCGCGCGGCCTCGTGAACCGGCGTCGGTTCTTCGCCGGCGTCCCCGGCCTGGGCGAGCACCGAACGGCGATCCCGGCGCGCGTGTTCGACCGGGCGGTCGCGCGCCTCGACATGCCGCGGATCGAGTGGTTCCTCCGATTCGACGTCCTCTTCGCGCCGAACTTCGTCCCGCCGCCGACGCGCGCACCGCGAGTGGTCGCGACGATGCACGACCTCGCCTTCCGCCTGATGCCCGAGACCGCGCCGCACGCCGTCGCGTGGTGGCGCCGCGCGGTCGAACGCACGGTCACGACGGCGGCGCGGGTGATCGTTCCGTCGTCCGCGACGAAGACGGACCTCGTGCGGCTCTACGGGGTCGACGACCACCGGGTCGACGTGATCCCGCTCGGGGTGGACCACGACCGGTACCGGCCGCAGAGTGCGGACGAGATCGCCCGGGCTCGCGCGCGCTTCGGACTGCCCGAACGCTACCTGCTGTTCCTCGGGCTCGACCGGCGCAAGAACCTCCCGGCCGTGCTGCATGCGCTCTCGCGGATAGCGGCGGACGAGCGCCCGACGCTCGCGCTGGCCGGCGCGCGGCCGTGGGAGCCGGACGGGAGAGATCCGACGGCCGACGCGCTCGACGCCATCGGCGCCGACGTGCGCTCTCGCGTCGTGCGGCTCGGATACGTCGAGCGCGAGGCCACACCGGCGCTGCTGGGCGGCGCGATGGCGCTCGTCTTCCCGTCGCGGTACGAGGGGTTCGGGCTGCCGGTGCTCGAGGCGATGGCCGTCGGAACGCCGGTCGTGACGTCGGCGGGGTCCTCCCTGCCGGAGATCGCCGACGGGGCGGCGCTGCTGGTCGAGCCGGACGATCCGCGCGCGCTCGCCGACGCGATCGGCCGCGTCGTGGACGACGAAGCCGTCCGCGCGCGGCTGCGCGACGAGGGGCTCGCGCGGGCGGCGAGGTTCACCTGGGACGAGACGGCGCGCCGGACCGCGGAGGTGCTGCGCGCGGCGGCCGCGGCAGACCCGACATGAGCGGACGACGGGTCCTGGTCGTCGGAACGTTCCCGCCGCGGCACTGCGGGATCGGCGCGTACGTCGCAACGCAGGTCGAACGGCTCCGCGCCGGCGGCGATCACGTCGTCGTCCTGTCGCCGCCCGACGGCGACGGCGACCTGCGGGTGGCGTTCATCGGCGGGGCGGCCCTTCGGCGCGCGGCGTCGATCGGCGCGGGGTTCGACCGGATCGTCGTCCATTACGAGACCGGGATCTGGTTCCGGCCGCGGTCGCCCGCCACGCACATACTCACGGCGGCGTCGTTCGTCTGGCTCGCGTTCCGGCGGCCGCAGCTCGAGATCGTCGTGCACGAGGCGCACCGGCCGCCGTCCCCGCTGCGTCCGGACTACGCGCTCCTCCGCCTGGCGTTCTCGCGCGCCGCATTGCGGTTCCACACGCGCGCAGAGCAGCGGGCGTTCGAGGCGGCCTACGGGGTCCGCACGCGCTCGGCGGTCGTTCCGCACGTCGACGGCGTGACCGTCCACGCCAGCATGTCGCGTCCCGCGGCGCGGAAGCGCCTCGGCCTCGACGTCGCCGGCCCGCTGTTCGTCTGCGCCGGGTTCCTGCAGCCGGACAAGGCGTTCGAGCGCGCGATCCGGGCGTTCGCGACCGCCGGGTCGAACGGCCGCCTGGTGATCGTCGGCTCGATCCGCGACGCCACCGAGGAGAAGGTCCGGTACGCGGCCGACCTGCGAGCGCTCGCGGAGCGCTCCGAGAACGTCGAGATGCTCGAGCGGTTCGTCTCGGACGAGGACTTCGACGCTTGGGTGACGGCGGCGGACGTCTTCGTCGTGCCGTACCGGGGCGCATGGTCCTCCGGAGCTTTCGCCCGGGCGCAACGGCTCGGGACGCCGGCGTTCGTCTCGGACGCCGGCGGCCTGGCCGAGCAGGCGGGCGAGGCCGACCGGGTGTTCCACACCGACGAGGAGCTCGGGGAGCTGATGCGCGACGCGATGCGGACCCCGGCGCGCCGGCGGCGTCGCGCGCCGACGCCGGCCCCCGGTACAACGCAAGCCGAGCGGTAGCATCCGCGCGTGGAACGTGCCCGGTATCACCTCATGACGACGCTCGCGCGCTATCCGACCACCGCCATGCCCCTCGCACGCCTGCGCGGTGAGGGCGAGCTGGTCGACGACGACACGGACCTCGTGATCGAGTCGTACCCGCGGTGCGCGTCGTCCTTCGCGCTGGCGGCGTTCAACCTCGCACAACGGCCAGCCGTCTATCGCGTCGCACACCAGGCGCACGCGGCCGGCCACGTGATCGACGCCGCCCGGCGCGGCGTGCCGACGCTCGTGCTGATCCGCGAGCCGGAGGACGTGGTCGTCTCGAACATGATCCGCCACCCCAAGCGCACCGTCCCGGACCTGCTGCGCGGCTATCTGCGCTTCTACCAGCCGCTCCTCCCCTGCCGCGACCGATTCGTCGTCGGCACGTTCTGCGAGGTGACGGGCGGACGGATGGACGTCGTGACGCGCCGGATCAACCAGCGGTTCGGAACGACGTTCGTCGAGTTCGAGGCGACGGAGGAGAACGTCGCGACGTGTCTTCGCGAGATCGACGAGCACTGGCGCGAGCGCCGCGGCGACGGCGACCAGCTCGAACGGATCGTGCCGCGTCCGTCGTCGCTCCGCGAGGGGATGAAGGCGGATCTGCACCGCCGCTACCGCGAGACTGCGCCGCCGCACCTGCAGGGGCGAGCCGAGCACGTCTTCGCGACGCTCGCGCCTCCCGAGGCGGACGCAGCGGGGTCGTGAACGCGCCGGCGACGATCTTCGGCGTCCGCCTGCACGAGGTCGACTCGCGCGACGAGGTCCGCGGCCGTCTCGCCTCCTTCCTCGAGGGCGACCGGCCGAACCGCGTGTTCACGCCGAACCCCGAGATCCTGCTTCGCGCCCGGCGCGACCCCGAGTTCGCCGCGGTGTTGAACGCGGCCGACCTCGCGCTGCCCGACGGGACGGGGGTCGCGATCGTGCTGTCCGCGCGCCGGCGGCGGCGCGTTCGCCGCTGGCCCGGCGTCGAGCTCGCCGCCGCGCTCATGCGGCTCGCTGCGGAACGCGGCGACCGCGTCGCGCTGCTCGGCGCCGCGCCGAACGTGGCCGAGCGCGCGCTCGATCGGTGGCGGGCGGTCGCGCCGAACCTCGACGCGTGCGTCGTCGCGCCCGGCGCGACGATCGGTATGGACGGCTCGGGCGTGACAGACGACGACGAGGCCCGCACGGTCGACGCGATCCGCGAGGCCGCCCCGGGGATCGTGATGGTGGGCCTCGGCGCGCCGAAGCAGGAGCGGTGGATCGCTCGGCACGCCGAGCTGTTCCCGTCCGTTCGGATCCTGATCGGCGTGGGGGGCGCGTTCGACATGTGGGCCGGACGGTTCCGGCGCGCACCGCGGGTGCTCCACGCGATCGGTCTGGAGTGGGCGTGGCGACTGGTGCTGGAGCCGAGCCGGCTCCCGAGGATCGTGAACGCCGTCGTCGTGTTCCCGCTCCGTGTGCTGGCGGACCACCGTTCGTGAGCGCCCGGCGGCGGATCCTTTTCCTCACCGCGCTGCCGCTGCACCACCCGCGGAGCGGGGGCACGATCAAGTCCGCGGCGGTGCTCGCGCACCTCGAGCGGAACCACGACGTCGACGTCGCCTGCCTGTCTCCGGGCGGCACGTCGTGGACCCGTGACCGCGGTGAGCTGGTGAGCGTTCCCCTCGCCCGGCCACGATCGGCGGGCCGCCTCTTCTCGAGTTACCTCTCGCGCGTCCCCCTCAGCGTCGAACGCAACCGGACGCCGGCGCTCGCGGCTGCCGTCAACGAGCTCGAGGCGTTTCGCCCCCACGACGTCGTCTTCGTCGACGGCTGGCTGATGGCGCAGTACGTCCCGTCGTCATTCGGGGGCGTGCGGATGCTGCATCAACACAACGTCGAGCACCAGCTGTGGGAGGGCCATGCCGCGATCGAGCGGAACGTCGTCCGCCGGGCCCTCGTTCGCGCCGAGGCGAAGCGCATCCGCGCGTACGAGACCGAGATGTTGGGACGGTTCGACCTCGTGTTCGCGGTCTCCGAGGCCGATCGCAGGGCGTTCGTTGCACTGGGCGCCGCCCCCGAGCGGACGCTCGTCCTGCCGAACGTGGCCGATGCGGCGCTGCTCGACCGGCCGAAGCTCGAGCCGCCGCGCGAGCCCGTCGTGCTGTTCCTGGGAACGCTGTCGTGGCCCCCGAACAGCCAGGGCCTCGAGCGGTTCCTCGGGCACGCGGTGTCCGCGTTGCGAGAACGCGTACCCGGGCTCGCGATCGTCATCGCCGGCCGCGGGGCGAGCGAGCGGCTGCGCGTCCTGACGGCAGCGAGCCGGGTCGAGCTGCTCGAGGACGTCGAGGATGACGAGCCGGTCTACCGGCAGGCCCGGTGCTTCGTCGACGCGAGCGTCGGTGGCGCCGGCACGCGCGTGAAGATCCTCAACGCGATGGCGCGCGGTGTGCCGGTCGTCGCGACGAGGGATGCCGCATCCGGGCTCGAGGTGCACGCCGGCGTCCACCTGCTGGAGGCCGGCGATCCCGACTCGCTGCCCGAGCCGATCTCACGTGTGCTCGGCGACGACGACCTGTGGCGACGGCTCAGCGCCGAGGGGCGGCGGTTGGTTCGCGAACGCTATTCGGCGGACACGGCGTTCGCTGCGCTGGACGAGGCGCTCGGCTCGGTGTGATCAGCAGGACGGCGGCGGCGCGCCGGTGGAACCGCCCGGTTGCTCCGGCGTGAAGCCGGGCCCGATGACGACGGCGAGATCGTAGTTCGTGATCCAACCCTTCTTCGCCGGCTTCTCCTGGAGGTTCGGCACGAAGCCCTGCGCGACGTCCGCCATGTTCGCGTCGATGGGCTTGTAGAACATCGCCGAGCCGTCGACCGTGCGCCCGAACGCCGACACGTCCTGCATACCGGGCGAGGTGTCGAAACCGCTTCGCTCGAAGATGCTCTCGACACGACCGGCTGCCACCGAGTTCCCATTGTCGAAGACCGCGACCTTGATGTCCGCGGGCGACGGGGCGGTGTCGACCTGCTCCTTGCCGAGGTTGCCGAGCGGCTTCCCCGTTCGGATCGCACGGAACAGCTCGTCCGCTTGCGGCTGCACCATCTTCACGACGCTCGTGAAGACGCCGTTCGGATAGATGCTCTCGGGAACCGTCGGCACCACCCGGAAGTCCGCCGCACCCGTGTTGATGCCGTGGAGCTGATCGGCGAGGTACTTCATCTCCGCGATGTTCAGGCCCGGATCGACCCAGAGATTCTTCACGACCGCGGGGACGACCGATGCGAGATGCAAGATCTGATGGGTCGAGAGCATCTTGTTGAGCACGGCGCGCAGGAACTGCTGCTGACGCGCGATCCTCGCGAAGTCCGGGATGCAGTCTCCTGGGAGATGCCGGGCTCGGACGTACCCCAGCGCCGTCGTGCCGTCGAAGTTGTAGCAGCCCGCCTTCGGGATGTTGAGGCCGGCAAGCTGGTCGTACATCGGCCTGTCAACACACATCGGCACGCCACCCATCGCATCGACGACACCCTGAAAGCCGGCGAGGTCGACGTACATCACGTGGTTGATCTGGATCCCGGAGATCGATTTGATCGTCCGCGCGACCAGCTCGGGGCCGCCGCCTTCGACGCCACCCTCGAATGAGGAGTTGATCTTGCCCCATCCGTGACCCGGGATGTCCACCCAAAGGTCGCGCGGGAAATGCAGGATCGTCGCCTTGTTGGTCGAGGGATCCGTGTGGACGACGATGATCGTGTCCGATCTGTTGACGCCGCCGTTGTGCTTGTCGGAGCCGTACGCAGCGATCTCCTCCGGCGTCAGACCCTTCCTCGAGTCGCTGCCGAGCAACAGGTAGTTGCACGGATGCTTGGTGCATGGCTCGTCGATGTTGACAGCCTTCTTGAACTTCTCGAGCGATGGACCAGTGGGAAAGTGCTGGACCTGCCTCTCTGCCCACAGATAGGCACCCATCCCGAACGCGCTGACGACGAAGACGATCGCGGAGATGGTCGCGGCAACCGCGAGAAACACTCGGCGGGCGTGCGGGTGACCGGGGCTGCGCGCTGTTGGCGTGTCGGACATAGGCTTCCGGTGGAAGGGTACCCGCGCCGCCGGTCAGCATGAGGAGCCCGCCGTGACGATCGTATGGAGACCCTCCCACGACTACGTGGAGCGCGCCAACGTCACGCGCCTGATGCGCTCGCACGGCATCGCCACCTACGACGAGCTGTATGCCCGCTCCGTCGAGGACGTGGCCTGGTTCTGGGACGCGGTCGTGAAGGATCTCGACCTGCGCTTCCTGCGGCAGTACTCGACCGTCCTCGACACCAAGGGCGGACCCGAGTGGCCCCTCTGGTTCCTCGGCGGGCAACTCAACGTCGCCGACCAGTGCGTCGACCGGTGGGCTGAGGCGACTCCTGACGCGCCGGCCGTCGTGTGGGAGGGCGAGGAGGGCGCGACCCGGAGCGTCTCGTACGCGGAGCTCCGCGAGATGACCGATCGCCTCGCGCACGGGCTCGCCTCGCTCGGCGTGAATCAGCTCGACGCGGTCGGCATCTTCCTGCCGATGATGCCGGAGGCCGTCGCGGCGGTGATGGCGTGCGCGAAGCTCGGCGCGATCTGGCTCCCGATCTTCTCCGGGTACGCCGCGGACGCCGTCGCGACCCGGCTGATCGACGCGAACGCGAAGGTCCTCGTCACGGCGAACGGCTTCCCGCGCCGCGGTCGCGTCGTTCCGATGAAGGAGACCGCCGACGGCGCCGTCCCGGCCGCGCCCACGGTCCAGCACGTCGTCGTCGTCGAGCGCATCCGGCGGGACGACACGCCGTGGACGGACGACCGGGACGTCCGGTGGAGCGAGCTGCTGGAGGCACAACCGGCGCGGTTCGAGACGAGGGCGCTCGACAGCGAGCATCCGCTCTTCCTCGCGTACACCAGCGGAACGACCGGCCGCCCGAAGGGCGCCGTGCATGTCCATGGCGGGTTCCTGGTCAAGATCGCCGAGGAGGTCGCGTACCAGGTCGACCTGCATCCGGGCGAGCGGCTGTTCTGGGTCAGCGACCTCGGCTGGATCATGGGACCGTGGGAGATCGTGGGCGCGACGGCGCTCGGTGCCACCGTCTTCCTGTTCGACGGCGCGCCGAACTTCCCCCACGCCGACCGGCTGTGGGACCTCGTCGAACGGCACCGGATCACGACCCTCGGCGTGTCCCCCACGCTGATCCGCGCCCTGATCCCCGCGGGCGAGCAGCCCGTCCGGTCTCACGACCTCTCGTCGCTCCGGATCCTCGCCTCGACCGGCGAGCCGTGGAATCCCGAGCCGTACCGATGGTTCTCGGAGACCGTCGGCGGCCAGCGCCTGCCGATCATCAACCTCTCCGGCGGCACCGAGGTGGGCGCGTGCTTCCTGTCTCCGCACCCGGTGAACGAGCTGAAATCGTGCACGCTCCACGGCCCGTCGCTCGGCATGGACCTCGACGTGTGGGACGCGAACGGCGAGCCGGTGCCGGGAGGACAGGTCGGCGAGCTCGTCTGCAAGCAGCCGTGGCCGTCGATGACACGCGGCGTCTGGGGCGATCCAGAACGCTACCTCGAGACGTACTGGCGCCGGTTCCCCGGCGTCTGGGTGCACGGCGACTGGGCCAGCGTCGACCAGGACGGCTTCTGGTTCCTCCACGGCCGCAGCGACGACACGATGAACGTGGCCGGCAAGCGGCTCGGACCGGCCGAGGTCGAGAGCGTCCTCACGCTCGACCGGCGGATCTCCGAGTCGGCGGCGATCGGCGTTCCCGACGCCGTCAAGGGCGAGACGATCTGGTGCTTCGTCGTCGCGAAGCCCGGCGTCGAGCCCGACGACCATCTGGCCACCGAGCTCCGGCAGCTCGTTTCCGAACACCTCGGGAAGTCGTTCCGCCCGTCCAGGATCCTGTTCGTCTCCGAGCTGCCCAGGACGCGCTCGGCCAAGATCCTGCGGCGAGCGATCCGGGCGGCCGTCCTCCGCGAGGACGCCGGCGACCTGTCGAGCCTCGAGAACCCGGCATCGCTGGAATCGATCGCGAGATCCCTCGAGACCTCCTAGGCCTTCGCGAACCGGGCCGCTAGGCTTCGCGCGATGTCGTCGGTCCCCCGTATCCGCGTGCTTGTCGTCGCGCGCGACCTCGAGATCCGCCGGCGCGTGGCACACACGCTGGAGACGGACGGGCATATGTCGTTCGACATGGAGGAGGTCCCGGACGCGCACACCGCGCGCGAACGCCTCTCGGAGGGCGCCCTCGACGTGATGCTCGTCCGGCTGCAGCCGCCCGACGGGCTCGACGCCGTCCGCGAGCTGAAGGCGGCGTGGCCAGACCTCCCGGTCGTGGCGCTCCTCGCGACCGGCGGACCGGAGGGGAGCGAGGCCGCCATCAACGCCGGCGCCGTCGATTCGCTCGCGGAGGAGCGCCTCGACGCCGAGGTCGTGCGTCGCACGATCCGGTTCGCCCTCGAACGCGCGCGGCTGCAGGGCGAGGTCCATCGGCGGTCGGTCGTCGACGCCGCGACCGGCGTGTACAACGCGCGCGGGTTCGAGCAGCTCGCCGCCCACCATCTGCAGCTCTCGGACCGGTCCGACGAGCCCGTCGTGGTGGTATTCGTCCGGATCGAGATGCCGGTCGGGGTGCGGCCGGAGGCCGCATTGTCGTTGGTTCGCGGTACCGCCGAGGTCCTTCGTGAGGCCGTTCGCGACGCGGACGTCGTCGGCCGGCTCGGCGTCGACACGTTCGGCGTGCTGCTCTCCGGCGATGCCTCCGGGAACGAAGGGCTCGTGCTTTCACGCATCGTCGAGGCCGTCGCGTCGCGCAACGCGAAGAGCGGCGCCGAACGGCTCGCACTGTCGATCGGGTCGGCGATGTCGACCTCTGAGCGCTCGCTGTCCGCGCCCGATCTGATCCGGACGGCCGACGCCAGTATGCGGGTCGTCACGCCGGACCCGGGCTGATGCCGTTCAGCGCACGACGAGGACCGGGCACCTCGCCAGGTGCACCACCTTGTGCGCGACGCTCCCGAGGAGCAGCCGCGTCCACCCGGACAATCCGTGCGTCGCGATCACGATGAGGTCGACGTCCTCGCGTCTCGCGACGTCGAGGATGACGCGCGGCGTCTGACCGTGGGCGGCGCGGAGGACCTCGCCGCGCGCCGACACGTCGGCGTCCTTGAACAGCCGGACGTACGCGTCGACGAGCTCGGTCGCCTCGGGCGCGGACTCGAGGTCCACGTCGACCGCCCAGGTGAGCTCGTGCTCCCGGACGTGCAGGACGACGACCTCGGCTCCCGTCGCCTCGGCGAGGTCGATCGCTGTGTGCACGGCGTGCACGCTCGGGTCCGAGCCGTCGACGGGGACGAGGATCTTGCGGAACATGGCGCCTCCTTCCGGCTACCAGTCTCCTGCCCGGTCCACGCTCACCCGAGGGCCGATCGGCCTCGCGGCGACCGACCGAACGGGCCGCGCTTCAGATGCCGGCGACGCCGGCGCGGGCTGCTCGAGCGCGCTCGAGCCGAGCGCCTCGGCGGCGACGGGCAGGGTCTCCGCGTCCACACCCCTGTATCGGCCGGGATGCGCACCCCCTCAACCCGGCCCGGCCCGTCGCGGCGCCGTTCGGCGGGCCACTCGATCTCGAAGCGACGTCGCGCCGTCCGTGCCCGTTCGGCCGCCGTTCCCGGGG
>DATAEU010000058.1:0-58115 GCA_036257835.1 Actinomycetota bacterium | reverse complement strand
GAGGTGTACGCACGGCAACGTGTTGAGCCGACCGGTACTAATAGGCCGAGGACTTGACTCTTGCTCGCGCTCGCTATCGGTTCCCGAGCTCTGCTCGGAGACCGCACCTCCAGATCGTTGTCTGGAACAGGTGTGATCGGTCCCCAAGAAACGGGGCCACCGATCTCCGACCGTTTCGGTGGTCATGGCGGAGGGGGAACACCCGGTCCCATCCCGAACCCGGAAGTTAAGCCCTCCAGCGCCGATGGTACTGTCCGGGAGACCGGGTGGGAGAGTAGGTCGCCGCCGAGACATCTTCGAACACGAGCCGCCCTTCGGGACGGCTCGTTTCGTTTCCGGGCCCGTTGATCGGTCCGTTGCGGCGGCTGGCCGTGCGCTCGCGGGTACGCTTGCGGATGACATGCCCAAGGCACTCTCACCGCGGCCCTCCGAACGGCGCCGGCGCCAACCCGCGCAGACGGTGCGCTCGCTGCCGCGCGACGTCGTCAACGAGCTCAACCGCGTCGCTCGCAGCGGCAAGGAGCAGCAGGCCGCGGCGCGTCTGGAGCGTGCCGTGCAGCTCCTCGAGCGCGGCGATTCGCGCGGCGCTGTGTCGGAAGCGCAGAAGGCCAAGCAGCTCGCGCCGCGCTCGACCTCCGTGCGCGAGGTCCTCGGCATGGCGCTGTATCAGCAAGGCCGGTGGCGCGAGGCGCTCTCGGAGCTGCAGACGTACCGCCGGATCTCCGGACGCGCCGACCAGAACCATCTGATCGCCGACGCCGAGCGCGGTCTCGGCCGGCCCGAGCGGGCCGTTCCGCTCGCCGAGGAGGCGCTCGCCGGCCGCGGCGTCCCCATCGAGGCCAAGGGCGAGGCGGTCATCGTCGCCGCGTCGGCGCTCGCGGACATGGGCCGGTTCGACCAGGCGCTCGGCCTGCTGCGGCGCGTGCGGACGCGCGACGACGTGGCTCGCCCGGAGGTGATCCGCGTCTGGTACGTGATCGCCGATATCCTCGAGAAGGCGGGGCGTCCGAAGGAGGCCGCCGAGCAGTTCCGCAAGATCCTGCGGCACGACCCCGGCGCGTACGACGTGGCCGAGCGGATCGCTCAGCTCGGCTGACGGTCGATCATGCTCGCTGCTTCCTCGCGCTCGCGTTCGGCGCGCTTCTGCCAGTACCGGATGAGTCCCAGCGCGTTCATCCGCACGCTCGACAGGAGCCGCAGCCGGTCCTCGAGGGCGTCCAGGTCGAGGTCTGCCTCGGCTCCCGTCTCGATGTCCCGGCGTGCCTCCTGCGCCAAGCGCGCCGCGATCTCCTCGGGATCCTCGGTCCTGCGGAGCTCGTCCCGGACGGCATCGGCCCACCCGCGCAGCCGCGCGATCGCGAGATCGCAGATCCGGTCGACGTCCGCGATCGGGCCGAAGTGCGCGAACAACAGCACCGAGCGCGCTCGCGCCCGGATCCGCTCGATGCTCGCGACGCCGGCCTCGACGTCGACGTCGGGCGGCGGTGTGGCGGGTCGCAGGACGGGAAGGTCCGGGACGTGCACCCCGAGCGCGTCACCGGTGAAGACGGCCCCCGTCGCCGAGTCGGTCAGCGCCACCTGATGCGACGCGTGCCCCGGGGTGTGGTCGACGAGCAGCTCCCGCCCGCCGAGATCGATCCGTTCGCCGTCCACCAGCGCCCGCAAGCGGTTCGCCGGGACCGGGTCGACAGGGCCGAACAACGACCGCATCTGTGTCTCGCCGTAGAGGCGCGTCGCGCTCGCGACGAGCCTTGTCGGATCGGCCAGATGCGGCGCACCACGCTCGTGAACGAAGACCGTTGCTCGCGGGAAGCGCTCGCGCAGCCGGCCGACGCCCCCCGCGTGATCGAGATGGATGTGCGTCACGACGATGTTCGCGAGCTCGTCGGCTCCGATACCGAGGCGCTCGAGAGCGGCGACGACCGGCTCGACCGACGTCGTCGGGCCGGTCTCGACCAGCGTCGGGCGTGCCGCCGCGAGCAGGTACGCGGCGGTGTAGCGCTCGCGCCCGCCGTAGAACGTGTCGATCGCCGTGATGCCGGGCTGCACCTCGAACGTGATCGGTTCCATCCGAGGCCGAGTGTATGCGCGCATGCCCGCCACGCCCGGCGGCGCTCGCCGGTTCGGGGAGCGTGTCGGTGGCCGATGCTAGGTTCGCGCGCGAAGGGGGGAAGCTCCATGCAACAACGTCGTACGTGTCGCGCGCCCGCGCAAGACCGCGTGATGCGAAGCAGATGGTGACCGTCAACGTCGTCGTGCTCGCCGGAACCGTCGCGGCGGATCCGGTCGAGCGTCAGATGCCCTCGGGCGACGCCGTCACCGAGATCCGTCTGTCGGTTCCCGAGGCAGGCCGGCGGCTCCTCCCGCTTCCGGTCGCCGCCTGGCACAAGACCGTGGGCAAGCGGGTCATCAAGGACATCGCCAAGGGCGACGACGTCCTCGTGATGGGGCAGCTGGCGCGGCGGTTCTACCGCAGCGGCGCAGGGGCGCGGAGCCTCACCGAGGTCGTCGCGACCGGCATCAAGAAGCTCGAACCGGTGGACGAGGAGTAGCGGGCGCGACGTCGCGTCAATCGAACGGCCGCAGCACCAACCCCGTGCGCGGTTTCGGATAGAAGTACGTCGACTTCTGCGGGAGCCGATCGCCGCGCCCGACCACGTCGCGGATCCGGAGTGCGTTCGTCGCGGGCAGGATGAACGCCGCGACCGCCTCGCCCGAGCGAACGGCCATCTCCGCCTCGACCGGATCGGGCGTGAACGTCAAACCCGGGGGGTCGTCCTCCGTCAGGACCTGTTCGTGGAGCGCGCACACGGTCGGCGGCTCGCCCGTCAGCTCGGCGACGCGGTGCTCCAGTGCGCCGTCCTCGTCGCGCGCGGCGGTGCCGTACCGAAGCTTGTCGTCGTCGACCTCGCTGAGGATCTCCTCGAGGTCTCGGACCCGCAGGCCAACGACTGGCACCGTTCCCGAGCGGACCACACGGTGGAACGGCAGGACGGGGAGGTCCTGCGTGACCGCATCCACCAGAAGCATCATCACGTGGTCCCATGGGCCGGGTCCGTGCTCGGCGCGCATCTCGCCGCGGTACTGCAGCGCCGTCGTGTATCGATGGTGACCGTCCGCGATCGTCAGGGGGACGTCGCGCAGCGCCTCGGCGACTGCGTCGCGGCCCTCCACCGGCGCGATCCAGAGCCGGTGCTCGACGCCCTGCTCGTCGATGAGGGCGGCAGCGGGTTCGGTGGCCGTCGCGGTCTCGATCAGATCGACCACGGGGTCGACCGGCCCGGCGAACACCGACTGGATCGCGGAGAGGTTCGCGCGTGTGGCCCGCATCAGCCGGAGCCGGTCCTCGACCGGACCAGGCATCGTCTGCTCGTGCGGCAGGATCGAACCCCCCCACTCCTCCAGCTCGACCAGGCACACGATTCCCCGGATGGCGCGCTCGGCGCCGTGATAGGAGAACCGCATCTCGTACGGGTAATAGGAGGGCCGTGGGGTCGCAACCAGCACACCCTCCTCGCGCCACGAGCGGAGCCAGTAGGCGGCCCGCCTATACTTCTCGTCGGCCTCGCCATCCTGCTCTTCCGGCGAGTCGATCCGGATCACGTTGTGCGGATCGGCCGAGAGGTATCGCCGCTGATCGGCGGGGCCGATGGTGTCGTAGGGCGGCGTGGTCACGCGCTCCAGCGAGCGCACGCGCGCGGCGTCGTACAGCACGCCGACGAACGGTGAGATCCGGGACACGGTGCCGTGGGTTATAGCAGACGACTCGACGACGACGACGCGTACGACCTGTTCTCGCGCGGGATGCGCTTCCTCGCCGACGGTCATCCCCATCAGGCCGCGATGGTGCTCTCGCGGGCCAAGCAGATCGAGCCGGACAAGGTCTCGATCCGCACGGCGCTCGGCCGCGCCCTCTACATGAGCGGCCGCATCGCCCGCGCCCGCCGCGAGTTCACGAAGCTCGTCCAGCTCGACCCGTCCGACGACTACGGCCACTTCGCGCTCGCGCTGGCATGCGAGCGGACCGGACAGCGGACGCGCGCGATCGGCCACCTCAAGCTCGCCCTCGCGATGCGCCCGGATGTCGACGACTACGCGACCGCGCTGCGCCGGCTCGCCGGCTGATGGCGCTCGCGGGCCGGTACGACGCCTTCCTGTTCGACTTGGACGGGGTGCTCTACCGGGCCGACAGCCCCGTCGAGCACGCGGCGGAGGCGGTCGGCGAGCTCCGGCGACGCGGCCGCGCGGTCGTCTTCATGACGAACAACTCGTCCCGCACGCCGGCCCAGGTCGTCGAGAGGCTCGAGGGTGTCGGCGTCCACGCCGAGCCGGACGAGGTCGTCACCTCGGCGCTCGTCGCGGCCGAGGTCCTGCGCGAACGGCGGATCTCGGAGGCGTTCGTGATCGGGGAGGACGGCCTGCTCGAAGCGCTGGCACGTGCCGGCATCAAGGTGCTCGACGTCGACGCCACCCAGGGCGAGTGCGTCGTGGTGGGCTGGGACCGCGGGATCACGTACGACAAGCTCCGGACGGCGGCGCTTCTGATCCAACGCGGTGCGCTGCTGGTCGCGACCAACGCCGATCCCACGTATCCCGCACCCGATGGGCTCTGGCCGGGCGCCGGCTCGCTGCTCGCCGCGGTGGTCGCGGCGACGGGCGCCGAGCCCCTCGTGGTCGGCAAGCCGGATCCACCGTTGTTCGAGGCGGCCTGCCGCCGGGCGGGTGGAGGGCACCCGCTGGTCGTCGGTGATCGTCTCGACACGGATATCGAGGGTGCCCATGCCGTCGGCCTGCCGTCCCTGCTCGTCCTCACGGGGATCTCGACGCGCGAGCAGGCGCGCGACGCACGGGTTCGACCGACGTACCTCGGCGACGACCTGCGCGCGCTCTTCGTCGACCCCGAGCCGCTGGTCGCGGGCGCGGAGTCGGCGTCTCAGTAGTCGTCCGGACGCGGCGGGACGTACGGCGCCGGGTACGGCCGCGCCGACTGACCCCGGCGTCGGAAGAAGAGCCACGTCGCCGCCATCCCGAACCCGAACCCGCCGACGTGCGCCCAGTAGGCGACGCCGCCGTTGACGTGCGAGGCCACACTGCCGACGCCGCTGAAGAGCTGCAACACGAACCACCCGCCGAGGACGACGAGCGCGGGCAGCTCGACCGCGGTGATGAAGAAGAAGATGACCACGGTGTAGACGCGCGCTCTCGGGAACATCACCGCGTACGCGCCGAGGATCGCCGCGATGGCGCCCGAGGCTCCCAGGTTCGGCACGGTGGAGTTGGGGTCGAACGCGAGCTGCAGCCCCGTCGCCGCCAACCCGCCGAGGAGGTAGAAGACGACGAACGTGATGCGTCCCAGCCGGTCCTCGACGTTGTTGCCGAAGATCCAGAGGAACAGCATGTTGCCCCCGATGTGCAACCAGCCGCCGTGCAGGAACATCGACACGAAGATCGACTCCCACCAGCTCTTGTTCGGGCACTTCCGTTGGAGGTACGCCTGAAGCTGTGCTCCGACGCCCGGCTTGTACGTCGCGTCGATCGCCCGGCGGGCGGCCGCGCCGCCCTCCGCGAGGTTCTCCTCGTGCGTGATCTCCCACGGGATCTCGGCCTGGCAGAAGTAGAAGGTCTGTTGCTGAAGATCCGTCCCGCCGAGTGTCGGTTGCCACAGCAGGAAGATCGCGACGTTCGCGACGATGATCGCAAGGGTTACCCAGGCGAAGCGCCGCGTGGGGTTCAGGTCCCGGATCGGGATCAACGCTCGCCTCGCGAGGACGGCACGCGGCGAGGCTAGCACCACCTCGCCGGCCGCCGTTCGTGCCCGGAGTATCCTCAGAGGCGCTGGCCGAGCTCCGCGAGGAGGCAGTTCGAGATGGTCATGACCGAGGTGCGGAGGTACATGGAGGCCGCCGTCGAGAAGCTGACGCCGGCCAAGGCGCAGGCGATGGCGAGGTCGCTGCTCGAGGGGCAGTCGAAGGGTCGCGAGCAGGTGCAGCGGCTCGCGCAGGACCTGATGGATTGGTCCAACCAGACGCGCGAGCGGATGAGCGAGATGGTCCGCCGCGAGGTCGCCCGACAGCTCAAGACGATCGGCGTCGCCTCCAAAGGGGAGGTCGACGCGCTCAAGGCCCGCGTGCGTGAGCTCGAGCGCGGAGGCCGGTCGGCCGCGAAGAACACCGGCAAGAGCGCGGTGAAGAGTTCCTCGAAGACGAGCGCCCGACGACCGACGAAGACGGCCGCGAAGACCGTCGCGAAGACGCGGGGCGCGCCGGCGGCCAAGAGCACCGCCGCCTCCGCGGCGAGGCGCTCGGCCCGGGCGGCGGGCGAGGAAGGTTCCTGACCGGCGTCGTGGCCACGCGGCGCCGCCTGGACGCAGAGATGGTTCGCCGCGGTCTGGCCGGCTCTCGCGCCGAGGCGCAGACGGCCATCGACCGTGGGCTCGTGAGCGTCGCGGGGCGTCCGGCGTCGAAGGCTTCGACCATGGTCGCGGACGACGAGGCGCTCGACGTGCGTGGCGAGGCACGGCGGTTCGTCTCGCGCGGGGGAGAGAAGCTCGAAGCCGCGCTCGATCGCTTCGGGCTGTCGGTCGAGGGGCGAGACGCGCTCGACGCCGGCGCGTCCACCGGCGGGTTCACCGACGTCCTGCTCCACAGAGGAGCCGCGCGGGTTGCGGCCGTCGACGTCGGCTACGGGCAGCTCGCATGGCCGCTCCGCCGGGACTCGCGCGTGACCGTCCTCGAACGCACCAACGTGCGCGAGCTGACGCGCGAGCACCTCCCGTTCGTGCCGTCGATCGTCGTGGCCGACCTGTCGTTCATCTCGCTCCGGCTCGTCGTCGACGTGCTCGCGGGGATCGCCGGCGATCGCGCGGATCACGTGCTCCTCGTGAAGCCGCAGTTCGAGGCCGGGCCGGCCGACGTCGGCAAGGGCGGCGTCGTGCGTGACGCGGCCGTATGGCGGCGGACGATCGAGGAGGTCGCCGCGGCCGCGCGAAGGGCGGGCCTCGCGCCGCTCGGCGTCATGGCGTCGCCGCTTCCCGGCCCCGCCGGGAACGTCGAGTTCCCGCTGTGGGCGCGCGGCGGCGACGCGGGGCCGATGCCGGCTCACGCGATCGCCGAGGCGCTCGAGGAAGCCCGCGCGGTCGGAGGCGTCCGATGAAGATGGCGGGGTTCGTCGTGCATCCGGGACGGCGGGCGGCGGCTCTTGCAGCGGACCGGTTGAGCGCATGGTTCGCCGACCACGCCGTCGAGGCGCGCTGGTTCGACGACACACGGAGCGACGACGACGAGGCGGTGGGCGCGTTCATCGACGCGCTCGAGCTCGTCGTATCGGTCGGCGGCGACGGCACGTTCCTGCGCGCGGCGCGCGTCGCGTGGCTCGGCGACGTTCCGATCCTCGGCGTGAAGGTCGGCCGCGTCGGCTTCCTCACCGAGGTCGAGCCCGAGGGCGCCGAGGCGGTCCTCGCGTGCGTCCTCGACGGGACGGCCACGATCGAGGACCGGCTCGCCGTCGTCGCGGAGCCGGTTGCGGCATCGTTCGAACCGCAGTGGGCACTCAACGAGGTCATGGTCGAGAAGCGCGCGCGCCATCGCATCGTCCGGCTCGCCGTGTTCGTGGACGACGTCTACGTCACGACCTTCTCCGCCGACGCCGTCATCGTCGCGACGCCGACCGGGTCGACGGCGTACTCGTTCTCGGCCGGCGGACCCATCGTGACGCCGACGGTGCCGTGCCTCATCGTCACCCCGGTTGCGGCGCACATGGTGTTCGACCGGTCGCTGGTGCTCGGCGCCACCCAGCGCGTCACGCTCGAGGTGGTCGGCGAGGAGGCCGGCCTGATCTCGGCCGATGGGCGCGAGAGCCTCGAGCTGCCCGTGGGCGCCCGCGTGCGGATCGGGGCAGCCTCGCACGGCGCGCGTTTGATCCGCCCCGACCACGCGCCGCCCTTCCACGAGCTGGTGCGCGCGAAGTTCGGCCTGCCCGGCGGCGACGGCGGGACGCCCTAGCCGATGCTCCACGAGCTCCACGTGACGGACCTCGGAGTGATCGAGGATGTCGACCTGGCGTTCCATCCTGGTCTGAACGTGCTGACCGGCGAGACCGGCGCCGGCAAGACGATGATCACGGTGGCCCTCGCACTCGCGCTCGGGCGTCGCGCTTCGAGCGCGCTGGTGCGCGACGGCGCGCGGACGGCACGCGTGCAGGTGCGGTTCGACCCGACGCCCGTCGCGCTCGACGAGGGGTGGGCCGACGAGGCAGGGCTGGTCCTTGCGCGCGCCGTCGACGCCGACGGGCGGAGCAGCGCGCGCGTCGGGGGGCAGATCGCGCCGGTCTCCGTGCTTGAACGGCTCGCCGCCGACCTCGTCGAGGTGCACGGCCAGCACGAGTCGACGATGCTGCGGTCGGCGGCGGCGCAGACCGCCTTCCTTGACCGGTTCGCCGGCGCCGAGCATCTCGAACGGCTCGAGACGTATGCGGCCGTGCACGCGCGCCTCCTCGCGGCGCGGGCCGAGCTCGAGGACCTCGTCCGGTCGGACCGGGACCGCGAGCGCGAGGCGGACGTGCTCGCGTTTCAGATCGGTGAGATCGAATCGGTCGCCCCGCGCCCCGGCGAGATCGCCGAGCTCGAGGCCGAGGTCGAGAGGCTCGCGAACGTCGAACGGCTGCTCGAGCGGACGGCCGAGGCAGAGCGCGCCCTGTCGTCGGACGGCGGCGCCGGCGACGCCCTCGCCGGCGCCGCCGCCGCCCTCGAGGACGTCGCGGTGTTCGACGCGTCGGTCTCGGCGCTCGCCGAGCGGGCGCGGACCGTGCGCGAAGACGCGACCGAGCTCGCCCGGGACGTTCGAGACCGTCTCGAGGCGCTCGATGCCGATCCCGTGCGCCTGGACGAGGCGAGCGCGCGGATCGCGGCCGTCCGCGGGCTCCTTCGAAAGTACGGCGACTCGGAGGGCGCGGTCCTCGCCTTCCTCGAGCACGCGCGCGAACGCGCGGCCACGATCGGAACGGCCGGGGCACGCCGCGCCGAGCTCGAGCGCGAGGTGGCCGCGCTCGGGTCCGAGGCCGCCGAGCGGGCGGCCACGATCGGAGCCGGCCGGGCCGAGGCGGCCCCCCGTCTGGCCGCCGCCGTCGAGACCGAGCTGCAGGACCTCGGCATGAGCGGCGCCACCGTGGCCGTCTCGCTGGCTCCGATCGAGCCAGTGGCCAAGGGAACGGAGCGGGCGGAGTTCGTGTTCTCGGGTGGCCCTCGGCAGCGGCGGCTGCCGCTCGCGAAGGTCGCCTCGGGGGGCGAGCTCTCGCGCACGATGCTCGCGTGCCGGACGATCGTGATCGACGGCGACGACGTGCCGACCCTGGTGTTCGACGAGGTCGACGCCGGGATCGGCGGCGCGGCCGCCGCGGCGGTCGGCCGCCGACTCGCCGCGCTCGCGCGCGGAAGGCAGGTGCTCGTCGTCACGCACCTGCCGCAGATCGCCTCGTTCGCCGACCGGCACATCGTGGTCGAGAAGACCCGCGGAACGGCGACCGCGCGCGAGGTCGACGGTGAGGGCCGCGTCGCCGAGCTGTCACGGATGTTGGCCGGGCTCGCGGGCAGCGACGCGGCGGCGGCCCACGCCGCCGAGCTCCTGGCCGAGGCCGGGCGGATCAAGAGCGCGTAGCGGCTTCGGATACCCTGGTCCCGCGGCCGGCGGCGTGCACGGCCGAACGGAGGGACCTCCGACGACGACCAGGACCAGGACCGGTATCCGGATGCCCCGCCGGCGCGCTCGCGCGGCGGAGGCCGTCGCGCGCGTCGACCGGCGAACCAAACGGCTCGTCCAGCGGGCGCGGCCGGGAGACGTCGCCGTCATCGACCACGACGACCTCGATCGCGTGTCGGCCGAGGGGCTCGTGGATGCCCGGGTCTCGGCCGTCGTCAACGCGCGCCGGTCGATCAGCGGGCGGTACCCGAACCTCGGGCCGCAGATCCTCGTCGCCGCGGGCATCCCGCTGATCGACGAGGTCGGCCCGCTCGTGATCCGCAAGGTCCGCGAGGGGGACCGGATCCGCATCGACGGCGACCGGGTGTACATCGGGAACCGCTTGGTCGGCGTGGGTGTGCGGCAGAGCGCTCGCTCGGTTGCCGAGGCGATGGACGCGGCGCGCGCCTCGCTGGCCGATCGCTTCGAGGGCTTCGCGAGGAACACGGTGGACTACCTGCAGCGCGAGCGGGACCTGCTGTTTGGTGGGACCGGGCTGCCGACGATCGACCACGACCTCGCCGGCCGGCCGGTCCTCGTGGTGGTTCGCGGCTACGACTACAAGGAGGACCTCGCCGTCCTGCGTCCGTACATCCGGGACGCCAGGCCCGTGCTCGTCGGGGTCGATGGTGGCGCCGACGCACTGATCGAGGCCGGCTACCGTCCGGACCTGATCGTCGGTGACATGGACAGCGTGTCAGACGACGCGCTCCGCATGGCGGTCGAGCGGTCGCCGTGGTGGCGACGACGCCGGTCTCGCCCGGAGACCCTCGTCCACGCCTACCCGGGCGGCGGGGCTCCAGGCGCGGGCCGCCTCGACGAGCTCGACGTGCCGTACCGGATCATCCGCGCGCTCGGAACCAGCGAGGACGTCGCGTTTCTCCTCGCGCACGAGAAGGGCGCGGCGCTGATCATCGCGGTCGGCAGTCACGGCAATCTCCGCGATTTCCTCGACAAGGGCCGCGGGGGTATGGCGAGCACATTCCTGGTCCGTCTGCGCGTCGGCGAGATCCTGATGGATGCCAAGGGCGTGTCACGCGTCTACACACCACGGGTCCGGACGTCCGACACCTTGCTGATGGTCGGCGCCGCGCTCGTCGGCATCGCGGCGATCGTGGCCGTCTCCCCCGCGCTCCGGCTGTACGTGGTCCAGTGGTTCGAGCAGTTCCGCCAGTGGGTGTTCGACCTGAAGGGCCTGCTGTGATCTCCTTCCGATACCACGTCTTCACGATCGTCGCGATCTTCCTCGCCGTCGCGCTCGGCATCGCCGTCGGGAACGCCTACGTGCAGCCGAAGCTCGTGAACTCGTTGCGGAACAGGACCGACGTCCTGGCCGCGGAGCTCGCGCAGGAGCGCGACAGAAACACCCACCTGACGGACGAGAACCGCGGCCTGATCGCCGCGACCGACCTGCTGCCCATGCTCGACGGCGGTGCGCTCGCCGACCGTTCGGTCGTCGTCGTGACCCAGGACGGTGCCGACGCCGACGTCCTCACGGAGGCGACGGCGGCGCTGGACCAGGCGAACGCACGCGTCGTCGCGGTCCTGTCCGTGACGGATCGGATGCTGCCGCCGGATCAACAGCCGCATCCGGAGCTCGCGGAGCTGCTCGGCATGCCCGCGACGGCCACCCCCGCAGATGTCGCTCGCGTGGCGGCCGAGCGGCTTGCCGACCGCCTCGCGAACGGTCCGCCGCGCCGGGGAGCGCAGCCCGGCGGCGGCGACCTGCTCGATCAGCTGTTGCGCGGGCAGTTCCTTCGCTTCCCGAACGGCTATCACCTGTCGGAGGGTGGCCTGAGCGGCCTCGGGGGGAAGGATCAGACGGTCGTCATCCTGTCGGGGTCGCCCGACGGGCTCGCTCTGTCGCCGCAGTCGTTCATGGTGCCCCTGGTCGTTTCGCTCGTCAGGCGCGGCAGCTCCGTGGCCGCCGGCGAGGCAGCCTCCTCTGTCGACCCGTTCGTCGAGACGCTGCGTTCGAGCGCCGAGGTGGACGGGACGAGCCTCGTGACCGTCGACGACCTGGCCTGGCCGATCGGCGGCGCCGCGCTGGTCCTCGGTCTCGAGCGGTCGATCTCGCTCGGCCAGGGCGGTGACTACGGCGTGCGGGGAGGGGCGGAGGCGCCCATCCCGCCGGTGCGAACCGCCCCGTGACGCGCGTAGTGGCGCTCGTGCCGGCACGCGACGAGGCGGACCGAATCGCGGCAACTGTCGCCTCGCTGCACGCGATGCCCGCGGTCGATGAGGTCGTCGTGGCCGACGATGCGTCGAGCGACGGGACCGGCTCGGTCGCGCTCGCAGCCGGGGCCTCCGTGCTGCGGGTCAGGCGGCACCTGGGGAAGGGCGGGGTGATGGAAGGCGCGCTCCGCCGCGTCGACGCCGACGTCTGGCTGTTCGCCGACGCCGACCTCGGCGAGACGGCCTCGGCGCTGGCGCCGGTCCTGGAGGAGGTCCTGGCCGAGCGGGCCGACCTCGCGATCGCGGTCCTCCCGGCGCAGGAGGGGGGTGGATTCGGTCTCGTCAAGCACGCCGCCGCCCGGGCGATCCGCGCGGCGTGCGGTTTCGACGCGCTGGCGCCGCTGTCCGGCCAGCGGGCGGTGTCGGCGCGCGCCCTGGCGGCGTGCCGGCCGCTGGCCCGCGGGTTCGGGGTGGAGACGGCCATGACCATCGACGCCGTTCGTGCCGGCTTCGGCGTCCACGAGGTCGCCGCCGATGTCCGTCACCGGCCGACCGGCCGCGACGTGGCGGGGTTCGCTCACCGCGCGTGGCAGGGCCTCGACATCGCGACCGCGGCGCTGCTCCGCCTCGGGGGGCTCCGGTGAGCGAACGCCTCGTGGTCGAGAACTACCGGGGGATCCGCGTCACGCGCTCGCTCGGACTGGTCGTCGTCGGCGGCGCGTGGATCGCAACGTTCGCCTGGTCCTGGGCGGCGACGGCGACCGCGGCCGCGTGGGGTGTGCTCGCCGGGTCCGTGCTGGTGTTCGCCGCCGGACTCGTCGACGACCTGGCGGTCTCCGGTCCCCGAGGGCTGCGGAAACATGCGCGCGCGATGGCCGAGGGTCAAGTGACGACCGGCATCGTGAAGGCCGTCGTCGCCGTCGGGGCGTCGGTCGTCGTGATCGCGCTTGAGCCCTCGCGGGCGTGGTGGGTGCGGCTGCTCGGCGTCGTCCTGGTGGCGGCGTCCACGAACGTCTGGAACGCCCTCGACGTCCGGCCGGGGCGCGCGCTCAAGACCTTCGTCCCGGTCGGGATCATTTTCGTACTGCTCGCCGACGTGTCGCCCGCTCCGGCCGTGCTCGGCGTGGCCGTGGCGGCGCTCGTCGCGCTGCCGATGGACCTGTCCGAACGGGGGATGCTCGGCGACGGGGGAGCGACGCTGCTCGGGTTCACCGCGGGACTGGCCCTCTACCTGTCGCTGCCCGGGTGGGCGGTGGTGCCGGCCGCGCTCGCGATGGTCGGCCTCAACGTCGTGGCCGAGACGACGTCCTTCTCGCGGGTGATCGACGACGTCGCGGCGCTCCGATGGCTCGATCGGCTCGGACGGCGTGCCGGGTCGAGCGCCGGAAAGAGGATCTGATCGAAAAAGAACGACATCCGTCTGGCGAACAGGACCGGTGCGCCCGCTGCCTCTGCTAGCATGGCCTCCCGAGGTGCAGAAGCAGCCAAAGTTCGTCTTCGTGACCGGCGGGGTCGCCTCGGGACTCGGCAAGGGGATCACCACCGCCTCGCTCGGTCGACTCTTCAAGGCTCGCGGTGTCCGCGTCGCGCTGCAGAAGCTCGATCCCTACGTCAACGTCGACCCGGGGACGATGAACCCCTTCGAGCATGGCGAGGTCTTCGTGCTCGACGACGGCGCCGAGACCGATCTGGACCTCGGCCACTACGAGCGCTTCGTCGACGAGAACCTGCATCGTGGCTCCAACGTCACCACCGGCGCCGTCTACTCGGCGGTGATCCAGAAGGAGCGCCGCGGCGATTACCTGGGCAAGACGGTGCAGGTCATCCCGCACGTCACCGACGAGATCAAGGAGCGGATCCGCAGCCACGCGGCCGCCGAGACCGCGGACCTCGTGATCGTCGAGGTGGGCGGGACGGTGGGCGACATCGAATCCCTGCCCTTCCTCGAGGCGATCCGTCAGCTGCGCAATGAGGTTGGGCGCGACCGGTGCGCGTTCGTCCACGTAAGCCTCATGCCCTTCATCGGCCCGTCGGGCGAGCTCAAGACGAAGCCGACGCAGCACTCGGTGAAGGAGCTCCGCTCGCTCGGTCTGCAGCCAGACGCGATCGTCTGCCGGAGCGATCGCCCCATCGGTAGGCACCTGAAGGAGAAGATCTCGCTGCTCTGCGACGTCCCGATCTCGGGCGTCGTGAGCGCGACGGACGCCGAGTCGATCTATGAGGTGCCGTTGATCCTGCACCGCGAGGGGCTCGACCGCGAGCTCGCGTACCACCTGCGGATCGAGGCCGATCCGGACCTCGACGAATGGCAGGGGCTCGTCGACACGATCCACTCCGCCACGGAGTCGGTTCGGATCGCGATCGTCGGAAAGTACGTGAACCTCCGCGACGCCTACCTGTCGGTGATCGAAGCGCTCCGCCACGGCGGGTTCCATCACGGCGTCGGGATCGAACTCGTGTGGATCTCCTCCGACGACCTCGAGGTCGGCGACCCGGCCGGCGTGTTCGAGGGGGTCGACGGCATCGTCGTGCCGGGCGGGTTCGGTTGGCGTGGCGTCGAGGGCAAGCTCGAGGCGGCGCGGTTCGCGCGCGAGCGCGGCGTCCCGTATCTGGGTTTGTGCCTCGGGCTCCAGGTGGCCGTGATCGAGTTCGCGCGCGACGTCTGCGGGCTCGAGGGGGCCAACTCCAGCGAGTTCGACCCGGCGACGCCGCACCCGGTGATCGATCTGCTTCCGGAGCAGAAGAACGTGACGGACCTCGGGGGGTCGATGCGGCTCGGGGCGCAGCCCTGCTACCTGGTCGAGGGAACGCACGCCGCGGCGACGTACGCCCAGCCCGTCGTCGAGGAGCGGCACCGCCACCGGTACGAGGTCAACCCGAACTACCACGACGTGCTGCGCCAGCACGGACTCGTCTTCTCGGGCATGAACAAGGACGAGCGTCTCGTCGAGATCGTCGAGCTCGCCGACCACCCGTTCTTCATGGCCGGCCAGTTCCACCCGGAGCTCCGGTCGCGGCCAACGCGGCCGCACCCGATGTTCCGCGACTTCGTCGGCGCCGCCGCGCGCACACGCGCGAGCGCCCAGCGCACGGTCGTCGTCCCCGGGTAAGGTCCCCGGCGTGCATCCGGACGATGGCCGCGAGGTCTTCTCGGGGGCACTGCTGCGCGTCGAGGTCCAGACATGGGGCGGCCACCGCTACGAGGTCGTGCACCATCCGGGTGCGGCCGCCGTGCTCCCGATCGTTCCCAATGGCGACGCGCTTCTCGTCAAGCAGCTGCGTCACCCCATCCGCGATACCCTGATCGAGATCCCGGCCGGCATCCTGGACGTCGATGGCGAGGACGCGGCGACCACGGCCGCGCGCGAGCTGTTCGAGGAGACCGGGTACCGCCACCGCTCGATCGAGTTCCTCGGCGGCGTATACACGTCGGCTGGGTTCTCGGACGAGTTCGTCCATCTCTTCGTCGCGGAGGCTCACGCGGAGCCCGAGGCGGGTCCCCAGGACGGGATCGAGCTCGTCCGCCGGCCGCTCGACGAGCTCGTGCAGTCGGCGCGAGCCGGCCGCGTTCGGGACGCGAAGACCGCGCTCGCGCTGCTGCTCGCCGACGCGCGGCGGGGCTCGCCCGCCGCCTGAGCACGCGTCCGCCCGGACCCTCGACGCCGGGTCCGGCATCCCGGGGGCCGTCTCCGGCGTCGGCTACGCTTGGGTCGCACGCGCCCCGCGGCGCCACCCCAAGGAGGGCTCCGTGATCGTCGGGATCCCCAAAGAAGTCAAGGACAGCGAGTACCGCGTCGCCGCCACGCCGGAGGGTGTCCGCGAGCTGACGCACGCGGGCCACGAGGTGGTCGTCGAGACGGGTGCCGGCGTCGGGTCGGCGCTGCCCGACGAGGACTTCGAGAAGGCGGGCGCGAAGATCGTCCCGGAGGCCGACGCCGTGTTCGCGGCCGCGGACATGATCGTCAAGGTCAAGGAACCGCAGCCGCAGGAATACGACCGGTTCCGCGAGGACCAGGTGCTGTTCACGTACCTGCACCTCGCGGCCGACAAGGCGCTCACGGAGTTCCTGATGGAGCGGAAGGTCGCATCGGTCGCATACGAGACCGTCCAACTGCCGGACGGGAGCCTGCCGCTGCTGGCGCCGATGAGCGAGATCGCCGGGCGCATCGCGCCGCACGTCGGCGCCAACTACCTCGAGAAGCCATACGGCGGCCGCGGGGTGCTGATGGGCGGCGCCTCGGGCGTCGAGCCGGCGCGCGTCGTCGTGCTCGGCGGCGGGATGGCCGGGCTGAACGCGGCGTGGATCGCGGCCGGGATGGAGGCCGAGGTGTTGGTCCTCGACAGGAACGTCGACCGGCTCCGCTACATCGACCAGATCCAGCGCGGCCGGATCCGCACCATCGCCAGCAGCGCGTTGGCGATCGAACGGCTCGTCACGGACGCCGATCTCGTGATCGGGGCGGTCCTGATCCCGGGCGCAAAGGCGCCGCACCTCGTCACGAAGGAGATGGTCGCCGAGATGCGCCCGGGCGCCGTCATCGTCGACATCTCGATCGACCAGGGCGGGTGTGTCGAAACCGCGCATGTCACCACCCACAGCGATCCCGTCTACATCGTCGACGACGTCGTCCACTACTGCGTCGGCAACATGCCGGGCGCCGTGCCGCGGACCTCGACCTACGCTCTCACGAACGTCACGACGCCGTACGCCATCCAGATCGCCTCCCTCGGGGTCGAGGACGCGATGCGGCAGGACCCGGCGCTCGCGCTCGGCGTGAACGTGTACCGGGGGGCGGTGACGAACGAGGGCGTCGCCGAGGCACACGGCCTCCAGCACACGCCGCTCGACCGACTCGTCCCGGGGCTCCGGTAGCGCTCGAGGGCCGGACGCCGCCGTGGCCGATGCCGTCGTTCCGTCGCAGATCGATCGGTTCCTCGATCACCTGACGGTCGAACGCGGCCTCTCGCCGAACACCGTGATGGCGTACCGGCGCGACCTCCGACGCTACGCGGCGTTCCTGCAGGGCCGACGCGTGGCCGACGCGGCAGACGTCGACGGGCGAACAGTGTCCGCGTTCGTCGCGAGCCTCTCGTCCTCCCGCCACTACGACGGCGCGCCGTACCGCGCGACCTCGGTCGTCCGGGCGCTGTCGTCGGTCCGCTCGTTCCACCGGTTCCTGCTCCGCGAGGGCGAGGCATCCGACGACCCGACCCGGGGCGTCCTCCGGCCCCAGCTGCCGCGCTCCTTGCCGCGTCCGCTCTCGGTCGAGGACGTGGCGCGGCTGCTCGCGGCGCCGCGGCCGACCGACGAGAAGGGCCTGCGCGACCGGGCGATCCTCGAGACGATGTACGGCGCCGGACTGCGCGTGTCCGAGGTGGTCGGACTCGACGTGGACGATGTGGACCTCGAGGATGGCAGCGTCCGTGTGCTCGGCAAGGGCGGCAAGGAACGCGACGTGCCGCTCGGGCGGTACGCGCGGGACTCGATCGGCGCGTACCTGTCGCGCGCGCGCGCCACCCTGGTCACGTCGAGGTCGCGCTCGGCGTTGTTCCTCAACCGGCGCGACGGCCGGCGGTTGTCGCGGCAGGCGTGCTGGAACGCGATCCGGGAGCACGCCGCCGCGGCCGGGATCGACAAACGCGTGACGCCGCACACGCTTCGGCACTCGTTCGCGACGCACCTGCTCGAGGGCGGGGCGGACGTGCGGGTGGTCCAGGAGCTCCTCGGGCACGCGAGCGTCGCGACGACGCAGGTCTATACGCTGGTGACCAAGGAGCACCTGCGAGAGGTGTACTTCAGCGCGCATCCGCGCGCCCGCCGGACGGCGACGCCACGGACGGCGGCCGAGCGTGCGGGCGCGGGGCGCGCGCGGGAGGGAAGGACGTCGTGATCGCACAGCCGAAGATGGACGAGCTGCGAACCGAGCTCGAGGCGCAGCGGGAGAACCTGCGCCGCGAGATCGCCGAACAGGGGGGCAATCCCGACGCCGACGAGGCCGACATCGACGTCGAGCGCGGGTTCGCCGACAGCGCGCACAGCACGGCCGAGCGCGCGCGCATGCTCTCCGTGATGAAGGCGCTCCGCGCGAACCTGCGGTGGGTCGACCGAGCGCTCACGAAGATGGACCTCGGGACGTACGGCGTGTGCGAGCGGTGCGGGAACCCCGTCGGGATCGAGCGCCTCGAGGCGCTGCCCTGGGCGATCCTCTGCATCGACTGCAAGCGGGCCGGCGAAACACGCAGGTAGCGGCGGCGGTCGTGTCTCGCGCTCGTCGCAAACGGAGCTTCGGCCTCCGAGAGCATGATGGAGACAACCTCCTGACCGCGCTCGTCCCCCGGGTTCTCGTCCTCGTGTGCGATTCCTTCGGGGTGGGCGACGCACCCGATGCCGATGCCTACGGCGACACGGGCTCCAACACGCTCGGCAACTGCGCGCGCGCCGTCGGCGGGATCGAGGCGCCGAACCTCGGCGCCCTCGGGCTCGGCCTGTTGACCGACGTTGAGGGCGTCGACCCGCGCGCCGAGCAGGGGTCGGCGCACGGACGGCTGACCGAGGCCTCGGCCGGCAAGGACACCACGACGGGGCATTGGGAGATGATGGGGATCGTGCTGGAGCGGCCGTTCCCGCTGTACCCGCACGGCTTCCCCCGCGAGGTGATCCGGCCGTTCGAGGAGCGGATCGGCCGCGAGGTGCTCGGCAACGTCCCGGCGTCGGGCACGCGGATCATCGACGAACTGGGGGAGGAGCATCTTCGGACCGGACGCCCGATCGTCTACACGAGCGGCGACTCCGTCTTCCAGATCGCGACGCACAAGCGCATCGTGCCGCTCGAGACGCTCTACGAGTGGTCCCGGATCGCACGGTCGATCCTCACGCCGCCGCACGACGTGGGCCGCGTGATCGCCCGGCCGTTCGACGGCGAGCCGGGCGCGTTCGTCCGGACGCCCGAGCGCCGCGACTTCTCCGTCGAGCCGCCGAGCGAGACCGTGCTCGACCGGCTGGTGGAGGCGGGCGTGCCCGTGCTCGGGGTCGGCAAGATCCAGGACATCTTCTCGGGCCACGGCATCAGCGAGGCGACCTACTCGGCGTCGAACGACGACGGCGTCGACAAGACGATCGCGCTCCTCCGGCGGCCCGGGCGGGCGCTCGTGTTCGCGAACCTCGTCGACTTCGACAGCAAGTACGGGCACCGCAACGACCCCTCGGGGTACGCACGCGCGATCGAGGCGCTCGACCGCCGCGTCCCCGAGCTCCTCGACGCCCTCGACGGCGGGGTGGTCTTCCTGACCGGCGACCACGGATGCGACCCGACGACGCCCCCGACGGACCATTCGCGCGAGCGGACACCGTTGCTTGTCGGCGGGCTGCCGACCGGGCCGATCGACCTCGGCACCCGGTCGACGTTCGCGGACCTCGGGGCGTCCGTCGGCGACCTTCTTGGCGTCAGTACGGATCGGCTCCCCGGGACCTCCTTCGCGGCACTCCTCGGGTTCGAGTAGACGTGGAGGGTTCCGTGCGGGCGACGTGTGCGAGGACGTCCAGGTGAGCCTGTCTGATCCCCGCGACGTCATCGCCCGCAAGCGCGACGGCGGATCGATCCCCGCGGACGACCTTCGGGCCTTCGTGGTGGGCTATGCGAGGGGCGAGATCCCCGACTACCAGGCGGCGGCGCTCGTGATGGCCGCCTTCATCCGCGGTCTGGACGCCGAAGAGACGGTCGCCCTCACGCGGGCGATGATCGACTCGGGGTCGACGTTGAGCCTTTCCGGCGTGTCCCGGCCGATCGTCGACAAACACTCGACCGGCGGCGTCGCCGACGGCGTCACGCTGGTCTTCGCACCGCTCGCCGCATCGCTCGGCTTGGCCGTCGCCAAGCTGTCCGGCCGCGGCCTGGGCCACACCGGCGGGACGCTCGACAAGCTCGAGTCGATCCCGGGTCTTCGGACCGACCTCGAGGTCGACGCGTTCGAGCGGCAGGTCGAGGACGTCGGATGCGCGGTGTCGGCGCAGACCGCCGACCTGGTCCCGGCGGACGGCGCGCTGTACGCGCTCCGGGACGCGACCGCGACGGTCCCGAACATCCCGCTCATCGCCGCGAGCGTGATGTCGAAGAAGCTCGCCGTCGGCTCGCACCTCGTGCTGCTCGACGTGAAGGCGGGGAGCGGAGCCTTCATGAAGACCCGTGACGAGGCGCAGCGACTCGCCGAGGCCTGCGTCTCCCTGGCCGAGCGGTGGGGCCGGGCGTGCCGCGCCGCCGTGACCGACATGTCGCAGCCGCTCGGCGAGGCGATCGGCAACGCGCTCGACGTCGCCGAGGCGGTCGAGGTGCTCTCGGGCCGGTACCGCGGAAGCCTTCGCGACGCCGCCGTGATGTTCGCGGGGGAGGCGCTGTCACGCCTGACCGGCATCGGGATGGGGGAGGGGCGGGCGGCGGCCGCGACGGCGCTGGACGACGGCAGCGCGCTCGAGCGGTTCGGCCGGATGGTCGAGGCCCAGGGCGGCGAGCGACGCGTCGTCGACGATCCCTGGTCGGTGCTCCCGAGGGCACCCGTGGTCCGTCCGCTCGAGGCCCGGCGCGACGGCGTCCTCGCCACGGTCGACACCGAGGAGCTCGGCCGCGCCAGCACGGACCTCGGGGCGGGGCGCCATCGCAAGGGTGACCAGATCGACCCGGCCGTCGGTATCGTGTTCCGGCCGAAGATCGGCGACCGGCTCGAGCGCGGCACGCCGATCGGCGAGATCCACGCCAGGGACGAGGACGCCGCGGGCGCGTGCGCCTCGCGTGTGCTCGCCGCGTTGCGGGTGTCGGACGGGGCCGTCGAGCCGTCGCCGCTGGTGCTCGGCTGGTTCGGCGGCTGAGGGGGCTCGGGTGAAGCAGTACGACGTGCTGGGCGGGCTCTACGTCGCCGTCGCGCTCGCCGTCGGGATGATCGCGCGGGAGTACGCGCGCGCGTTCGTCGCCGATCGCCTGGGGGACCCGAACCCGCGGCGGTGGGGATGGTTGTCGTTCGATCCCCGGGTCTGGGTGGATCCGTTCGGCACGGTGATCTTGCCGGCGCTGCTCGTCATCCTGTGGATCGCCGGGATCCACTTCCCGCCCTTCGCGTACGCCAAGCCCCTCCCGTTCGACCCGACGAGCTTCCGTCGCTACAAGCGGGACGTCGTCTTCGTCTCGATCGCGGGTCCGGTCTCGAACGTTGTCCTGGCGATCGTTCCGGGCGTGCTGCTGCGGGCCGGCCTCGGATCGATCAGCCCGCGCGTGTGCACGTTCCTTGCCGTGTTCGTCCTCACGCAGCTGACGCTCACTGTGTTCCATCTGCTGCCTATCCCCGGGCTCGACGGCGCGCGGATGCTCGCGCTGGTGATGCCGCCGCACGCCCGCGAGGTGTACCGCAACCTCGACCAATACCTGGTGCTCTTCGTGCTCGTGGTGTTCTTCTTGCTCGGCGGCGTGACGTTCACGATCGTCGCCGCGCTTCGCGACCTGCTCGTTCGCGTGATCGTCGGCAACGCCGCCTGTTGACGTCGCCGCGTCGGGCACTCGGGTTCGGCGCCGCGGGACCGGTATCATCGCCCGCATCGACACGACGACCGCGACCTCGACGACGCCCGAAACGGGCCGCAAGGCCCGCGTTCTCACCGGGTTCCGGCCGACCGGTCCCATGCACGTCGGACATTGGTTCGGCAACGTCCTCAACATGGTCCGCCTGCAGGAGACGCACGACTGCTTCGTCTTCATCGCCGACTGGCACATGCTGACGACCGACTACGATCGGACCGATCAGCTACCGGACCGGATCCACGAGCTGGTGCTCGACCTCCTCGCGGCCGGGATCGACCCGGAGCGGTCGACGTTCTATCGCCAGTCGGACCTGCCCGAGGTCGCGGAGCTGTTCCTCCTCTTCTCAATGATCACGCCGCTCGGGTGGCTCGAGCGCGTGCCGACGTACAAGGAGCGACTGCGCGACTTGTCGGAGCGCGACATCGCCAACTACGGCCTCCTCGGGTACCCGCTGCTGCAGACGGTCGACATCACGATCGTGGCGGGCGACCTGGTGCCGGTCGGGGAGGACCAGGTCGTGCACATCGAGCTTGCGCGGGAGATCGTCCGCCGTTTCAACCGGCTGTACGGGCAGGTCCTCGTCGAGCCGCAGCCGCTGCTGTCGGAGGCGCCGCTGATCCCCGGCTCCGACGGCCGGAAGATGTCGAAGTCGCTCGACAACGCGATCGGCGTGCGCGACGAGCCCGATGTCATCCGGGCGAAGATCCGCAGCTTCGTCACGGACCCGCAGAAGATCCGTCTGGGCGACCCGGGGCGTCCCGAGATCTGTCCGATCTTCGCGCTGCACAAGGTGTTCTCGCAGGACATCCTCGAGTGGACGGACGAGAACTGCCGGAGCGGAGCGCTCGGGTGCGTGCAGTGCAAACAGAACCTCGCCGACCGCGTCGTCGAGTACTACCGTCCGTTCCGCGAGCGGCGGGCCGAGCTCGAGGCCCGGCCCGGTCTGGTCCAGCAGGTGCTCGAGGACGGCGCCGCGAAGGTGCGCCCGGTCGTCGAGGACACGATGAAGGCCATCCGGTCGGCGATGAGCTTCGCATGAGCGACGACAGGGGGGACGTGTCGATGACGGCGTTCACCGTCGAGCTACCGGCGTTCACGGGACCGTTCCGCGCATTGGCGGATCTGCTCCTGGACCACAAGATCGACGTGTGCGACGTCGCGATCGCGTCCGTCACCGACCGCTTCCTCGCGTACTCGAAGGACGCCGGCACGTGGAGCCTCGACGAGGCGACGTGGTTCCTGGCCGTGTGCGCGATCCTGCTCGAGCTGAAGGTGGGACGGCTGATGCCGCGGCACGAGGCGCTGAACGAGGAGGATCTGCTCGGCGTCTCGCCCGACCTCATCTACGCGCGTTCGCTGGAGCTCACCGCGTTCCGTCGAGTCGCGTTCGACCTGTCGCGGCGGTTCGAGGACGAGGCGCTGCACCACTCGCGCGAGGCCGGGCCCCCGCCCGAGTTCGCGCACCTGTACCCTGACGTTCTCGAGAAGGTCCGTCCGGCGATGCTCGCACAGCTCGCGGCCGGCCTGCTGCGGCCGCCGCCGGCGCTGGACCTGTACCACGTCACCCCGATCCGCTACACCATGGAGGAGGCCGTGGCCGCCGTGATGACACGCCTCGGGCCGGGCGGGCGGGCGCGCTTCCGCGAGCTCGTCGCCGACTGCGATGAGCGGATCCAGGTCGTCGTGCGCTTCCTCGCCCTGCTCGACCTCTATCGCGAGGGGAAGGTCGATCTCGCGCAGGCCGAAACCTTCGGGGAGATCGAGGTCGCGTGGCAGGGGGCGTCGTGAGTGAGACCGCGACGGACCGGCGCGCCGAGCGCATCCGGGACCTCGAGTCGCTGCTGTTCGTCTCGGACGAGCCGGTGTCGTCGACGGTCCTCGCGCAGGCCCTCGACGTCGAGCGTCGCGAGGCGGACGACCTCTGCGAACAGCTCGCGAAGGCCTATGCGGAGCGCGGCGCGGGGATCGTGCTCCGCAACGTGGCCGGCGGCTGGCGGCTGACCACGCACCCGGGCGCCGCGCCGGTGATCGAGCAGTACGTGCTGGCGTCGCGGCACGCGCGGCTCACCAAGGCCGCGCTCGAGACGGTCGCGATCGTCGCGTACAAACAGCCGGTCACCCGTCATCAGATCTCGGCGATCCGCGGCGTGAACTCGGACGGCGTGCTGCGCGCTCTCGTCGACCGCGGACTGATCGACGAGGTCGGGCGTGAGGACGCGCCCGGCCGGCCGATGCTCTACGGCACCACGCCCGAGTTCCTCGAGCGCCTGGGGCTTCCGTCGCTGTCGGCGCTGCCGCCGCTCGCGCCGCTGCTCGGTGTCCCCGACGACGACGCCGAGGCCGAGGCCTCCGAGGACGAGTAGTCCGCCGGTGGCCGTGGAGCGCCTCCAGCGGGCGCTGGCCCGAGCCGGCGTCGGCTCCCGACGCGCCAGCGAGAACCTCATCCGAGACGGAAGGGTCACCCTCAATGGAAAGGTGGCGACGCTGGGAGACAAGGTCGATGTCGCGGTCGACCGTGTCGCCGTCGACGGCGTCGGCGTGAACCTCGACCCCGACCTGAGGTATTACGCGTTCCACAAGCCCGCGGGCGTCACGAGCACCGCGTCGGACCCCCACGCGGCCGTCGACCTCACCGGGTTCCTCCCGCCCGGATCGCGGGTGTTCGCCGTTGGGCGGCTTGACCGCGAGACCGAAGGACTGCTGCTCCTCACCAACGATGGCGAGCTCGCGAACCGGTTGATGCATCCACGGCGCGCGGTCGAACGCGAGTACCTCGCCGAGGTCGAGGGCGTCCCGAACGAGCGCCACGCGGCCCGGCTGCGACGCGGCGTCGAGCTCGAGGACGGGATCGCGAGAGCGGCGTCGGTGACGCCGGTGGGCGGCAGCGGCGGCCGTGGCGCCGTCCGGATCGTCCTCACCGAGGGGCGCAAGCGCGAGGTCCGGCGGATGCTCGGGGCGGCCGGTTTGCCGGTGCGCCGGCTCATCCGCGTGCGATACGGGCCGGTTCGCCTCGGCCGCATGCCGCCCGGGGAGACGCGTCCGCTGTCGAGCGCCGAGATCCGCGGGCTGTACCGCGTCGCTGGACTGTAGCCGACGGTACGCTTGCGCCCGTTCACGCGGGAGAAGGCGGGCGGGTTGAGCATCCGGGCGGCGCGCGGTGCGATCCTGGTACGGCACGACGAATCGGTGACCGTGCTCGACGCCACCCAGCGGCTCCTCGAGCAGCTCCTCGACCGCAACGACCTCGTCGCCGAGGACATCGTGAGCGTGTTCTTTACGGCGACGCACGATCTCACGTCCGCGTTCCCCGCCGAGGCGGCGCGCAGGATGGGCCTCGGCAAGGTGCCGTTGCTCTGCGCGCAGGAGATCCCGGTCGACGGCTCGATGCCGCGCGTCGTCCGCGTGCTGATGCACTTCGAGACGGGCCGCGCTCAGGCCGAGGTGGCGCATGTCTACCTGGACGGCGCTGAGTCGCTCCGCGATGACCTCTGAGCGCGTCGCCGTCCTCGGAACGGGGCTGATCGGCACCTCGGTCGCGATGGCCGCGTTGCGCGCGGGCGACGAGGTGGTCGTGTTCGATCCGAACGCCGCCGTCCTCGAGCGCGCCGTCGAGCGCGCGACCGGGACGGGGCGGGCCGAGAGCCTCGAGGCCTGCGTCCGTTCGGCGACGCTCACCTTCGTCTGCACACCGGTCGACGCGGTCGGCGCGACCGCGATCGCGGCGCTCGAGGCGGGTGGAGACTCGATCGTCACCGACGTCGCCGGTGTGAAGTCTCAAGTCACGCTCGAGGTCGAGCGTGGGTCGACCGCTGCGCGGTGGTCGAGGTTCGTCGGCGGGCACCCGATGGGCGGATCCGAGCGTTCGGGCCCCGATGCGGCCTCGGCGTCGATCCTCGACGGTGCCGTGTGGGTGCTGACGCCGGGACGGGGGTCAGATCCGGCCGCGGTCGACCGGCTGTCGAGCTGGATCGAGCGGATCGGCGCCCGCCCCGTCGTGATGGCCGCCGAGCGGCACGACCGGCTCGTCGCGTTCGTGAGCCATCTGCCGCAGGTCGCGTCGACGGCGTTGATGGCGGTCGCCGCGGCGGAGGAGGCCGGCGAGCCCGACATCCTGCTGCTCGCGGCGGGAGGGTTCCGCGACCTGACGCGTCTCGCCGCGTCGAACCCGCGTCTGTGGAGCGAGACCCTCCTGGCCAACCGCGATGCGATCGCGGACGCGATCGACCGGTACACCAAGGGCCTGCTCGAGCTGCGCGACGCCGTCGCAGCGGGGCTCGGCGAGGAGGTCGAGTCGAGGTTCGCCGCGGCCAAGGAAGCTCGTCTGTCGCTCACCGCTAAGCCCCAGGTGAAGACCGGCGTGGCCGTCCTGCAGGTGCCGGTGCCCGACCGCCCGGGCGTCCTGGCCGAGCTCGCCGCCGCGCTCGGCGCCTCGGACGTCAACATCGAGGACCTGCAGATCGTTCACTCGCCGGAGGGCGGGCGCGGAACGGTGCACCTGACCGTCGCGTCCTCCGCCGCCGACGCGGCGGTAGGCGCGCTCTCGGACCGCGGCTACGAGCCGCTTCGGCTCGCGTGAGCGTGCGATGCGGCTGGTCGTTCACCCGGGGGCCGTCGTCCAGGGACGCGCTCGCGTGCCCGGCGACAAGTCGATCGCCCACCGATGGCTGATCCTGGCAGCGACGGCCCGCGGCCGGTCGCGCGTGCTTCAGGTCCCACCGTCGCTCGACGTCCGCTCGACCGCGGCCTGCATGGCGGCGGTCGTCCCCGAAGCTCGACCTGGACTCGACGCTTGGGCTTTGAACGTTGCCCGTGGTGCCCACAGCGATGGTTTCACGTGGGGCACGGCAGGCGACGTCGGGTCGACCTCCGAGGTTGAGGTCGAGAGTCACGGTCGAGGGTCGCTGGGACGGCCGGGTTCCGTCCTCGACTGCGGCAACTCGGGCACCACGATGCGTCTGCTGAGCGGCTTGCTCGCCGCGGCGCCCTTCTCTGCGACGTTGACCGGCGACGAGAGCCTGCGAAGGCGGCCGATGGATCGCGTCGCCCAGCCCCTACGGGCGATGGGCGCCACGATCGAGACGACCGACGGCCACGCCCCGGTGACGGTCCGCGGTGGGCTGCTGCGCGGGATCTCGTACCACGCGCCGATGCCGAGCGCGCAGCTGAAGAGCGCGATCCTGCTGGCGGGCTGCGACGCCGACGGCCTCACCGAGGTGATCGAGGCCGCGGCGACGCGCGACCACACCGAGCGGGCCCTCGAGGCGCTCGGCGGACCGGTCGTGCGCTCACCCGGTCGCGTGGCGGTCTCGCGGTTCCAGCACGAAGGGTTCGACGCCGCGGTCCCCGGCGACGTCTCCTCCGCCGCGTTCCTCGCCGGCGCCGCGGCCGTCACGGGCGGCGAGATCGAGGTGCTCGACGTCGGTCTCAACCCTTCCCGGACGGGGTTCCTCGAGGTGCTGCAGCGGATGGGGGTCGCGGTCGAGACGTTCGAGCGCCGGACCGAGCTCGGCGAGCCGGTCGGCGACCTGATCGTGCACGGACCGTCTCGGCTTCGCGCGACCTCGGTCTCGGCGGACGAGCTCCCGCTCGTGATCGACGAGGTCCCGCTCCTCGCCGCCGTGGCGGCGCACGCCTCGGGCGACACGTGGTTCGCCGGCGCGGGCGAGCTGCGTGTGAAGGAGTCGGATCGGTTGACGGGGACGGTGTCGGCCCTCCGCGCCATCGGCTCGCATGCGGGCGCCGAGGGCGAGGATCTGGTCGTCGCCGGCGGCGGCGTCCGCGGCGGGACGACCTCCTCCGCCGGAGACCACCGGATGGCGATGGCGACGGCCGTCGCGGGCCTCGCGGCGGACGGGGACGTCGTGGTCGAGGACGCGGATGCGACCGACATCTCATTCCCCGGGTTCGCGGACGTGCTCCGTGCCGCGGGCGCGCACGTGGAGACGTCGTGATCGTCGTCGCGATCGACGGCGCGGCGGGCGTCGGCAAGAGCACCTTGGCGAGGCGGCTGGCCGAGACCCTCCGACTCCCATACCTGAACACCGGCTTGATGTACCGCGCCGTCACCCTCGAGGCCATTCGACGCCGCATCGACCTCGGCGACGGCGATGCGCTCGGCGCGATCGCCGCCGCTCTCCTTTTCGACCTCGAGTCGACCGACGGCGTCGCCGAACTCTCGATCGACGGTTCGCCGCCGAGCCCGGATCTCAGGTCGGCAGAGGTCGAGGCCACCGTCTCCGGCGTATCGCGGCATCCGGCCGTCCGGGCCGTCCTGCGCGAGGAGCAGCGTCGTCTGTCAACCGGCGGCGCCGTCGTCGAGGGACGCGACATCGGGTCGGTCGTCCGGCCCGATGCCGACGTGAAGCTGTTCCTCACCGCGACCCCGCGGGAGCGTGCGACGCGGCGCGCGATCGAGCGGCGCGCCGACCCGGACGCGGTCGGGGGCGCCCTGCGCTCGCGAGACGCGCTCGACGAGCGCGTGCATCCGCTCGTCGCGGCCGACGACGCTGTCGAGATCTCGACGACCGGCAAGGACGCGGACGCGGTGTTCGCCGAGGCCCTCGGCGTCGTCCGCGAGCGGACGGAGGGGCAACCGTGAGCGAACGGCTCCCCGTCGTCGCGCTCGTCGGCCGGCAGAACGTCGGGAAGTCGACGCTCGCCAACCGGCTGTTCGGCGGCCGCGAGGCGATCGCTCACGAGATGCCCGGCGTCACGCGCGACCGTGTCGAACGCGAGGTGACCTGGGACGGTCGCCGGTTCGTCGTCATCGACACCGGCGGATACCGCCATGGTGCGTCCGGCATCGAGGCGCTCGTCACGGGCCAGGCCCAGCGAGCGGCCGAGGACGCCGACGTCGTGCTCCTCATCGTGGACGGCCAGACGGGTGTCCGGGAGGAGGACGCGGCCCTCGCACGCCGACTGCGTCGCTCCGAGCCGCCCGTGCTCGTCGTGGTGAACAAGGTCGACGACGAGCGGGACGAGCCCGACGCGGCGGCATTCGCACGCCTCGGCCTCGGCGATCCCGTCCCCGTCTCCGCGCTCCACGGGCGGGGATCCGGCGACCTGCTCGATCGGATCGTCGAGCTGTTGCCACGCGAGCGGGCGGCGGACGAGGAGGGGGTGGCCGAGCTGCCCACGTTTGCGCTCATCGGGCGGCCGAACGTCGGGAAGTCATCGCTGTTCAACCGCCTCGTCCGCTCCGAGCGGTCCGTGGTCTTCGAGGAGGCGGGCACGACCAGGGACGCGGTGGACGCGATCGTCGACTGGGAGACCGGGCCGGTCCGGTTCGTGGACACCGCAGGACTGCGCCGGACCGCGCGGGGGCGCGCGGTCGAGTACTACAGCTTCCTTCGCGCCGAGCGGGCGATCGAGCGTTCGCACGCGACCTTGCTGGTGCTCGACGCCGCCGACGGGTTCACGGGCGAGGATCGCCGGATCGCGGCGAAGGTGATCGAGGCGGGGCGGGGTCTCCTCGTCGTAGCCAACAAATGGGACCTGGTCGAGGATCGCGACCGCGTGTACCGCGAGCTCACCGAGGAGATCCGGCCGTTCGCAGGGACCGAGCTCGCCAGGACGTCCGCGCTCCGCGGGACCGGCGTCGCGAAGCTGCCGGCGGCGCTGCTCGCAGTCCATGAGCGGTGGTTGACGCGTGTCCCAACCGCGGAGGTGAACCGCGTGATCGAGGCCGCGCAGGCCGAGCACCCGCCGCCGCGTCGCGCTCGATACCGCTATGCGACGGAGGTCTCGACGGGGCCGCCGACGTTCGTGGTGTTCGGCGCGGGTCCACCCGACCCGTCGTACCAACGCTTCCTCGAGAACAGGCTCCGCCGAGCGTTCGGATTCGCCGGCGTTCCCGTGCGACTGCGGTTCCGTCCGAAGCGTCAGCGGTCGCGCGCGTAGCTCCGTTTCCGGAATCCTTCTTCGGTCGGGCCGGCCGGATTTGAACCGGCGACCTTCTGACCCCCAGTCAGACGCGCTAACCAAGCTGCGCCACGGCCCGTCCGATCGATTGTACCCACACGGGGCTTCCCGGCTCCCGCCCGCGAACGGCCCGCGATCGACCTGTGGATCGTGGCGACGTCAAGGTCGAGTGAGAGGCGACGTCAGTCTCGACCCTGAAGCGACGTCACTGTCGAGTCCGAAGCGACGTCAGTCTCAAGTCGGAAGCAGATGGCCCGGGGGGAAGGCCCCGGGCCACCTGAAAGCCGGAACCTGAGGCTTCCGTGCGCTTGGAGGCTGCGGTCCGGCAACCCCGAAGTGTAGGTCAAGGGGGTGGGAGAGTGCACGTCGATCCGCGAAGTTCTGTCGAACTTCTCCCTCTACCTGCGCGGATCGCCGCGTTCACGCTCTCGATCATCTCGGTCGAACAGTGAGGTGGTACCGTCCGCGCGATGGCGGGCGACCGCGAAGCCTCGACCTCGGCGGTCCTGACGATCCCCAACATCCTGTCGTTCGCGCGTATCGCGACGATCCCGGTGCTGGTGTGGGCGATCGTCCATCGCGGCACCGAGGAGGCCGGATTGCTCGGCTTCGCCGTCGTCGCCTCGACGGACTGGGTCGACGGGTACCTGGCGCGGCGAACCGGAAGCGTCAGTGAGCTCGGGAAGGTGCTCGACCCGGTCGCCGACCGGCTCGTGATCGTCGCGGTGATCGTGGCGCTCGTCGCGCGCGGCGCGTTCCCGCTGTGGGCCGCCTCGTTGATCGTCGCCCGCGACGTCGCGCTCCTCGTCGTCGGCGCGTTCGTGCTCGCGCGGCGCGGCGTGCGCATCGATGTCCGGCGGATCGGCAAGGAGGCGACGGCCGCGCTGATGCTCGGCGTTCCGTTGATCGCGTGGGGTGCCTTCGATCTGTGGCTCGGTCCGGTCACTACGGCCGTCGGCTGGACGTCGTTCGCGATCGGCATCGTGCTCTCGTACTCGGCGGCGGCCTGGTACGCGGTCGATCTCCGGCGCGCGCTGGCCGCGAAGGCCGGCGGATAGCGCTCCTTCGCCGAGGTGGTAGCGTCCGCTCGTTCGACGACTCGACCGTCGAGGATCGTCGAGAGCGAGGGAGAGGACATGGAGTTCCCCGACGACGTGCGCTACACCACGGAACATGAGTGGGTCCGCGACGAGGGCTCGAACCGCGTTCGCGTCGGGATCACGGACTACGCGCAGGATGCGCTCGGGGACGTCGTCTACGTCGACGTCCCCGAGCTCGGCACCTCCGTCACGGCCTCGCAGCCGTTCAGCGAGGTCGAGTCGACGAAGTCCGTGTCGGACGTCTACAGCCCCGTCACCGGGACCGTGCTCGAGCGGAACCAGCTCCTCGAGGACCGCCCCGAGCTCGTCAACCAAGCGCCATACGCCGACGGGTGGCTCGTTGTGATCGAGGCGACCGACGCCGCGCAGCTCGATGGGCTGATGGACGCCGAGGCGTACCGGACGTTCGTTCAGCAGGTCCATGGACAGTAGCGCCCCGGATCGACCCTCGACCGATCATCACGCCTCTACTTCGCCCCGAGCCAGCGTTGACCCTCCCGTGGGCGTACGATAACGTCCGGTCTCCATCGAGGGTTGAGGTGGCGGCTTCAACCTCAACCTCGCACATCGAGCCGCCGTCAGGAGCCCCCGAACGTGTTCTGCACCCGCTGCGGACATCCGAACAAGGACGAGGCCCGCTTCTGCGCCAACTGTGGCGCTCCGCTCCACGAAGACACGACCGTCGGCATCGCTCCCGTCGAGGTCGAGGAGGAGGCGGGCGAGGACTTCCCGTTCCCAGGCGATCATCTCGATCCCGGGCAGGGACTGCTGCTCGTCAAGCGTGGGCAGAACGCCGGCTCGACGTTCCTGATCGACGCGGACGTCACGACGATCGGCCGAAACCCTTCGAGCGACGTGTTCCTCGACGACGTGACCGTCTCGCGCCGCCACGCCGAGCTTCGTCGCGCGGCCGGGAGGTTCGAGCTGCACGACGTCGGAAGTCTCAACGGCACGTATGTGAACCGGGAGCGCGTGGAGACCGTGAGCCTCAGATCGGGCGACGAGGTGCAGATCGGGAAGTTCAAGCTCGCGTTCTTCGAGTCCGGGGAGTGAGGATGCCGACGCGCAACTATCAATCGATCGGTGAGGTTCTGGTCTCCGTCAAGACGGAGTTCCCGGACATCACCATCTCGAAGATCCGGTTCCTCGAGGCCGAGGGTTTGATCCAACCCGAGCGCACACCCTCCGGATACAGGAAGTTCTACGAGAAGGACGTCGAGCGTCTCAAGCACATCCTTCGGATGCAGCGGGACGAGTACCTGCCGCTCAAGGTCATCAAGGATCGCCTGTTGAAGAAGGAGACCGGCCAGGAGGTCGTCGAGGCGGAGGAGGAGATCGAGCAGAGCGCCGAGGACGAGATCGCCGAGCCGCCGACGGGGCTGCAGATGTCGATCGACGAGATGTCGGCGGCCACGGGCATCGAGAAGGAGCGGATCAGGGACCTCGAGGGGTTCGGCCTCGTCTGCTCGCACGGCCCCGACGGCGCCCGGTACTACGACGGTGACGACTACGTCGTGCTGTCGATCCTCAGGGACTTCTTCATGTACGGCATCGAGCCGCGCCACCTCACGATGTACAAGCATTTCGAGGAGCGCGAGGCGACGTTCTTCGAGTCGATCGTGATGCCACAGCTCCGGCAACGGAACCCGGAGGCCCGGCGGGTGGCCGCGCAGGCCCTCACCGATCTCACGAAGGCCTCACGCAAGCTGAAGGGCGCGCTGCTCCGCAACAACCTGCGGCAGCACCTGCAGGCGCCGTAGGGTCGTGGAACACCGAGGCATCCGCGCGGTCGCGCTCGCGCTCGCGGCGCTCGTCCTCCTGCTCGTCGCGTTGCCCGTCGCGTCTGCCGCCAAGCACGGGCGCCTGGCCGTCCCGCCGCCCACGCCCGTCTCGGTGCCGGGCGGCGGCACCTCGCCGTCGCCGTTCCCGACGGTCCTGCGGACGCCGCCGGCGTCCGCCACGGTCCCGCGGCTCGCCGTCGGCGCCGCGGTCCTCGAGGACCTCGACACGGGGCAGGTGCTGCTCTCCTCCAACGGCGAAGAGGAGCGCCCTATCGCGAGCCTGACGAAGCTGATGACCGCCGTTCTCGTCCTGCGTCGGGCCGGGCTCGACGACGTCGTCACCGTCTCGGATGCGGCGTCCACGGAGGTCGGCGGCGTCGGCATCTCGGAGCTCGGCCTGGAGTCGGGCGAGCGCATCACCGTCGAGCAGCTGCTCTACGCCCTCTTGCTGCAGTCCGCGAACGACGCGGCCGTCGCACTTGCGGAGGACGTCTCGGGCTCGGTAGAGCGGTTCGTCGGGGCGATGAACGCGCAGGCGCGGCGGCTCGGCATGCGGCACACGCGCTTCTTCTCGCCGAACGGTCTCGACGACCGCGGCTACTCGACCGGGCTCGACCTCGCGCGGCTCGCGCGGGTTGCGTTCGCGATGCCGGACTTCGAGCACGTGGTGTCGACGAAGTTCCACGAGATCCCCGCCCCGAGCGGGCCACCGCGAGAGATCCAGAACCGCAACGTCCTGCTGTGGCTGTATCGGGGAGCGCTCGGCGGCAAGACGGGGTACACGAGCGCGGCCGGCTTCTGCGTCGTCGCGGCGGCTCAGCGCGAGGGTCTGAGGCTGATCGCCGTCGTCCTCGGCGATCCGGGCGAGCCGTTCTCGGCGGCGGCGACGTTGCTCGATTACGGCTTCGCCGCGTTCTCTCGCCGGCATCTGGTCGACGCCGGCCAGACGTTCGGACCGGTGGTCGTGCAGGGGAGGAGGGTGGGGGTCGCGACCGGCCACGCGGTCGAGGCGCTTGTTCGCTCGGACGCGAAGATCCGGTTCGCCGTCCTTCCGCGCCCCGGGGTCACCTTCCCGCCGGGCCTCGGGGAGCCGGTGGCGACGCTTCGCGTCGAGGCGGGTGCGACCGTGCTGCGCCGGATCCCGCTGCTCGCCACGCGCGTTCCGCCGCCGCCCGAGCCGTCCGAGCCCGGTCCGTGGTGGCGCCGGGCGGGTTCCGCCGTCGCCGGCGCGCTGTCGTCCCTGGTGTCGGGCCTGTTCGGCTGAGCCTGCTGCTACCATCGCGCCGATGACGGAGGTCGCCAGCGTCCTGTTCCGACGCGAGGAGATCCGGGGTCGCATCGAAGAGCTCGGACGCACGATCACCGACGACTACCGCGGCAAGGCCCCCGTCCTGGTCTCGGTCCTCAAGGGCGGTTCGATCTTCCTCGCGGATCTCATCCGCGAGATCCGGTTGCCGGTCGCAATCGACTACATGTCGATCTCGCGCTACGGCGGCGCCGCCGAGTCGATGGGTCGCGTTCGCATCGTCAAGGACCTGGACGAGGACGTCGGCGGCCGCGACGTGATCGTCGTCGAGGACATCGTCGACACCGGCCTGACGCTCTCCTACCTGCTGGGCGTGCTCGATTCGCGGCAGCCGGCATCGGTCGCGATCTGCACGCTGCTGGACAAGTCCGTGCGCCGCATCACCCCTCTCGACATCCGCTACGTGGGGTTCGACTGCCCCGACGTCTTCGTCGTCGGCTACGGACTAGATGTCGGGGAGCGGTACCGCAACGTTCCCGACATCCTGGCGATCGGCGACGTGGCGGCGATCACGGCCGATCCGGACCTCCTCCTCCCGTTCGTCCTCGGCGACGCCGACCGCTCCTCCTGACGCACGTCTCACGGTTGCCGGACGTAGGGGCCGGGGATATCTTCGCTCGTAGCCATGATCGAGATGACGCTCGCTGGCGTGCGGATCGAGGTGCCAGGCAATCAGCCGATCGTGTTGCTCCGCGAGGCCCTCGGAGAGCGCTTCCTCCCCATCTGGATCGGGCAGCCCGAGGCCGCGGCGATCGCGCTCGCACAGCAGGGGGTCGTGACGCCGCGGCCGATGACGCACGACCTGTTGAAGAACATCCTCGACGAGATGGCGGTTCAGGTGAGCAGCATCGTCATCACCGAGCTGCGCGAGGGCACGTTCTACGCCACGATCAACATGCAGCGCAACGGGACGGCCTACGAGGTCTCGTCACGGCCGAGCGACGCCATCGCCCTCGCGGTGCGACTCGGGTGCAAGATCTTCGCGAACGAAGACGTCCTCGACGAGGCCGGCATCCCGATCCCGGACGGTGAAGGGGACGAGGACGACGAGGTCCAGAAGTTCCGCGAGTTCCTCGAGAACGTGAACCCCGAGGACTTCGGGTCCTAGCGCGTCGCGCGGGCCAAACGCAGCTCACGCTCGTTGATCACACGGAGCGCAGCGCGTCGCCTCTCGATATTCGGTTCACCCGGCCGAGATGCGATCAGCCGTAATAGATCTCGGTCGCCCACACCGCGTTGCGGCCGCACAGCGATCGTCCCGTGTCCTTGATCACGCCGATGCCCACCCGTCGGACGTCGGCGTTCAGGATGATCTTGCGGTGCAGCGCGTGGTGCATGAGCGCCCGATGCATCTCGTGCAGCGTCTCGCCGCAGCCGACGACGTCCGCGCCGATGCGCGTCCAGTCGTAGGGACTGAGCACGTCGGCCAGGTTGGTGAAGTCGAACAGCCGGTTGGTCTGCAGCATCGTCCGCGTGTGCGTCATCGCATCGCGGGACAGTCGCAGGTTCAGCCTCACCGGCCGCACGTCGTGGAGCGTGCGGCTGTGGTTGACGAGACGAAGCAACCGGTGTCGCAACGTGGCGGCGTACGCGACCCCCGCGATGGAGGTGCACAGGAGGGCGGAGAGCGTCAGCACGGCGAGCGCTCGGCTCGCCCGGTGTCCCGTCGTCGCACGTCGGCGCCAGGTCACGGGGCAACACCCTAGTCCCGGATCCGGCGAGTCGCCAACATTGGACCTAAGACTTTCGGTCACGCGCGCTGGAGATCCGGCTTCGTTGACACCGAACCGGCGCGAGGCTAGGCTCGCAACGCCCGCGTAATTACGGAGTTGTCATGGCCGAGCAGGGGTTCCGCGTTCCCGAGGTCACCAAGATCGTCGGGATCAGCTATCGGCAGCTCGACTACTGGGCACGCACCGGCCTCGTCCGCCCGTCGCTGCAAGATGCGCGCGGCTCCGGCACGCAGCGTCTGTACTCGTTCCAGGATCTCGCGCTGCTCAAATTGATCAAGCGGATGCTGGACTCCGGCGTCGGGCTGCAGCAGATCCGCAAGGCGATGAAGACACTGAAGGACCTCAAGGAGCCCACGCTGGGCACCACCCTCGTGTCCGACGGGACGCGGATCTACGCCGTGGGTTCGCCGGACGAGGTGGTCGATCTGTTGGCGAAGGGCCAGGGCGTGTTCGCGATCGCGGTCGACAAGGTATGGACGGACCTCGAGGGGAGCCTCCCGAAGGCCGGTCGGAGGAAGAGCCGCGGCGCCGCCGCGGCCGGCGGCGCGTGAGCGCGGCTCCCGCGGCGGAGGCGCCGGCCGTCAAGAGCGACACGGTCCGGTTCGCGCATGCCAGCGAGCGGCAGTTCGCCCAGCTGCTCGACTTCTATCAGATCGAATGGGAGTACGAGCCGACCTCGTTCGATCTGGAGTGGGACAAGGACGGCGTCGTCGTTCAGCGGTTCACGCCGGACTTCTACCTCCCGCAGTACGACCTCTACATCGAGATCACCACGCTCAATCAACGGCTGGTCACCAAGAAGAACCGGAAGGTTCGGCGCCTGCGCGAGCTGTACCCGGGCGTCAACTGCAAGATCTTCTACCAGCGCGACTACCTGTCGCTGGTATCGAAGTATGGGCTCGAGGACCTCGCCGGCGGCGAGGGCTGACGGACCGCCGGCGGCGGTCCGTTCGACTCCGACGCACGCGCCCGGTCACCGTAGACTGAGCGCTCGGAGATGAAGTTCGCTCCGCACACCGACGACGACGTCCGGGAGATGCTCGACCGGATCGGCCTCGAGCGGCTCGACCAGCTGTTCGAGCAGATCCCGCCGTCGGTACGGTTGGACCGGCCGCTCGGGATCGCGGAGGGGGTCTCCGAGATGGAGATCTCGGCCGACCTCCGAGCCCTGGCCGCCCGGAACCTCGACGCCGACCGCCTGGTCTGCTTCGCCGGCGGCGGCGCGTACGATCACTACGTCCCGTCGGTGGTCTGGGCACTGGCCGGCCGCTCCGAGTTCTACACGTCGTACACGCCCTACCAGCCCGAGCTCTCGCAGGGCGTCCTGCAGGCCCTCTTCGAGTACCAATCGATGATCGCCGAGCTCACGGCGCTCGACGTCTCGAACGCCTCGCTCTACGACGGGGCAACGGCCCTGGCCGAGGCGGTGAACCTCGCCCGGTCGGTACCGGGGCGGGACCGGGTGGTGGTGTCGGCGGGCGTGGATCCCAGATACGTCGAGACGCTGCGGACGTACGGCAGGGGAGCGGGGTACCGACCCGAGGTGTTCGAACTGCGCGACGGGCGCGGCGGCTCGCCCGAGATCGGCGACGACGTCGCGTGCGTGATCGTGCAGCACCCGAACCGGTTCGGGATCCTCGAGCCCGCTCGCGACCTGTTTGGGCAGGCGCACGCCGCGGGGGCGCGCGCGGTGCAGGTGTTCGACCCGCTGTCGCTCGGCGTACTGGCGCCGCCCGGCGACCTCAGGGCCGACATCGCCGTAGCCGAGGGTCAACCGCTCGGCAACAACCTCAACTTCGGCGGGCCGTACCTCGGTGTCATCGCCACGCGGCTCGATGACGTCCGCCGCCTCCCGGGACGCATCGTCGGCGAAACCGTCGACGTGGACGGCCGCACCGGGTACGTGCTGACGCTCCAGGCACGCGAACAGCACATCCGGCGCGAGAAGGCGACCTCGAACATCTGCACCAATCAGACGCTGATGGCGATCGCGGCCACGATCTACCTCGCCTGGCTCGGCCCGCAGGGACTGGCCGAGCTCGGCCGGCGGTGCGCCGCCAAGGCGCGGTACGCCTTCGAGAGACTGACGGAGATCGACGGGGTCGAGCCGATGTTCGGGGACGCGGCGTTCTTCAAGGAGTTCGCCGTCCGGGTGCCGGTCGTGGCGCGCGAGGCCCTCGAGCGGCTGGCCGAGCGCGGGTTTCTCGGCGGCGTACCGCTCGATGATGTCGACGAGCGAGGATTGCTCGTCGCGGTGACCGAGCGGCGGTCGAAGAACGAGATCGACGCCTTCGCCGATGCGGTGCGCGAGGTGCTCGCATGACGGGCGCTCCGGTACGCACGCAGGACCCACCCACGCAACAGGGGACGATCAAGGACCTCTCGCGCCCGGGGCGTCGTGCGTTCAGCCTGCCGGCGCTGGACGTTCCCGAGGCGGACCTTCCACGCGAGCAGCTCCGCGCGGAGCGGCCCGGACTTCCGGAGGTCGGCGAGCGCGACATCGTGTCGCATTACACCCGCCTGTCCCAGGAGAACTACGGCGTCGACACGGGTGTGTACCCGCTCGGTTCGTGTTCGATGAAGTACAACCCGAAGATCGCCGAGACCGTCGCGGCGCTTCCCGGCTTCTCGAGGCTCCACCCGCTCCAGCCGGCGTCGACGACCCAGGGCGCACTCGAGCTGTTGTGGCGGCTCGAGCACGCGCTGTGCGAGATCACGGGGATGTCGCGGGCGACGCTGCAGCCGCCGGCCGGCGCATGCGGCGAGCTGACCGGCTTGCTGATCATGCGCGCGTACCACGACAAGCAGGGGGGGCGGCGCGCCAAGGTCGCCATCCCGGACTCGGCGCACGGGACGAACCCGGCCAGCGTGCGGCTCGCGGGGTTCGAGACCGTCCACATCCCGTCCGACGCGCGCGGTCTCGTCGACGTGTCGGCGCTCGAGAAGCTCGTCGACGAGGACGTCGCCGGGCTGATGCTGACGAACCCGAATACGCTCGGTCTGTTCGAGGATGAGATCGAGAAGATCACATCAGTGATCCACAACGTCGGCGGGCTCGTCTACTACGACGGTGCCAACCTGAACGCGATCCTCGGCCGGTGTCGCCCCGGAGACATGGGATTCGACATCGTTCACATCAATACGCACAAGACGTTCGCGACGCCGCACGGTGGGGGAGGCCCGGGCGCGGGTCCGGTCGGCGTGACCGAGGAGCTCGTGCCGTTCCTGCCGTCGCCGCTGGTCGAACGCGAGGACGACGGCACCTTGCGGCTCGAGCACGATCGTCCCGACTCGATCGGGCGGATGCACGGCTTCTACGGTAACTTCGCGGTGCTCGTGCGGGCCTACGCCTACGTGTTCCTCCACGGGCGCGACGGTCTCCTCGAGGTGGCCGAGCGCGCGGTGCTGAACGCCAACTACCTCGCGGCGCTCGTACGGGACGACTTCCCGCTCGCCTATCCGGACGGGCGTCCGATGCACGAGTTCGTCTCGACGGCGAAGCCGATTCGCGACGAGACGGGCGTTCGCGCGATGGACGTTGCCAAGCGCATCATCGACCTCGGCTTTCACCCGTCGACCGTCTATTTCCCGCTGGTGGTGGAGGAGGCGATGATGGTCGAGCCGACCGAGACCGAGAGCAAGGATACGCTCGACGCGTTCGCGGCGGCGATGCGACAGGCCTCGGAAGAGGCGCGCACCGACCCCGACGTCCTGCACGAGGCCCCCGTCACCACGCCGGTGCGCCGCCTCGACGAGGCCCGCGCCGCGCGGCATCTCAAGCTGCGCTGGTAGCGGCCCGGCGCCCGCAGCACCCCCGGCCCCGACCCGCCCACCGATCGCGCGTTGTTCGGGCGGCTAGTCCGACCCGACCATCCGGCCCTTCAAGCGGGGTGAGGGTCGCGCCGATAGGGAGGCACAGGAACGGAAGTCAGGTCCCGAAACGGCAAGCCCCCGTGACGGCGGGTCGCAAAGCATCGGCCTCCGAGGCAGGGAGGCGGCCGAGCTGCCGAAGGGTCCGAGCCCCTCGGGGCCGGACCGCCGGGACCGCGGGTCGGGAGGCTCGAACATGGACGTTCGCCCTTCGCGGCGCTCGGGCGCCGCGGCCGTGGTGTTCCTCGTCGTGGTCGGGTTGTTCGTGTCGTCGTTCGCCGCTGCTGCGGGCGCCGGGCAGATCACCCGCCGCGAACGGCTCTTCCATCTGACGAACGAGGCACGCGCGGAGCACGATCGCGCGCGGGTCGCCCTGGTCGACCGGCTGTCGCGGTACGCCAGGCGGCACAGTCAGGAGATGGCAACCCGCGGCTACCTGTTCCACTCGGACTCGGGGCTCCTCGGCAGGATCCTCGCGCCGTACCACTGGACGATCGGCGGCGAGAACGTCGGCGTCGGACCCAGCGTCGACAGCCTGCAGGCGGCGTTCATGGCCAGCAAGGAGCATCGCGAGAACATCCTGCGATCGAGGTTCGATCACACGGCCATCGGCTTCGTGCGCAAGCACGGGAGCCTGTGGGTGACCGTGATCTTCTACGGCTGAGACCCCTCCTTCCTCGACCGTAGAGAGCCGAAGGCCCCGGGCGATGCCCGGGGCCTTCGCTTGGTTGCCCTCCCGAAAGGAGTCCTACGCCCGGGATCCGTCCTCGCGACGGCGACCCAGGTAGATCAGGCCGGTACCGATGAGCAGGAACGCGATCGCGGCCGCGGCCATCGGCAGCGGGGAGCTGCCGGTGAAGGCTGTTCCGCCCGGCGGCGCGCTCGTCGGCGTGACGACGGTTCCGAGGACCACGTCGACCTGCGCGGCGGCCGAGTCGCGGACCCCGAATCCGGTCTCGTCCTCGCCCTCCGCGACCGCGATGTTCTTGAGCGGACCCAGGTTGCTCTCGCCGGCCCTGAAGTCCTTGGTGCAGATCTGGGTGTCGCCCACGTCGAGCCGCGCGAGGTCGCAGATGTGGCCGAGCTTGTCGTCGTCGACCGACACGTTGTACAGCGTCACGTCGCCGACGTTCGTCACCTTGTAGGTGTACGTGACGCTCTCACCGGGGCCGATCGAGAGTGGGTTGGCCTTCTTCACGATCTCGATGGCCGGGTGGATGAGGTCGACCAGGTGGCTGTCGGTGTCCGACGTGTCGCGGCCCTGGCTGTCCGTGCCGCTCACCGTCGCGGTGTTCGGCAGCGGATCGGCGTCCGCCTTGGTCACCACGTGCGTGCAGTGGTAGTGCCAGGTCTCGCCGGGCTCGAGCCAGGCGTCCTGGTCGCCGCCGGTCTTCGAGCCGAGCGTCGGCGCGGCATCGCAGGTCGGGTCGGTCACCGTGATGTTGGTGAGCGGCGTCGACGTCGTGAGCGACGCATCGAGGGTGTAGACGATCGTGTCGCCGATGTGCGCCAGCGCGGGTCCGCCCTTGACGATCTGGATCCCGAGGCCCGTGGGCGGCGCAGGCGGCGGGGAAGTGGCGCAGTTGACGTTGACGGTCACCGGCTCCGAGTCGTCGTTCAGCTTCGCGCCCTCGTCCTCGTTCGAGGCCGAGACGTGCGCGGTGTTCACAACGCTCGGGCACGCGATCGTGGTCGCCGTGACGGTGATCGTCACCGTGGCGCTCTTCCCCCCGGTGAGGCTCCCGACGTCACACGCCACGGCCTGCCCGTTCACGGTGCAGGTGCCGGACGACCCGCCGTTCGACCACGTCGCGCCGTTGATCGTGAGGCCGTTCGCCAGAGTGTCGGTGATCTGCACGGCGTTCGCCGCGACGGAGCCGTTGTTCGTCGCGACGACGGTGAAGGTCACGGCGCCGCCGGGCGAGACGTTCGTCGAGCTGGCCGACTTCGTGACGGTGAGATCCACCGAGCAGCCGGTGACGTCCACGCCGACCTCGTTGCTGTCGAGGCCCGTCCGCGACCCGTCGAAGCCGACGTGGCCCGTGTTGAGCAGGGTCTTGCACGTCTGGGCGTCCGTCGTGACGTCGATCGTGACCTCGAGCGTGCTGCCCGGGGCGAGCGTCTCGGAGCCCGACGACGGGCATGTCACCCTCGAGACGGTGATGTCACAGGCCGTCGCCGAACCACCGTCGATCCGATAGCTGGCCGAGTCGATCGTCAGCGTGTCGTCGAGGTCGTCGGTCACGATCACCCCGGTCGCGTCGGTGTTCCCCGGGTTCGTCACGTCGATGACGTAGGTGAACGAGCCTCCGGGGGCCACGGCCGAGACGGGATCGCCGTTCGCGTCGACGGCCTTCTTCGTGATCCTGATGTCGGGCGCGCACCCGCTGACCGTCACCGTGACCTGATTGCTGCTGATCGGGGTGTCGGTGCCGAGCTGCGCGCTCGCCGTATTCAGCAGCGTGGGACACGAATCGCTCGGGGCGGTCGCCGAGACCGTCACCTCGACGACGTCCGGCTCCGGCGAGGCGGTGTCGCCGTCGCTCTTCGCAAGCGAGATGGTGTCGCCGGCCGGGCACGAGATCGTGTTGCCGGCCCCCACCGTGCACGACCCGTCGCTGCCCGATCCCGGATCGATGTCGTACGTCGCGCTGACGTTGGTCAGGGAGTTCTCCAGGTCGTCAGTGATCACCACCGGCGATGCCGTGGCGCTGCCCGAGTTCGACACCCTGATGGTGTACGTGAACGTGTCACCGGGGGAGACGTTCGACGAGGACGCGCTCTTGCTGATCTCGAGCCCGGGGAGCGGGACGATCGCGCTGGGCTGGATGCTCCGGTCCTGGTTCTTGTTGCCGCTGCCGTCCAGCTGCTGGGTCCGCATGTGCCACGGGGCGCCGGAGATCTGGGACGCGCCGTTGTTCCCGTCCTGCTTGGTCTTCCAATACGCGGACTCGGCAAGGTGGCCGCCCCATGCGAACAGCACGGCGCCGTCGGTCCCGACCTTGTCGAAGGTGACGATGAAGTCGCCGGTGCTGTTGTTGCCGACGGCGCCCGCGTGCGTCGGGCCGGTGATGCCGGTGATCGTTCCGCCGTACATCGTCAGGTTGCGGGAGACGCCCGAGAACGCCTCGGCCCCGGCGACCGTGAGTCCCGACTTCGTCTTGCTTCCCGCGGCCGTTCCGGGCTCGAAGGGATCGTTCGGGAAGGCCATCGTGTCGGAGGAGCCGAGCCCGCCGCCACACAACGACGAGACTGCACCGCCACCGGCGTCGCACAGATCGGGGTGCTCGCTCACGTTCCACGTCGCGAGGAAGTCGTAGGCCTCTACGCCGCCGGCGGTGAAGTCGTAGTCGATGTGGATCGCGTGGGAACCGGCAGTGAGCCCCTCGATCGCGAGACGGAAGGGGACGACGTCTCCCTCGTTGTACGCCGAGTTGGTGCCGTTCAGGTCGCCGTTCTGCCACGCGGCGTCGGTGTTGGCGTACTGGTCGAGGTCGACGTTCAGCGCGCTGACCGCTGCCGCCGTCACGACCCCGATCGCCTGGGTGACGACGAGCGCCAGGCCGAGCGTGATCGCGATGACCTCGAAGCGGGACGAGCGATACCGTCCGTTGTGTCTCGTACGCCGCATCTGGTGCCTCCTCCGACCTACCGATACCGAATAGGGAACCCGGGCGTGATGAACGCCCTACAGCACAAATCGTAGGCACCAGCCCCGGCTACGCCATCGGTCGAAGGGTTCGACCTGCGACAGGTCTTTCGCACTACGCCGCAGCCATCTGCCTGGCGAGGGACTGGGGACCCATCGCTCGGCAGACGCCTGGGCGCTCACCGTCGGGCCTCCTCGACAGGCACGGCGTTGGCGTTGTCGAACGGCTCGGTCGCGATCTCGAGCACCACCGGCTTTGGGACCCCGGCATCGAGGAAGAGCGCCGCGGCGGAGACGACCGCCGAGGGGAGACGCCCCAAGGGGACGCCGGACAGACGGGCCGTGTTTCGACGAACTTTACATAACGTCCATTATGGGCGTTGCGTTTCGCAACGGCGCCCGGCGCTGTCGGGGCGCGACGCCACCGGGAACGGCGCGCCTATGGGGAGGCGCGACGGGCCGGACCGAACCGTTCACGGATGCCCCAGATCGTGACGAGCCACAGCGCCTCGACGACGATGCGCCGCGAGATCTTCGACGTTCCGTGCTCGCGTTCGCGAAACGTGATCGGCGCCTCGCCGACGGCGAATCCGTCTCGCCAGGCCCGGAACGCCAGCTCGATCTGGAACCCGTACCCGTCCGAGCGGATCGGATCGGCGACCAGGTGCTCGAGGAGCCGCCGCCGGTACACGCGGAAGCCGCTGGTCGCGTCGTGGAGCTCGAACCCCAGCAGCAGCCGCGAGTACCGGTTCCCGGCTTTGGACAGGGCGAGCCGGGACCGGCTCCAGTTGGAAACGGACCCGCCGGAAACGTACCGGCTCCCGATCGCGAGGTCGTTGCTCGCCGCGGCCGCGAGGAGCCGGGGGAGCTCGTCCGGGTCGTGGGAGAGGTCGGAGTCCATCTCCACGACGAGGTCGTAGCCCTCCTCGAGCCCGCGCCGGAAACCGAGCCAGTAGGCCGAGCCGAGCCCGGCCTTGCCGGGACGCTCGACGAGCTCGACCCGCGGTTCGTGCTCGGCGACGGCCCGCACGGCCCCGGCCGTCCCGTCCGGCGAACCGTCGTCGACGACGAGCATGTGCACCAGCTGCGGAAGCGCGAGCAACCGCTCGAGCACCAGTAAAATGGTCGGTCGCTCGTCGTAGGTGGGCAGGATGACGAGCGTTCGCGGTGAGCCCGGGAGCTCCGGCGGCGGCGGCAGGCGGCGACGCCTGACCCGCGGCACCAGGGCGAGGCCGAGCACCACGACGAACGAGAGCGCCGGCACCCAATCCCCCAGCCGGACGTACGGCGTGATCGCATCGGATGCGCGGATCGTCCGGCGCAGGATCTCGTCGCGGAACAGCTGCGTCTCCGCGACGACGCGGCCGCTCGGGTCGACGAACGCGCTCACGCCGGAGACCGCCGCGTGGACCACCCACCGGCCGGTCTCGGCCGCACGCAGCTGGCTCATCACCAGGTGCTGCCGGGACGCCGCCGTCTCCTCGTACGACGCGTTGTTGATCGTCAGGACCAGGAACCGCGCCCCCGCGCGGACGAAGGACCGTTCGATCGCCGGGAAACTGTTCTCGTAACAGATCGGCGTCCCGAACGGCGGCAGTCCGTTCACGGACACGGCGCGGATCGTGTGCCCCGGGACCCGGTCGACCGGGATCTGCCGCAGGGCCGAGATCCACGACAGCTCGTCACGCCACGGCACGTACTCGCCGAACGGCACGAGATGCACCTTGGCGTAGCGGTCGACGATCCGGCCCGACCCGTCGAACAGCACCGTCTCCGTGCGTTGCACGCCGGCGGGTGACACCGTGACGGCGCCGGCCAGGGTCGGCACCCCGACCGTCCCGATCGCGGAGCGAACCGCCGTCATGGTTGCCCGGTCGGAGAACGCTTGCGGGTCGAGCGCCCCCTCGCCCCAGACGGCGAGATCGGGCGGGTCGCCGGCCAGCCGCCGGTGCTCGCCCGCGTTCATGAGCGCGACCGACCGGTCCTCGGCCGCCGCGTTCGCCGAGCCTGCGCGTCGGACGTCGACCTGGAGCTCGGCGATGCGGACCGGGCGCCCGTCGGCATGAACGACGGGGATCAGGGCCGGCAACGCCACGATGGCCACGGCCGCCACGGCGAGGGACCCCGCCGCCCGCTTCGAATCCGGGAAGCGGTCGAGCGCGCCGAGCAGCAGCGCGGCCGCGGCAACGACGACGAACGACATCCCCCAGACACCGGTGATCGGCGCCAGACGCAGCAGGAACCCCTCGTTCGTCTGGGTGGACCCGAGCTGCCCCCAGCCGAACCCCCCGAGCGGCCACGCCCCACGGACCCATTCGAGCGCCGTCCAGAGCGCCGCGAGCCCGAGCGCCGACACGACGGGGCGGCCGGGCCGCGTGACGGCGGGCGCGAGCACCGCGAAGGCGGCGAGGTATGCCGCGGAGACGAGCGAGAGCGCCATCCACCCCATCAGGCCGAACAGCAGCAGCCAGTACAGGACCGCCCCGAAGTACGCGAACCCGAACACGGCACCGAGCGCCGCCCGCTGGGGGGCACGCGCGGCCCGGAGCGTCCACAGGAACGGGATTAGCGCCAGGAAGGCCACCCAGCCGAGCCCGGCGGGCGGCAACGTGAGCGAGAGGGCGAGTCCGGAAGCCGCGGCGACGGCGAGCGCAGCCGCGGGTTGCCTGGGCGGGGCGCTCAGGCGCAGTCGCGACAGAGCTGGCGCGTCTTGTCCTTCAGCTGGCTGCGATGCTTCACCAGGAAGCAGGACTTGCATATGAACTCGGTGGGCTGGGGCGGCACCACCTTCACCGCCAGCGGCTCCAGGCGCTCCTCGCGGGACAGGGCGAGCACGGAGTCGTCCTCCGCCTCCTCTTCCTCCTCGCGCGCCTCCTGCTTGACGAGCAGGTCCTGGATCGACTCGACCTCCTCTCCGTCGGCCGCCGGGGGCGGGACGGAGTCGTCCGCCTCGAGGTCCGGAGCCTCGTCCTCGTCCTCGATCTCGTCGTCTTCGAGGATCTCTTCTCTGTCTTCCATCGATGGTTCCCTCTTTTCGGCCGGGGGATTGTACTGCCGAGGAACGACCCAGCAAGCGATTCCGCATCTGGAACGCGCGGTCACCCGTCGTTGTTCCCATCGGGGGCAGAAGAGACGTGCCGAAGGCCGGCCACAGGAGCAGCCAAGAGGAGCCGCTAAGAGGGGCCGCCGGAAGAGCCGGCGGCAAGAGACGAGGACCCAAGAGACCTTTGGTGCCGCGACGCCGGGGCGCCGCGTTCTCTACTCAGCCTCTTGGGTCCTCAGCGCGCGTCCGCCGAAGCGGTCGCGGCGGGCCGACTCTAGGGCCGGCGACGCGGGCCTGTCAAACGGCCCCGCGTCCCGCGGCGGGCATCACGCGGCGAACACCTCGCGGCCGAGCGAAACGGTGAGGACGGGCCGAACGCCACCGAGGTCCTCGCTCCGGAATGGGTCGGCGTCCCACGCGACGAGGTCGGCATGCGCGCCGTGGGCGAGCGTCCCCTTCTTCTCGTCGTGATGGGCCAGGCGAGCCGATCCGACCGTGAACAGCCGGACGGCCTCGTCGCGGCTCATCGACTCGGTCGGGTCGTGATGGTCCTGGAGCGCGGCAACGCCGACCAGCGGATCGAGTGGCGTCACCGGCGAGTCGGAGCCGGCACCCACCTCGATACCGCGTCCGACGATCGAGCGGAACGGATTCATCCGCGCGGCCCTCTCCTCCCCCAGCGCGAGCTCGTAGAGCCCGCCCGGGTGTCCCCACTCGGCGTCGAACCCCGGCTGGACCGACACGGCGAGACCGAGCGCGGCCGCTCGCTCGATCGTACGCGGGTCGACGAGCTCGAAGTGCTCGATCCGATGCCGGCGGGCACGGAAATGCCGCCGGCCGCGCGAGTCGAGGGAGGCGTACACGCGCTCCCAGGCGTCGACCACCTGATGGATCGCGGCGTCGCCGATCGCGTGCACCGCAACCTGCAGCCCCGCGAGGTGGCCGGCATGGAAGAACTCGGCGACCGCGTCGTCGGCGTAGTACGAGGTCCCGGTGCCCGAACCGTCGGCGTAGGGATCCCGCATCCACGCCGTGCGGGCGCCGACCGAGCCGTCCATCGAGACGTCGCCGCCGATCGTCGACACGCCGAGGGCGATCACGCTCGCGACGTCCGTCGTCCCGACATACGGGACGACGTCGACGGGGAGCCGGCCACGGTGCCCGAGCAGGATCTCGAGATCCCGCGTCCCCCGGTCCTCGGGCAGCGACATCTCGTGTACGCACGTGATCCCGCGTGCGACGGCAAGGCTCGCCGCCTCGAGCTGGAGCTGTTCGACCTCGCGGGGGTCGAGGTGCTGCTCGATCCAGGCCCGCAGGACGGTGTTGGCACGGCGCGAGACGCGCCCCGTGGGCGAGCCGTCGGCGTCACGCTCGACGCCCTCGACGTCGTCGAGCCCGGCCGCCGCGATCGCCGCGTGGTTCGCCAGCGCGACGTGTCCGTCGGCGCGCATCGCCATCAACGGCCGGTCGACGACGCGGTCGAGGTCCTCGATCGCGGGCAGCCGGCGCGAGGACCACTTGGTCTCGTCCCAGCCGTGGACGAGCACCGGTCCCGGGCGCGCCGCGGCGATCCTCCCGAGCGTCGCGAGTAGCTCGGTCGCCGACGAGGTCTGGTGGATCTCGGGCGCCCGATGGTGGATACCGGTGCCGGTAAGGTGCACGTGCGCGTCGACGAATCCGGGCGTAAGGGTGGTCCCTGGGAGATCGACGATGCGGTCCGCATGCGGCGGCTCACCGCTCCCCGCCCGCTCCACGTGCCGCCCATCCACCAGCACCCACTCCGCGGTCGCGGGGAACGACAGCGTCCGCACGAGCGATGAACGATAGAGCGTGCGCATGGGCCGGGCGATGATACTCCGAGCTTCCCGGCCGCCCGCCGGCGTCCCATCCGTCCGTCACAACGGTCTTCGCGTCGTTCAGGCGGAGGCCGGCCGAGGACAGCGCGCCGCCGAGCAGGCCGAGGACGTCGCACGCGTGATCCTCGGACCCCACGCGGATGCACCAGTCGTCGACCCAGCGCAGGAACGGCGCACCCGAGCGCGCGAGGACGTCGTCGCCGGCCAGCAGCACCGCGTTGGCGAGCACCGCGGACGCCGGCGGACCGATCGGGAGACCGGCGACGCCCTCGTCGGCCAGCTCGCGCAGCGTCCGCGCGCATCGCCGGATCGCGTCGCGCGGAGCGCCCAACCCGTCGAGCGCGTCGGCGACGACATCCGCCGAGATCGACCCGTAGCACTTGGCGACGTCGGTACGAAGGACCGGTCCGCCGAGCGCCGAGGCCGCGGCGTGGAACCGGCTCGCGGCCGCGCGCCAGTCGCCGAGCACAATCGCCGGCGGCGCGTACGCGGCGGACCGGATGCGGTCGGCGACGACCTCGGGCCGGAGGCGTCCCTCCACCGCGGCGACGACCCCGACGACCGCCGACGCGTACGCGGCGGCGAGCGCCGTGTCGAGATGCGTGAGCACGCGGACGCCGCCGCGCTTGCGACGGACCTCCGAACGGACGCGGGGTAGGCGCGACGACGGCTGGTGCACGATCCTCTCCCCTCTCGCGCCGACGGGAGAGGTCGAGGCGCGTCGAGCGGAGTGTGCCGGTGAGACGGTGCGAGGGCAATCGGCCGCCCGGAGGCGAACCGCGTCCCCCGCCCTGCGGCTCCGTATCATGCCGGGGTGCTCGACGAACGCGACCTCGCAATCATCGCGGCGCTGCAGGAGGACGCCCGGGCCACCTACGCGGACGTCGGCCGGCGCGTCGGCCTGTCACCCTCGTCCGTGCACGATCGCGTCCGAAAGCTCGAGCAGGCCTGCGTCATCCGCGGGTACCGGGCCGTCGTGGATCCCGAGTCGATGGGGCTGTTCGTCACGGCGCTGATCGCGGTCACGCCGCTCGACCCCATGCAGCCGGACGACCTCCCCGAGCGGGTGCGCGAGTTCGGCGAGGTCGAGGACTGTTTGAGCGTAGCGGGCGAGGCCAACTACATCCTGAAGGTTCGCACCCGGACCACCTCGCATCTCGAGGACCTGATCCGCCGCCTGCGCGAGAAGGGTGGGGTCCAGACGCGCACGACGATCGTGCTGTCAACCCCGTTCGAGGGCCGCGCGGTCATCCCCTGACGAGCTCGAGGTCCCCCGGCGTCCCCGGGGCGGGCTTCCTCGTCCTGGGCACCACTCGGGGCGTACACTGCTGGCTTCGAGAACGGCCCGCGCGGCGGGCCTGCCAGCCCCCGGGGGTATCGGCTCATGGACGCGTACCGTCGCTACTGGCGCTGGATCAAGCGCGCGATCATCTTCGTGATCGTCTACGTCGCCGTCGGGTACCTGTTCCTCGGCGTCTCGCCCTCGACCGGCCTCTTCCATCCCGGCAGCACGATGGCGTCCTACCGACAGCTGCTCGTGACGCTGCTGTTCCTCTCGATGTTCATGGTGGTGCAGTTCGCCGCCATGTTCGCGTTCCTGATGCGCGGCACGTACTACACGATCTACCCGAACGAGTACGACAAGACGTTCGATGACGTCCGGGGACAGCCGGCGGCGGTCGAATCCTCCAAGGAGGTCCTCCGGCTCTTCCAGGGCTTCAAGGACTTCAAGCAGATGGGCGGGTACCCGCCGCACGGCATCCTGTTCGAGGGGCCGCCCGGAACCGGGAAGACGCTCATGGCCAAGGCGATCGCCGGCGCATCGAGTGTGCCGATCCTGATCGCCGACGGCAGCCGGTTCATGAATATGTTCTTCGGGATCGGCAACATGAAGGTCCGCCGTATGTTCGCGCGCGCCCGGTCGATGTCCGACAAGTACGGCGGCGCCGTGATCTTCATCGACGAGCTCGACGCGCTCGGCGCCGCGCGCGGGGAGATCTCGCAGCAGGCTCGCGAGTACCAGGAGCCCTCCACGACGCACCGCGTCATGATGGGCGGCATGGGCATGGGCGGGGCCGGCATGGGCATCGTGAACGAGCTCCTCGTCAACATGGATGGCTTCACGGCCCCGAAGGGCCTGTGGCGGCACCTGCGACGCATGCTGCGGATGGGCAGGCCCAGGGTCCCGCACTACAACATCCTGGTCATCGGCGCGACGAACCGCGCCGCCACGCTCGATCCGGCGCTCCTGCGGCCGGGGCGGTTCGACCGCAAGATCCACGTCGGCCTGCCCGATGCCGAGGGACGGGCGGACATCGCGAAGTACTACCTCGCCAAGGTGCGCCACGAGCCGGTCGACGTCAATAAGCTCGCGCGGATGATGACCGGGTACTCGCCCGCGATGATCCAGAACATCGTCAACGAGGGGCTGATCTTCGCGCTTCAGGACGGGCGCGACGCGTTGCGGTGGGACGACCTGTGGCAGGCAAAGCTGGCCGAGGAGATCGGTCTCAAGCAGCCGGTCAAGTACTCGCCGCGCGAGAAGGAGATGGTCGCGCTGCACGAGGCCTCCCACGCGGTCGCCTCGTACTCGCTCGAGCGGGAGGACATGCAGATCCAGGTCATCACGATCCAGAAACGCGAGTCGGCGCTCGGCCTGGTGTCGACGCAGGAGATCGAGGAGATGTTCCTGCGAACGCAGAAGCAGCTGCTCGCGCGGATCCAGGTCTCGCTCGCCGGGCTGGTCGGCGAGGAGATCTGGTTCGGACAGACCACGACGGGGCCGTCTTCGGATCTGGTGAACGCCACGCGCAATGCGGCGGCGTACGTCGGGCTGTTCGGGATGGGCAAGAGCCTCGTTTCTGTCGGCGCGATGGCGCCGACCATGATGGACGGCGATCCGATCCGCGCCATCCTGTCGGACCCCGAGCGCCGCAAGGAGATCGACGCGATCCTCGAGGAATGCCGGAACCGCGTCCGGACGCTCCTTCAGCAAAAGCGCCACGCGGTCGAGGGCGTCCGAGACGCGCTGCTCGAGCGCGAGGAGCTGATCGGCGACGAGATCGAGGCGCTGATGGCCGACCTCGGCGAGCGCGAGCCGATCGAGATCGCGGCGGTGTTGCCCGGCGACGGCAGGCCCGGGCGGCCGATGCTCGGCTCGGGCGGCGGCAACGGGCACGGCCCGGGCGCCAACGGCGAGCTCCCGCCCCGCCCCGACACGCCGTAGCGGCCCCAGGCCCCGCGCCGCGAGGTTCGGGCTGAGGGTCCGGTTATCCTTTCGCGATGCGCCTTTACGACTCGCTCACGCGTGCCGTCCACGACGTAGAACCCGTGGACGGCACAACCGTCAAGGTCTACTCGTGCGGCCCGACCGTCTACCGGTACATCCACATCGGGAACATGCGGTCGTTCATGCTCGGCGATCTCATTCGGCGCGCCCTGCGATTCGAGGGCCGCGAGGTGCGCTGGATCATGAACATCACCGATGTCGGGCACATGACGGACGAGGTGAGCGACACGGGGCGCGACAAGATGGAGCTCGCGGAGGCCGACGAAGGGCTCTCGGCTGCCGAGATCGCCACGAAGTACACCGAGGCGTTCCTCGAGGACGCGGATCTCGTGGGGATCGAGCGCGCGGACATGTACCCGAGGGCCACCGATCACATCCCCGAGATGATCGGGCTGATCCAGCGGCTGCTGGACAACGGACACGCCTACGAGGCCGACGGGAACGTCTACTACGACGTCACGACGTTCCCCGGCTACGGGAAGCTGTCGGGCAACACCCTGGAGCAACTCCGCGCCGGGCACCGGCAGGAGCTCGCCGCGGATCCGAACAAGCGCCACCCCGAGGACTTTGCCCTGTGGAAGAAGGCAGGGCCGAACCGTGCGCTGAAGTGGCCGAGCCCGTGGGGCGAAGGCTATCCCGGATGGCATATCGAGTGCTCCGCGATGTCGATGAAGCATCTCGGAGACCGGTTCGACATCCACACGGGGGGAAACGACAACAAGTTTCCGCACCACGAGGACGAGATCGCGCAATCCGAGGGCGCGGTGGGACACCAGGTCGTCTCGATCTGGGTGCACGGCGGGTTCCTTCAGATGGGCGGGCAGAAGATGGCGAAGTCAGCCCGGAACATCAAACGGGTCACCGACCTGGCCGAGCAAGGTCTGGATCCGCTTGCCTATCGTCTCCTGTGCCTGGGGACGCGCTACCGCAGTGAGATGGATTTCAGCTGGGAGGCACTCGAGGGACAGAACCGCCGCCTGCACGACCTCCGGCAACGCATGGTCGCGTGGGGCGCTCCGGCGGCATCGCTCTCGCCGCAGGCGCGGGAATCCGATCGCCGGTTCCGGGAGGCCGTCGCCGACGACCTCGACATGCCGAGAGCCCTCGTCGTGCTGAACGAGACGGTCTCCTCCTCGATCCTCGACGGGGAGAAGGCCGCGTTGGTGTCGTCGTGGGACGTGGTGCTCGGGCTCGACCTGCTGCGTGACGTGCGCGAGGCCTGGGCGCCGACCGCTGAGATGCGGGACCTCGTTGTGGAGCGAGACGCCGCCCGCGCGGCCCGGGACTTCGCGCGGGCGGACGAGATCCGCTCCTTACTGCAGGCGATGGGTCTCGAGGTCATGGACTCGCCGGAGGGCACCAAGATCCGCCCGCAGCGCTGAGGCTGCCGGCGAGCCTCCTACTCGACGATCTGGAGATCGCGCGGCGCCTCGTTCAACCTGCGCGCGCCGTCGGCGGTGACGGCGACGATGTCCTCGATCCGCACACCGAACCGGTCCTCGAGGTAGATCCCGGGCTCGATCGAGAACGTCATCCCCTCGCGCAGCGGCATCCGGTTGCCCTCGACGATGTAGGGATCCTCGTGCGTCTCGAGCCCGATGCCGTGGCCGGTGCGATGGATGAACCGCTCGCCGAACCCGGCCGCCTCGACGACCGCTCGCGCGGCGCGGTCCACGTTCTCGCACGCGACGCCCGGGCGGACGGTCTCGAACGCCGCCTGCTGCGCCCGCCGGACCGTCTCGTACGCCTCCTCGAACCCTGCAGGCGGCTCGCCCACGACGACCGTTCGCGTGATGTCCGAGCCGTACCCGTCGGCGAACCCGCCGAAGTCCAGGACCACGGCCTCGCCGGGCCGGATGCGCCGGTCCTCGGCGTCGTGGTGCGGTGACGCGCCGTTCGGGCCAGAGCCGACGATCGCGAAGCCGGCCGTCTCGTGCCCGTTCGCGCGCAGGAGCTCGCCGAGCTCGATCGCGACGTCGCGCTCCGTCCGGCCGGCGAACGGGCTCGTCACGATCGACGCGAAGACCAGGTCTGCGGCGGCGCCCGCGCGCGCGAGCGCCGCGACCTCGCCCGCATCCTTGACTGCCCGCAGTGGCGGCAGCCCGCGGCTGGCGGCTACGAACGTCGCGTCGCGGACGACGGACTGGAACCCGAGCAGGTGAACGGACCACATCCGGTCGCTGACCGCGTATCGGCCCGGACCGAGCAGCGCGGCGGCGGCGGCGTACACGTCGTCCCCGTCGGCCCACGTCGTCAGCTCGATGCCCTCGATCCCGTCGGCCGCCGCGGCGGCCGCACGCTCGAGCCCGGGCGCCAGCATGACGGGATCCTTGGCCGGTGCGAGGCGGAGCATCGTGAGGCGTTCGAACGGCAGGGCGTCGTAGCCGGTCAAGTAGCGGAGGTCGGGTCCCGGCGTGACGACGAGCCCGTCGAGACCCGCGCCCTCGAGGGCCTCGACGGCGCGGCGGCGGCGCTCGGCGTAGGGGGCGACGTCGGTCACAGCTTCATCCGGATCGCCTGGGGAACGACCTCGAACGTTGCGGGCGTGGACCCGAGCACCTCACCGTCGGCCTCGAGCGGCAGTGGTCGGTCGGCCTCGATCGTCAACTCGTGCTTCACGCGGAACTCCTTGATGTGGTCGTGCGGGACGTGCTCGCCTCGGTACACCCGCGGGAGCAGCGTGAATGCGTCCGACTTCGGCCCGGTGAACAGCAGCACATCGAGCACGCCGTCGCCGGGATACGAGCGGGGCGAGATCTTCATCCCGCCCCCGTAGTACTGACAGTTGCCCACGATGATCATCAGCGCCGGTCCCTCGTAGGAGCGCCGATCGGCCTGGATCCTCACCTGCGCCAGGTCGTACCGCGGAAGCGTGAGCCAGAACGCCGCGAAGTACTTCGCCTGCCCGAGCCATCGCGGCAGCCGACCGGAGCGAGCCGTCACGGCGGCCCCGAGCCCGGCCTCGGCGACGTTCGGGAAGTAGCGTGTGACGCGTGTCCCGTCCCGGTCGGTATACGTCAGCTGGCCGATGTCGAGGGGGTACGTGTTGTCGCCGAGCAGGTGCTGGCACGACCGCGTGACGTCGCCGGGGAGTCCGAATGTCCGCACCAGGTCGCAGCCGCTCCCGGCCGCGACGACGCCGAGCACGGCGTCCGCGACCAGCGGCCGTCCGCCGTCCATCATCCCGTTCACGACCTCGTGCACCGTTCCGTCGCCGCCGACGGCGACCACGAACCGTCCCCCCGCCTCGAGCGTTTCGCGCGCGAACCGCGTGGCGTCCCCCGGACCCTCCGTCCGGCGGAGCTCGTAGGGCAGGCCGCGAGCCTGGAGGGTCCGCTCGAGCTCGGGGATCTCGTCGCCGACGCGGCGCTTCCCGGCGTGCGGGTTGACGATGACGGTGAGCGGTCCGAACGCGCTCGGCATGGCAACCAATCCTATCGGCGGACGGGCCCGTCCCGGTGGGGCGCGGACCCGCCGCTCGGCTCAGACGCCGGTGTAGGCGACCACGCCGCGGTTCACGGCGTCGATCGCGGCGCGAACCCTCCCCGCCGACTCGGCGCCGGCGACCTCCGCGATCTGTCGGAGCAGATCGAGGAGTTGTTTGGCGTTGCGGACGAAGTCGCCGGGGGCCATCCCGGTCTCGGCGAGCACCGCATCGAGGTGCTTGCCCTCGGCCCAGTGGAAGACCGGCGTCGCCAGCCCCGGGTCGAGGTCGCGCGAGAGCTCGACGTGGTGCTCGTCCTCGGATCGGCGGACGCGGAGCCAGATCCGCTGCAGCAGCCGGAACCGGTCCTCGGCCGCGGCCGTCGGCAGCTCGACCGTGGTCCGTGGAACCCGCTCGCGGGACTCGTAGACGAGGCTCGAGACGATCGCCGCCGTCTCGGAGGCGGACAACCCCTCGAACACCCCGTCGGCGAGCGCCTCGGCGACGACGAGGTCGCCCTCGCCGTAGATCCGGGCGAGGACCTCGCCCTTGGGCAGCGTCGCGAACTCGCGGACGTAGCCGAGCTCCTCGAGGACGCCGAGCACGCGCTCGAACTGCCGCGCGAGCGTCTCGGTCCGTGTCCGGATCCGGCGCTCGATCCCGCGGATCTGATGCTCGATCTGGCTCGCGCGCGCCGCCCACCGCTCGTGCGTCTGGCGGTCCGGGCAGGAGTGACACGGGTGCTGCTCGGCCAGCCGCTCCAGCTTCTCGGCCTGGCGCTCGGCGGCAGCGTCGGTGCTCCGCCGCCGATGCTCGCGCGGTCGGACGTCGAGCGCTGCGAGCTTCGCCGCGACGTCGCGGCGGTAACGCGCGCTCCGCACGCTCCCCGATCGCGGTAGGGGGATGCGGGTCGCCGGGGCGGGCGGCTCGTCGAAGTCGCGGCTTGACAGGCGGAAGAATTTGCGGTCCTGCGCGAGCACCGTCGGCCGCCCCTCGCGGTTCGACAGGACGACGGCGAGGCCGCGGCGCTTGGCGCGCGGGACGAAGATGACGTCGCCGGGGCGGAGCGACGCGAGCGCCGTCTTGACCGCCTCCGCCCGCACGCGCTCGCGACCCTTCCGGGCCTCCTCGCGGATCGCGTCGGCGCGCTCGCGGAGCGCCCAGTACTCGGCGAAGTTCCCGCGGTCGCACCGCATCTGCTCGCGATAGCCGGTGAGATAGGCCGTGTCGCGTTCGAGCTGCCGTTCGAGGGCGACGACGCCCCGGTCGGCGAGGAACTGCGCGAACGAGGAGTTCAGCAGGTGGTGCGTCTGGTCGCGCGTGTAGTTCCGCACGAGGTTCACCGCCATGTTGTACGACGGCCGGAACGACGAGGAGAGCTCGTACGTGCGCGTCGACGCCAGCGAGGCCACGCGTTCGAACGGCACCTGCCGCTGGAAGACGACGATCGCGTGACCCAGCTGGTCGATGCCCCGCCGGCCGGCACGGCCGGTCAATTGCGTGTACTCGCCCGGCGTGAGGAGCTCGTGGCGCTCGCCCTGGAACTTCCACAGGTCCTCGATCACCACCGACTTGGCCGGCATGTTGATGCCGAGCGAGAGCGTCTCCGTGGCGAAGACGACCTTCACGAGCCCCTGCTCGAACAGTTCCTCGACCGTCTCCTTGAACACCGGGAGCATGCCCGCGTGGTGCGCCGCCACCCCCGCGGCGAGCGCGTCCACCAAGTCGTAAAACCCGAGCGTCACGAGGTCGTCGTGGTCCATCCATGCGGCGCGCATCTCGGCGAACTCGCGGATGCGCTCGGCCTCCTCCGGGTCGGTTAGTCGGAGGCCCGACTGCATTACCCACTCGACGCTCCGGTCGCATCCGGTTCGGCTGAACACGAAGTAGATCGCGGGCAGCATCCCCTGCTCCGCGAGGACGTCGACGACCTCCTCGCGGCGAGGGACGTAGACGCGGCGGTGCCCCTCGCGCGGCCGAGGGATCCGCTGGTGCTGCAGCCCGCCGCTCCCCCGACGCGTGTAGGTCTTGTACCGGACCTCCTCGCGGTCGAGCGACACGATGTAGGGGTTCGGCATGAGCTGGCCGCCCAGCTCGACGTGCATCGGGTGAATCTCGTGCCCGATCAGGTAATGGTGCTCGAGCGGAACCGGGCGCTTCTCCTCGATCACGACGCGCGTCGTCCCGCGGAGCGTCCCGATCCATTCGCCGAACTCCTCGGCGTTCGAGATCGTGGCCGACAGGCACACCACCGAGACCGACAGTGGGAGGTGGATCAGGACCTCTTCCCACACGGCGCCGCGGTATGGGTCCTGGAGGTAATGCACCTCGTCCATGACGACCGAGACGAGCCCGCTCAGCGTCGAGGACTTCTCGTAGAGCATGTTGCGGAGGACCTCGGTCGTCATCACGACGATCGGCGCCTCCGAGTTGATCGCGTTGTCGCCGGTCAACAATCCGACCTTGGCGGCGCCGTACCGGGCGACGAAGTCGCCGAACTTCTGGTTGGAGAGTGCCTTCAGCGGCGTCGTGTAGAAGGTCTTGCCGTCGAACTCCAGGGCGCGCTCGATCGCGTACTCGGCGACGACCGTCTTGCCCGCCCCCGTCGGCGCGGCAACCAGGACGGACTCACCGGCCGCCAGCGCCTCGATTGCCTCGAGCTGAAATCGGTCGAGCGCGAACGGATAGCGCGCGGAGAAACGCTCCGGGTCTCCCATGGAGCCAGTCTACGGACGGGCCACCGGATGACCGGCGCCGTCAGCGCAGGCCGGCGCGCTCGAGGTGCTCGGAGAGGAGTCGGGTGAAGTCCTCGGGTCGCTCGAGGTTCGACAGGTGCCCGGCGCCCTCGAGGAGCTCGAGCCGGGCGCCCGGGATCCGCTCCGCCATCTCGGCCGTGACGGCCGGCGGGATGAGGGTGTCGAGACTGCCCGTGATGACCAGGGTGGGGACGTCGATGCCGGGCAGGTCCGGGGTCGAGTCGGGACGCTCCGCCATCCCGAGCGACGCGGCGGCGATGGTCTCGGCGGGTTGGTCGGCGATGATCGAACGTACGAATGCGCGCGTCTCGGCGGACGCCTCCTCGCCGAGCAGCCCCGGCGGGCCGTCGGCGAAGAAGTCCTTGCCCTCGGCGCGCAGGCGCGCCGCTAGCGCCCGCCGGGTGGCGGCGCCCTCCTCCGTGTCGGCACCGGCCCGAGTGTCCGCGAACACGAACCCGGCGACCCGCTCGCGGGAGCGACGCCACAGCTCGAGCGCGACGTAGCCGCCCATCGACAAGCCGCACACGACGGCGCGGTCGATGACGGCATCGTCCAGCGCGCGAAGTGCGTTGGCGGCGGCCAGCTCCATCGTCATCACGTCGGGGACCGAGCCGATGCCACCGAACCCCGGATGGTTCGGGGCCGCGATCGGCACGCCGTCGAGGGCCTCAAGCTGCGGCTGCCACATCCGGGCGTCGACCGGGAACGCGTGGAGCAGCAGCAGCCCGTCCGCCATGCTCAGGAGCCCGCCGGCAGCGACGTCGGCTGGAACGTCCCCGCGCGCACCTGCGTGTTCAGCCAGTCGGAGTAGCCGTACGCGAACACCGATTCGGCGGTCGTACGGGCCTGCTCGGCGTCGTCGAGTAGCGCCATGCGCTCCGACGGCGGCGCGGTGGCGGCCTGCTGGAGCAACGAGGCG